>JAICKK010000205.1 GCA_025927955.1 Nocardioidaceae bacterium
ACGGGCCGGGCTGGGTGTGGGGCTCCGGTCTGGGCCGGGTGACCGTCCGCTTCGAGACCGCCGAGACGGGCCCCGGGCCGGTCCGCACCTTCCGCACCGACGACCCCGAGCTGACCCCACGGGCGAGGACCGCGCCGGACCGGTCACCGTAGGCTCCGGGCATGGCACACGACGCACCCACGGCCCAGTCCACGGCCCAGCCCACGGCCCCGCCGCGGGCCCGGCGGGTCCCCTCCGAGCGCACCCACCACGGCGACACCGTCGTCGACGAGTACGAGTGGCTGCGCGACAAGGACTCCCCCGACACGCTGGCCTACCTCGAGGCCGAGAACGCCTGGGCCGAGGCCGCCACCGCCCACCTGGCGGGGCTGCGCGAGCAGGTGTTCGAGGAGATCCGCGCCCACACGCTGGAGACGGACCTGTCCGTGCCGTCCCGCGTGGGCGCGTGGTGGTACTACGGCCGCTCGCACGAGGACAAGCAGTACGGCGCCACCTGCCGCTGCCCCGTCGCGGACCCGGCGGACTGGTCCCCGCCGGTCCTCGACCCGAAGGTCCCCGTCCCCGGGGAGGAGGTGCTCCTCGACGCCGACGAGCTCGCGGCCGGGCACGAGTTCTTCTCCCTGGGCACCGTGTCGGTGAGCCCGGACGGACGGCTGCTGGCGTTCAGCACCGACGTGGTCGGCGACGAGAGGTACCTCCTGCGCGTCAAGGACCTCCGCACCGGGACGGTGCTTCCCGACGAGGTCCCGAACACCATGGGCGGCGCGACCTGGGACCGGACCGGGACCACGCTGTTCTACACGACACCCGACGACGCGTGGCGCCCGGACAAGCTGTGGCGGCACGCGCTCGGCACGCCCGTCGCGGACGACGTGCTCGTGCACCACGAGACCGACGAGCGGTTCTGGGTCGCCGTGGGGCGCACCCGCAGCGACCGCTTCGTGTTCCGGACGTCGGGGTCGCACACCACCTCCGAGTACGCGCTGCTCGACGCCGGCGACCCGGCCGGCGACTTCCGGGTGGTGGCTCCCCGGCGCGACGGCGTGGAGTACTCGCTCGAGCACGCGGTCATCGCTGGTGAGGACCGGCTGCTCGTGCTGCACAACGACGGCGCGCAGAACTACGCGCTCGCGACCGCCCCGGTCGACGCCACCTCCCACGAGCAGTGGCAGCCCCTGTTCCCGCACGACCCCTCGGTCCGGCTCGAGGACGTCGATGCGTTCGCGGACCACCTGGTGCTCAGCCAGCGCAGCGGCGGGCTCACGCAGCTGCGGGTGGTCACCTTGGACGAGGCCGGCGAGCACGGTCTCGGCGAGGACTACCTGGTCGGGTTCGACGAGGAGGTGCGCACCGTCTGGGTCGGCGGCAACCCCGACTTCGCCCAGCCGACCGTGCGCCTCGGCTACGTCACGATGGCCGACCCCGCGGCCGTCTACGACTTCGACATCGCCACCAGGTCCCTGACGCTGCTCAAGCAGACCCCCGTCCTGCCGGCGCCGGACGGCACCCCCTTCGACCGCTCCCGCTACGTGCAGTCGCGCGAGTGGGCGCGCGCCGAGGACGGCACCCTCGTGCCGATCTCGGTCGTGGCACCCTCCGGCGCGCCGCGCGACGGGTCGATGCCGATGGTGCTCTACGGCTACGGGTCCTACGAGGCGTCCATGGACCCGTTGTTCTCCATCAGCCGGCTCTCGCTGCTCGACCGCGGGGTGGGCTTCGCGATCGCGCACGTGCGCGGGGGCGGCGAGCTGGGCCGGCAGTGGTACGACGACGGCAAGCAGCTGCACAAGCGCAACACGTTCACCGACTTCGTCGCCTGCGCGCGCCACCTGGCCGCGACCGGGTGGACGTCCGCGGACCGGCTCGCGGCCGAGGGCGGCAGCGCGGGCGGCCTGCTCATGGGTGCGGTGGCGAACCTGGCCCCGGACGCGTTCGTCGCGATCCTGGCGGCCGTGCCCTTCGTGGACCCGCTCACCTCGATCCTCGACCCCTCGCTGCCGCTGACGGTCATCGAGTGGGACGAGTGGGGCAACCCGCTGGCGGACCCGGACGTGTACGCCTACATCAAGGGCTACTCGCCGTACGAGAACGTCACCGCACAGCGCTACCCGGCGATCCTCGCCGAGACCTCCCTGCACGACACCCGGGTGCTCTACGTCGAGCCGGCCAAGTGGGTGGCGAGGCTGCGCGCCACGCTTGCGGACAGCCAGCACATCCTGCTGCGCACCAAGATGTCGGCCGGCCACGGCGGCGTCAGCGGCCGGCACAACGCGTGGCGGGAGCGGGCGTTCGGCCTGGCGTGGCTGCTGGACCGTCTGGGCCGGGCCTGAGAAGTGGCTGAGATCTCCCGGTTCGCGGCAACCTTTCGCGCCCGCCGTACGTAGGAACGGGTGCAGGCAGCCACCGCGACGAGCCGCCCGGCGGATCCGGGAATCTCGAACAAGCGTTCGTCGTTGTGGTGATTACAAGGACTACCGCTGGGTAAGTCCTTGGGGCCCATAGGAAGGGAGCGCACCCACCATGACTTCCACCCGCACCGCGACTCGTGAGATCGAGGGGCGCGACAGCGTCGGGATGTACCTCGACGAGATCGCCCGTACCCCCCTGCTCGACGCCCTCACCGAGGTCGAGCTCAGCAAGACCATCGAAGCCGGCCTGCTCGCCGAGCACCTGCTCGCCGAGGGGCGGGTCGGCCGCAGGAAGGGCGGCGCGCCCAGGTCCGCCTCCCAGGCGGAGCTCGAGTGGCTCGCCGAGGAGGGCCAGCAGGCGGTCCAGCGGTTCATCGAGGCGAACCTCCGTCTCGTGGTCTCGATCGCCCGCAAGTACGGCCGCAGCCAGATGCCGATGCTGGACCTGGTCCAGGAGGGCAACACCGGGCTGATCCGCGCGGTCGAGAAGTTCGACTACGCCAAGGGCTACAAGTTCTCCACCTACGCCACCTGGTGGGTCCGCCAGGCCATCACCCGGGGCATCGCCCAGCAGGCCCGGGTGGTTCGGCTCCCGGTGCACGTCGTCGAGGAGCTCAACCAGGTCGGCGCCGCCCGCCGGACCCTGGAGCGGCAGCTGGGCCGCGACCCGGAGCCGGAGGAGATCGCCGGCGAGCTCGACATGGACGTGGACCGCGTCATCGACCTGCTGGGCTGGGGGCGCGAGCACGTCAGCCTGGACACGCCCGTCGACGACGACGGCGACACCTCCCTCGGCGACCTGATCGCCCAGGAGACCGCGCCCGGCCCGGACAGCACGTTCCTCGACGTGGAGTCCCGCGACCGGCTGGGCCACCTCGTCGAGCTGCTCGACGACCGCGCCGCCGACATCATCCGGTCCCGCTACGGGCTGCTCGACGGCCGGCAGCACAAGCTCGCCGACATCGGCGCCAAGCACGGCATCTCGGCCGAGCGGGTGCGCCAGCTCGAGCGGGAGGCGCTGGCGAGGCTGCGCGAGCTCGCCGACCCCGACCTGGCCGCCTGAGCCCGGACAGCCGGGCCGTCAGACCGCTCGACGGACTCGACCACCGGGCCGGGCCGGTCGGCCGACTTCCCAAGGGCAGGCCGGTTCAGCTCCCGGTCGAGCCCGTCGAGACCAGCTGCTCGAAGACCTCCGTGACCCGCTCACGGAGGTCTTCGAGCGTTCCGGTGTTCTCCACGACATGGGTGGCCGCCGCCCGGCGGCGCTCGCGGGACGCCTGCGCGCGAAGGCGGGCCTCGGCGTCCTCACGCGTCCACCCCCGCAGCCGCGTCATCCGCTCGACCTGGGCCTCCTCGGGGGCGTCGACGACCAGCACCGCGTCGAAGAGGCCCTCCTGGCCGGTCTCCACCAGCAGCGGGATGTCGTGCACCACGATGGCCTCCGGTGGCGCCTCGGCTTCCCGACGGGCGCCCAGCTCGCGGATCAGCGGGTGCAGGATGCCCTCGAGACGGCGGCGCGCCGCCGCGGCGGCGAACACCAGCCGGCCGAGGGCCGGCCGGTCCAGCCGGCCCTCCTCGTCGAGCACCTCCTCCCCGAAGGCCCGCACCACCTCGGCCAGGCCCGGGGTGCCCGGCTCGACGACCTCGCGCGCGAGCCGGTCGGAGTCGATGACCACGGCCCCGAGCCCGCCCAGCGTCTCGGCGACCCGGCTCTTGCCCGAGGCCACGCCGCCGGTGAGCGCCACCCTCAGGCGCGCCACCGGCTAGCCCGCCGCCTGCCGGGCGGACAGCGACTCGACCGGCCCGACGGCACGGAAGGTCCGGCGGTAGGTCTGCGGGCTCACCGAGCGGGCCTTGGTGAAGTGGTGACGCAGCATGGCGGCGGTGCCGAAGCCCACCTCGGCCGCGATCCAGTCCACCGACCGGTCGGTGGTCTCCAGCATCTGCTCGGCACGCAGCACCCGCTGGCCGGTGATCCACACGTGCGGGGTGGTGCCGGTCTCGGCGCGGAACCGGCGCGCGAACGTGCGCGGGGACATGTTCGCCGCCCTCGCCAGGCTCTCGACCGTGTGCTGCTCGCCGACGTGCTCGGTCAGCCAGACCAGCAGGGGACCCAGGGTCTCGGCGTCGCAGTCGGGGACCGGCGTCCGGATGAACTGCGCCTGCCCGCCCTCCCGCTGGGGTGGCACCACCATCCGCCGGGCCACCGCGCTGGCCGCGGCGGCCCCGAACTCCTGGCGCCACAGGTGCAGGCAGGCGTCGATCCCGGCCGCCGTGCCGGCGCTGGTCAGGATGGGGCCGTCGTCGACGTAGAGCACCTCGGGCACCACGCGGGCCAGCGGGAACCGCTCGGCGAGCTCGGCGGAGTGGCGCCAGTGCGTGGTGCAGGAGCGGCCGTCGAGCAGGCCGGCCTCCCCGAGCACGAACGCGCCCACGCACAGCGACATGATCCGGGCGCCGCGCCGGTGCGCGGCACGCAGCGCCTCCAGCAGCGGTTCGGGGGTGACCCGGTCCTCCGGCATCGCCGGGACGGCGACGAGGTCGGCCTCGGCCGCCCGGGACAGGTCGTGGCGCACCGCGAGGTCGTAGCCGCCGCTGGAGCGGACCGTCCCGGCCCTCGGCGCGCACACGGCGAAGTCCATCACCGGCAGGCCCTCGTCGGAGCGGTCGTAGCCCCAGGCCTCGTGCAGGACGCCGAGCTCGAACGGGGCGACCCCGTCGCAGACCAGGACGGCCACGTTGCTGATCACCGGCCCATCCTCCCACAAGGTTGGCAGAAAATCGAGGATGAGTGACCTTCCTGCCACTCGTGGCAGGAAGTCATGGGGAGCAGGATTACTGCCATCAGCCGAACCCACCGGATCTCAGGAGGCACCCATGACCGCCCTCGTCCTCACCGCCGTCTTCGTCGCCGCGGCCGTCGTGCTCGGGCTCTCCGTGCACGCGCTCGTCACGGTCGTCCGCAACGACGGCTACTACCCCCGCCGAACCGCCCCCTGGACGGTGAGCACGCCGCCGCGCAGCCACCCGCTCGACGAGTTCGACCCTCGCTCCCGCTACGCCTGAGAGCCGGCCGGAGACGACGAAGGCGCCCGCCCCGTCAGGGGCGGGCGCCTTCGCGCACCTCAGCGGGTCACCGGACGGTCACTGGCCGCCGGTGAGCTTCTCGCGCAGCGCCTGGAGCGCCTCGTCGGAGGCCAGGGACCCGCCGTCGGACGGCGCGCCGCTGGGCTGCTCGGAGGAGTAGGACGTCGCCTCGCCGGCCTCGACCTCGGCCTTCTGCGCCTCGGCCTGCTGCTTGACGTGCGCCTCCCAGCGGGCGTGCGCCTTGGCGTACTGCTCCTCCCAGGCGGCGCGCTGCTCGTCGTACCCCTCGAGCCACTCGCCGGTCTCGGAGTCGAAGCCCTCGGGGTAGATGTAGTTGCCCTGCTCGTCGTACGACGCGGTCATGCCGTACAGCGTCGGGTCGAACTCCTCGCCCTCGGCCGCGGTGACCGTCTCGTTGGCCTGCTTCAGCGACAGCGAGATCCGGCGACGCTCGAGGTCGATGTCGATGATCTTGACCATCACGTCGTCGTTGACCTGGACGACCTGCTCGGGGATCTCGACGTGGCGCTCGGCGAGCTCGGAGATGTGCACCAGGCCCTCGATGCCCTCCTCGACCCGGACGAACGAGCCGAACGGCACCAGCTTCGTGACCTTGCCGGGCACGATCTGCCCGATCTGGTGGGTGCGGGCGAAGTGCTGCCAGGGGTCCTCCTGGGTCGCCTTCAGCGACAGGGAGACCCGCTCGCGGTCCATGTCCACGTCGAGGACCTCGACGGTGACCTCGTCGCCCACGGCGACGACCTCGCTGGGGTGGTCGATGTGCTTCCACGACAGCTCGGAGACGTGCACCAGGCCGTCGACGCCGCCGAGGTCGACGAACGCACCGAAGTTGACGATCGAGGAGACGACGCCCTTGCGGATCTGGCCCTTCTGCAGCTGGGTCAGGAAGCCCTGACGCACCTCGGACTGGGTCTGCTCGAGCCAGGCGCGGCGGGAGAGGACGACGTTGTTGCGGTTCTTGTCGAGCTCGATGATCTTGGCCTCGAGCTCGCGGCCCACGTAGGGC
>JAICKK010000165.1 GCA_025927955.1 Nocardioidaceae bacterium
CGTCACGTCGATGCTCGCGTCCGCGCCGGTCAGCGCGGGGCTCGGCCTCGGGCTGTTCGGCATCCTGTCGATCATCCGGCTGCGCTCGGACTCGATCACGCAGGAGGAGATCGCCTACTACTTCATCGCCCTGGCGCTCGGTCTGGTCACCGGGCTGCACCCCGGGTCCGGCTACGAGGTCGCCGGGCTCGCCGTGCTGCTGGTGGCCGTGATGTACGTCGCGGACCACCCGTGGCTGTTCCCGCGGGCGCGGCACCTGCTGCTCACCGTCGACAGCGCGATCGCCGACGAGGACGAGCTGCGCCGCCACGTCGAGCAGCGGCTCGGGGTCGAGGTCCGCAAGCTGAGCGTCCAGCAGCTCGACTTCGTGCGCGACATCACCCTGGTCGACGTACGCTGCCGCCGCTCGCCCGAGGTGCGGACCCCTGCGCCGTCGCCCAGGCCGGTCCACGAGGTGCGGGTCGTGGAACCCGTCGGGGAGGACCACCTCGTCGGTGCCGCGGGCGCCAACGGCACGCGCGTCCACGCGCAGGCGATGGAGGTCTTCCCGGCCGCGGGCGCGGCGAACGAGCCCGCGCCGCGATGACGCTGACGGCCGCGGAGGCGCTGCTGGACGCGACCGGGTCGATGCCCGCGGTCGGGCTCGAGCAGGTCGTGGCGACCGCGAACCTGCAGACGCGCATGGACCGCAAGTACCTCGTGCCCGCCGACGTCTTCGCACACTTCGCCGAGACCATGCGGGAGCGGTTCTCGGTCCTGGAGATCTCGGGGAGGCGGCTGTTCCGCTACGACTCGGTGTACTTCGACACGGGGGCGCTCACCGCCTACCGGCAGCACGCGCAGGGCCGCCGCCACCGGTTCAAGGTCCGCACACGCACCTACCTCGACTCGGGGGAGTGCGTCCTCGAGGTCAAGCTGCGCGGCGGCCGGGGGGAGACCATCAAGGAGCGGTACCCCTACGACTGGGCCGACAGGTGCCGGCTCACGGACACCGCCCGGCAGTTCGCCCTTGAACGGATCGGTGACCCGGGCACCGTGCAGGACCTCGACGCCGTGATCACCACCGGCTACCGACGGGCCACCCTGCTCGACCCGTCCACCGGGAGCCGGCTGACGTGCGACATCGACCTGGCGTTCACCTCGCACCGGGGCCTGCGGGGGGCTGCCCGGCCCCACCGCGACGGCCCGGTCGCGATGGTCCTGGTGGAGTCGAAGACCGTCGGTGTCGCGGCCACCGCCGACAGCCTGCTCTGGCGGCTCGGTCAGCGACCGGTGCCCTTGAGCAAGTACTGCGTCGGGATGGCCCTGCTGCGACCGGACCTGCCGGCGAACCGGTGGAACCGGGAGCTGCGCAGGTACTTCGACTGGGCCCCCCAACGGGCGGCCGGCTGACGACGGGTGGTCAGCCCCGGGCCGCCGCTGCGGCGAGCAGGCGGGCCAGCTCGGTCGGCCGGGTGAACATGGGCCAGTGGCCGGAGTCGATGTCGACGAGGTCGAGATGCCTGGCCCGGGCGAGTTCGGGCAGGCCGCCGGCGGCGATCCACTCGCGGGCCTGGGCGGGCGTGAACTCCGGGCACACCAGCGTGACCGGGACCTCGAAGCGGCGCTCGTCCCTCAGGTGCACCACGCCCCTGCTCACCCCCTCGGGGACGGGGATGGCGGCAGCGGCGATGCCTCGCCTCGCGTCCTCGTCGAGGTCGGCGGAGTCCGGGCCCTCGAACGGTGCCCAGCCGGGGAACCGCATGACACCGTCCTCGGGCTCGAAGAAGTCGGCGTAGGTCTCCCCGTCGGCGGTCGGGAAGCCGCCGATGAGGGCGACCCCGGCCACCTTGTCCGGCCGGGCGTCGGCCGCCAGCCAGGCCAGCGTGGCGGCCGCGGAGTGACCCACCACCAAGGGGCTGCCCGCTGCTGCGTCGACGGCGGCCAGCACGGCCGCCACCTGGCCCTCGAGCGACGCGGAGCCGGAGCCGTCCCCCTGGCCCGGGAGGGTGAGGGCTACCGCGTGGTGGTCGAGCGCCTCCAGCGCGGGGACGACCTGGTCCCACGCGGAGCCGTCGAGCCACAGGCCCGCCACCAGCAGGATGTCCATGCTCAGATCTCGCTCTCGTCGGTGAGGCCGGCGCGCTCGAGGCGCGCTCCGGGGAGGTCCTGGTCGGTGTGCTCGCTCATGCGGAGCACGATAGGAGCGGTTGCGGACGATCGGCTTCCTGTTCGGCTAGCCTGCTCCGGTGCCGACCGGTCCGAGCCCCACCGCCCGGGCCCTTCGTGCCCTCGAGATCCTCCAGGCCAGGCCCGCGACGGCCGACGAGATCGCCCGGAGGCTGGGGGTGACGGAGAGGGCCGCGCGACGGTATGTCGCGATCCTGCGCGAGGCCGGCATCCCCGTCGAGTCGGCGCGCGGACCGTACGGCGGCTACCGGCTCGGCCGGGGGACGAGGCTCCCGCCGGTCACGTTCACGCAGGCGGAGGCGCTCGGTCTGGTCATGGCGGTGCTCGACGGCCAGCCGGCCGCCGTCGACGCCGACGACCTCGTGGGTCGCGCCCTCGGCAAGGTCATCCGTGCGCTGCCCGAGGGCGTCGCCAGAGAGGCGTCCAGGCTGCGAGAGCATGCCTCGGCTGCTCCCGACCGGCACTCGGCCCGCCCCGACCCGGGCACCACCAGCGGGCTGGTCGCCGCCGTAGCGGCCCGGCGGACCGTCCTGGTGACGTACCGGAGCGAGTCGGGCAACGAGTGGGAGTCCGAGGTGGACCCGTGGGCGGTGGTCGTCCGCCACGGACGCTGGTACCTCCTGTGCCACTCCCGTCGTGCGGACGCGGTCCGCACCTACCGGATCGACCGGGTCCGCGCCGTCCGGCAGACGACGCGCGAGTTCGAGCCGCCCGACGGTCTGGACCCGGTGGCCGCACTGGAGGAGAACCTGGGCGCGGGCTGGGAGTTCCCCACGCGCGTGGTCTTCGACGCCCCGCTGGCCGAGGTGGCGCGGTGGGTGCGGCCGCCGATGGGACGGCTCGAGCCGCAGGAAGGCGGATGCGTGCTCGTCGGCAGCACGAGCAACCCGACGATGTATGCGCAGGAGTGGTTGGCGAGCGTGCCGTTGGCCTTCCGCGTCGATGGCGGTCAGGAGCTGCGGGCCGCGGTCGCGACGCTCACCTCGCGGCTCTCGGCCGCCCTGGCGGGCCAGCGCTGACACCGAACGCTCCCGGGGCCGGCTCCGAACGCTCCCAGGGCTGGCTCCGGCCGGCTCCGGCCGGCAGCCGATGGCGCCGGCGTCGGGGACTGCGGTCCTGTGATATGGGTAGCCCCAGCAATGGAGCGAACACAGCCAGAGGAGCACATGGATGACTGACACGGGTGAAGCGGGACGGGTGACCGGCACCAAGGACAAGGTCTACAACCTCATCTGGTTCACCGAGGCGAGCCTGGCCAACGCGCTGCGCCTCGAGAGCTACATCGCCGACGCCGACCGCGACGGCGACGAGGAGCTCGCGGACTTCTTTCGCAGGGCTCAGGGTGTCAGCCGCAAGGGCGGCGAGCTCGGCAAGCAGCTGCTGGCTGCACGGCTGAGCGACATGCGCTGACGACCGGGCGGGCGGGGTGAGAAGGGCCACGCTCCGCACCGTGCTGCTGGTCGTCAGCGCCATCGTGCTGCTCGACGTCCTCTTCTACTCGGCCATCGCGCCGTTGCTGCCGACGTACGTCGCGGACCTGGGGCTGAGCAAGACGCAGGCAGGGCTGCTGTCGGGCTCCTACGCGTTCGGCACGCTGCTGGCGTCCCTGCCGGCCGGCTGGCTCGCGACCCGTCACGGCACCCGCCTCACCCTCCTGCTCGGCATGGGCCTGCTGGGCGCGGCGAGCATCGGCTTCGGTCTCGGCACGTCGTTCGCGGTGCTGACGGTGGCCCGCTTCGCGCAGGGGGTCGGCGGCGCCGCCTCGTGGGCCGCCGGCCTTGCGTGGCTCGTCGACATCGCGCCGCGCGAGCGGCGCGGGCAGCTGATCGGCGTGGTCCTGGGCACCGGCATCGCCGGTGCCATCGGAGGGCCGGTGCTCGGCGCGGTCGCCGTGGCGCTGGGACCGGCCAAGGTGTTCCCGGCCATTGCGGTCGTCGCCGCAGGTCTCGCGGTCGCGGTGGCGGTGACCGCGACCCGGGGTGACTCGCCGCCCAGCGCGGGGGATGTCCGCCGGGCGCTGCGCGACCGGCGCGTGCTGACGGGCGCGTGGCTCACCGCGCTGCCGGCACTCTTCTTCGGCACCTACACCGTCCTGGTCCCGCTACGGCTCGCAGCGCTCGGGGCCTCGGCCTTCGCGATCGCAGCGGTGTTCCTGCTGGCGGCCGCGGTGGAGGCGTCGTTGAGTCCCCTGGTCGGTCGGCTCTCCGACCGGCGGGGCCGGCTGTTGCCGCTGCGGACGGGCCTGGCGTGCGTGCTGCTTGCCTGCCTGGCGCTGCCCCGGCCACACGTGGTGTGGGTCCTCGGTGTCGTCGTGGTCTTCGCGGCTGCCGCCGGCGGGATGCTCTACACGCCCGCCTCCGCCCTGCTCTCCGACGGCGCGGAGGCCGCCGGCCTGCCCCAGGGCCTCGTCTTCGGCCTCTTCAACCTGGTCTGGGCTGCCGGTCAGATCGGCGGAGCCGCGGGCGGGGCCGGGCTCGCGGACGCCACCGACGACACCGTGCCCTACCTCGTGGTCGCCGTCCTGGCCGCGACCACCGTCCTCGCCCTGCGTCCGACCCGCAGCAGGTGGACGGGCCGGCACCACCGCGTGCCGCGGCGCCCGTAGCCGACGGGACGGTTCCGCTCGCCGGCAGTCGGCGCACCCTGCCAGGATGGGCGGGTGCGTGACCACCCCGATCCCCGCGGCACCGAGCTCGAGCTGCTGGGTCAGTACCTCGACTACCAGCGCGAGACGGTGCTGCTGAAGACAGACAGTCTGTCCCGCGAGCAGCTGGCGCGACCACATCCGCCCACGGCCCTGACGCTCGGCGGGCTGCTGAACCACCTCGCCCTGGTCGAGGACGACTGGATGGAGGTCCGCTTCCTGGGCTTGCCGGAACGGGAGCCGTGGGCGGGCGTCGACTGGGACGCCGACCCGGACTGGGAGTTCCGCACGGCGGGGGAGCTGGAGCCAGAACAGCTGCGCCGGCGCTACCGGGACGCCTGCGACCGCAGCCGCCTGGCGACCTCAGAGGCGGGCAGCCTCGACCGGCTGTCGGCACGGACGCTGCGTGACGGGCGGCGCTTCTCGCTGCGCTGGATGCTGCTGCACCTGCTGGAGGAGACCGCGCGACACGCCGGTCATGCCGACCTGATCCGCGAAGCGATCGACGGTGACGTGGGCGAGTAGCCGGGCCAGGGTGGAGGGGGCTTCGATGGTCGAGGTGGTCGTCGTCGGCGCGGGTCCCACGGGACTGATGCTGGCAGGTGAGCTGGCGCTGGCCGGCGTCGACGTGCAGATGGTGGAACGGCGCTCCTCGTCGGACCTGGTGGGCATGCGTGCCCGTGGGTTCCACTCACGCACCGTCGAGATCCTCGACCAGCGAGGCATCGCGGACCGCTTCCTCGCCGAGGGGCGGACGGTTCCGGCGGCATCCTTCGCGACCAGGTCGGTGGAGGTCGGCGACCTCCCGACCCGGCATCCCTACACGCTGGCCCTGGTCCAGAGCCGGATCGAGCGGCTGCTGACCGAGTGGACCGAGGAGCTGGGCGTGCCGATCCACCGAGGACGGGAGGTCGTCGGGTTCGGCCAGGACGCGGGCGGGGTCGACCTGCATCTGGGCGACGGCGCCTCGATGCGCGCGCGGTACCTCGTGGCCGCCGATGGCGGCCGCAGCACGATCCGCAAGGCGGCCGGCATCGAGTTCCCGGGGTGGGACGCGACCAGGAGCACCCTGATCGCCCACGTGGAGGTGACCGAGGCGACGCCGGCGGGCATGCGCATCGACGAGACGGGGATCCATGGACTCACTCCCATGGACGACGGCCGGACCGTGCAGGTGCTGGTCACCGAGCAGCAGCCGGGCCCTGCCACCGAGCCCACTCTCGCCGACCTCAGCGCGGCCCTGGTCGCGGTGTACGACACCGACTTCGGGGTGCGCAGCCCCACGTCGATCTCGAGGTTCAGCGACGCGACCCGGCAGGCGGCCGCCTACCGCGCCGGACGGGTGCTGCTGGCCGGCGATGCCGCCCACATCCACAGCCCCACCGGCGGGCAGGGGATCGGCCTCGGTGTCGAGGACGCGGTGAACCTGGGGTGGAAGCTGGCGCAGGTGGTCAGGGGCATCGCACCGGACAGCCTCCTGGACACCTACCAGGCGGAGCGTCATCCGGCGACTGCCCGCGTGCTGAGGTACACGATGGCGATGTCGGCCACGCAGCGTGCGGACGCCCGCGTCAGCGCCTTGGCCGACGTCCTGGCCGACCTGTTGTCGATCGACGCGGCCCGGGTCAGGCTGGCCGCGCTGCACCTCGGCCTCGATGTCTGCTACGAGCCGGCGGACGGCAGGCACCCGCTGCTGGGGCGTCGCATGCCGGATCTCGACCTGACCGGCGGCGAGGGTCCCCTGCGGGTCTTCACGCTCCTGCACGACGCCCGCCCCACGCTGCTCAACCTGGGTGAGCCAGGTGGTGTCGCGCTGGGCTCGTGGGGCGATCGCGTGCGGCTGGTGGACGCGTCGTACTCGGGCGTCTGGGAGCTGCCGGTGGTCGGTGCCGTCGAGCCGCCCTCAGCCGTGCTGGTCCGGCCGGACGGGCAGGTGGCATGGGTGGGAGACGGCACACCGGCAGGGCTCGAGGAGGCGCTGAACCGCTGGTTCGGGCCGCGCGCCGCCGCCCGGGTGGCCGGGGCCGTCCCGACCGGACAGGCACGTGGTCGGTCGGATCAGGACGGCACCCAGCAGTAGCCGTAGTGCTGGCCGGCTCCCCACTGCTCCGCGCTGGGCCACTCCCAGCCCCACTTGAACCTCAGGGCACCCCCGGACTCCGTGCGGGCCCGGCTCTTGCAGACGCCGACACCGGCGGCACGTACCTTCGACACGCCCGGATAGGCGTGACCGCCGGGCAGCGAGACCGTGTCGAACGCCCGCCAGGAGTGGGACCGGGCGCAGATCACCAGCCCGAACGCCTTCGTCCCGGGGGCCGCCGTGGCGCACCGCCCGTAGGTGCGCAGCGCGTGCGGGTGGGCGAGGACGCCCTTCAGGCTGCCCGAGCGCGGCAGCGGGTACAGCGTGCTGCTGCGGTCGAACGCGACCAGGTCGCAGCGGAACCAGGCGGCGCCCTGCAGGGACTGCTCCGGGGAGGGGCTGAACCAGACGACGTCGAACCGGGACAGGTGCCGGTCGGTGGCCGAGCCGCCGAGGTACCCCGCGAGCTTGCCGGGGCAGACCGTGGCGGGCCGCGCCGGCGCGGGACTCGGGGTCGCGTCGGTGGTCGCCGCCGGCCTCCCGACGTAGATCGTGCGTGCCGTGTGCAGGCGCGCGCACGGCACCGCAGGGGCCGTGCTGCTCCTGCGGGCCAGCCCGCGAGCCGACAACCGGTAGCAGGCGCCCCGCGGGGGCGCCGGCGGAGGCGTGGTGGGTGAGACCGTCGGTGATGCGGTGCTCACCTCGGGCGTCGTGCTCTGCGACGACGAGTCGCTGGTGGACGGCCGGCTCCCGCCGGTGCAGCCGCTCGCCAGCACCGCCACGACCACCGCCACGACCACCGCCACGACCACCGGCGCCGGCATGGGCACCGGTCCCACCGGCGGGCGGCCCACACGGCCGGGCGTTCGGCTGCGCACGTACCACCTCGCTGTCCGCCGGGGCCGGGTGCAGCGATGGTAGCCGTCCACCGCGACCGCGCCCACCCACGGACTGCAGGCCGGTGAGCGCGAAGGAGACGAGCACTCTCGAGGCGATCCGGATCAGGGCGGGTCCGAGCCCGACCGCGGCTGCGGCCGGTTGACCAGGAAGACACCGACGATCACCAGCGCCGCGCCCGCGAGCAGGGAGACGCCCATCGACTCGCCGAGGAACAGCGCGCCGACCACCAGCGAGACGATCGGCACGAAGAAGATGTACGATGCGGCGCGACCCGCCTCGCCCGAGCCCACGAGGCCGAACCACACCGCCCACGACACCGCCGTCCCGACGACGGAGGCGTAGAGGAAGGCCGCCACGAACTCGCCGGTCCAGTCGACGCCGACGCCCTCGACGGCACCGCCGCCCAGGCACAGCACCGCCCCGCCGGCCAGGAACGTCAGCGCCACCGACCACCAGGAGTCGACACGGTCGGCGTACCGCTTGAAAGCGATGGTGCCCAGGGCCCAGGCCACGGCCGCGCTGACCGCGTATCCCACACCGAGCACCGAGACGTGCCCCGCCAGCGCGCCGGCGCTGACGACGACGATGCCGCCGAACCCGACGAGCAGCCCGACCAGCTTCAGCGGGGTGAGGGGCTCCCCGAGCATCGGTGCGGCCAGCACGCCGGTGAGGACCGGCTGCAGGTAGATCAGCACCGCGGCGAGCCCGGACGGGAGCTCGAGGATCGCCAGCGTCTGGAGGGCGAAGAAGGCCACGACGTTCAGCAGCGTCAGCACGACGTACGGCCCCCACCTCCCACGCAGCTGCGGCCGTCCCGACCGGGACCAGGCCAGCACCGCCATCACGGCGCCCCCGAGCACGGACCGCATCCCGCCGAAGAGCACCGGTGGCGCGCCGTCCAGCCCCACCTTCACCGCGGCGAAGGTCGACCCCCAGGCCAGGACCAGGAACACCACGGCGACCAGCTGGGTGCGGC
>JAICKK010000141.1 GCA_025927955.1 Nocardioidaceae bacterium
AGCGCAGCCGCCGCAACGCCTCGTCCTCGTCCCAGTCGGGGCCGAGCAGGTCGGGCCCCAGATGGCCCACCACGGAGTCCTCCCGGTCGCGGGGGACCACCTCGACGACCCCGAGCGCGAAGCCGACCGCGGTCCAGTCCCCGGTGCGCAGCACCACCCGTGCCTCGTGCGCTGGCCGACGCCACGGGCTCCCGGGACGGTACAGGTGCCAGGCGCCCTCCATCTTGAGGTGGGTGTGCAGGGTCAGCGCGCCGATCCGGGTGAGCAGGTGCTTGCCCCGCGCGAGCGTGGCGTCGACCACCTCACCGGACAGGTCCAGCGTGGCGTGGGCGGGCACCCGGAAGTCGGTCTCCAGCAGCACCGACCCGCTCAGCGCACGGTCGAGGTGCCGGGCGCTGCGCCAGACCGTGTCGCCCTCGGGCACCGCGCCTCCCGTCCCTGCCTGCGTCCGGCTCTGTCCGTGCTGCTCTCTAGCATCTCGCGTATGACGGGGACCGGTGAGGCGTGGCCGCGCGAGCGGGTGCTCGGCCTCGCCCCGGACCCGGCGTCCGCGCGCGCCGCCGAGGGGCTGGCCGCCCCGTCGCGGTGGTCGCACACCGGTCGTCACGGTGACGCGCTGTGGGGGTCGTGCGCGGGCAGCGGCTCGCGGCCCTACCAGGTGCTGGTCGACCTCTCCGGCCCCGCGTGGTCGTGCTCGTGCCCGAGCCGCAAGCAGCCGTGCAAGCATGCCCTCGGGCTGCTGCTGCTGGCCGGCGACGGCCGGATCGCCGGCGCGCCGGCCCTGCCGCCGGCAGCCGAGGCCTGGCTGGCGGCACGCGCCGAGCGTGCCGGGCATGCGGCGCCCCCGGCGGCCCGCGCGAGCGAGGCTCTCGCCGACCCGGCAGCGGCCGCCGCCCGAGCCGCCCGCCGCGCCGAGCGCGTGCGGCTCGGCCTCGAGGAGCTCGACGTGTGGCTGTGCGACCAGGTCCGCGGCGGCCTGGCGGCCCTGCAGCGCGCCGGCTACGCGCCGGTCGACCAGATGGCGGCCCGCATGGTCGACGCGCAGGCCCCGGGGGTGGCCGGCCTGCTGCGGGCGCTGCCCGCCCGGTTCGTCGGCGAGGGCTGGCCCGCCCGCACCCTGGAGCACCTCGCGATGCTGCGCCTGCTGGTGGCCGCGCACCGACGGCTGGACCAGCTGCCCGCCGACCTGGCCGAGACGGTGCGCTCGCGGGTCGGCTACCCGGTGTCCAGGGAGTCCGTGCTCGCGCGCCCCGCGGTGCGCGACAGCTGGGCGGTGCTCGGGTACGTCGACGTGCAGGACCTGCGACTCACCACCCGGCGGGTGTGGCTGCGCGGCCAGGCCACCGGGCGGTGGGCGCTGCTGCTGTCCTTCGCCGCCGGCGGCGCGGTCCTCGACGGCTCCGTGATGCCCGGCGTGACGCTCGACGCCGACGTCCACCTCTACCCCGGCGCGGGCCAGCTGCGCGGGCTGCTCGGCACGGAGGACGCCCGGACCGGGACCGTCGGGGACGTCGAGGGCGAGTCGGTGACCCGGGCCGCCGCCGCGTTCGGCGAGCTGGTGGTCGCCGACCCGTGGGCCGAGCGGCTGCCGGTGGTGCTGCGCGGTGCGCCGATCCCGCCGGAGCGCGATGGTGGTCGCTGGCGGTTCCGTGACGTCGACGGGGCCGCCGTGCCGCTCCTGGCCGGCGTCGAGGCGTGGCAGCTGCTGGCCCGCTCGATGGGCGACCCCGTCGAGGTGATGGGGGAGTGGACCCGGGACGGCTTCCTGCCGCTCGGCTTCCTCCCGCACCCGCTGGACCCGGTCTTCTCTCCGCAGGTGCTCACCGGATGAGCGACACCGTTGCCGCCCGCACGACCGCCCCGGTGAGCGCCTGGGACGAGCTGGTCACCGCGGCGCTGCTCGGCACCGAGCGCCGAACCTTGCCAGTGGACCTGCCCGAGCCGGTGGGCCGGCTGGCGCGCGCCCGTGCGGAGCGGGCGTCGGCGCTCCTCGACGCTGCGGCCGGGTATGCCGCCTACCGGCACGCCGGAGCTCGGCCCGGCTCGGCCCCCGAGCCCCCGCCCGCGCCCCGGCAGGAGCTCGACCTCGCGCCCGGGCCCGCCCAGCGGCTGCTGGCCACCCTGCTGTCCGGGCCGGACACCGCCCTGGTGGAGGAGTGGCTGCGCGCGTGCACCGCTCGCGGGCTCGGCGTCGGCCCGGGCCTGTGGGCCGCCCTCGCCACGGCGTCCGCGTCCGCGGTCGGTCCCGACCGCGCGCTGGTCGGTGCGGCGCTCGGACAGCGGGGCCGGGCGTTCCTCGCGACGAACCCTCGCTGGCGACCGGTCGCCGGCACGGAGCCGCGGAGCGGTGTGCCGGCGCGGGAGCGACCGCCGCAGGAGAGCCGGTCCGCGGAGCTGACCGAGGAGGCGCTCGTCCTCGTGCGAGTCTCCCGGTCCCTCGGCCGACACCGGATGGTGGTCGACGCCGACCGCCGACGGCTGCGCCGCGCCGTCGAAGGGGCCGACCTCGACGCCTGGCAGCGGCACACGGGGCTCGCGCCCGGCCCCTTCCTCGACCTGGTCGCGGCCGACGCGGGCCAGCGCGCCGGCGACGTCGTGGGTGCCCTCGCCGACGCCACCGTGGCGCAGCGGCACGCGGCCTGGGCGTCGGCGCTGGTTCGCGCCGGGCACGTCCGACCGGACCTCGTCGGCCTCGTCCCGGTGGACGCCTGGGGCGGCATCGCCCGCGACTGGGTCGCCGGGCCGGACGCCGACCGGGCCGCCCTGCTGCTGACGGCGGTCCCCGCGCCCTGGGGTGACGACGTCGCGGACACGGCGCTGCGGCACCTGGCCTCCGGGCGGACCAGCCCGGCGGCCAGCCGGCGTCTGGCTCCGGTCCTCGCCAGGCGCTCACCGCTGACCGTGCGGCGCGCGGTCGGCCGGCTCGCCGATCAGGAGCGTGCGGGCTCAGGGGTCCGCGGCCTCGCCGACGCCGAGCAGGTCCTGGCCGTCCGGGCCGACATCGAGCGCACCTTCGACACCCCCGAGGAGACCCCGTGACCGAGACGGTCCTGCGTCCGCACGCCGAGCAGGAGCACGCCGACGAGCTCGCCGCCCTGGCCCGCCTCGACGACCGCCCCCGACCACCGCACTGGCGGCTCTCGCCGTGGGCGGTGGTGACCTACCTGGTCGGCGGCACGCTGTCGGACGGGACGGCCGTGAGCGCGAAGTACGTCGGGTCGCGGCGGCTCATGGAGGTCGCCGTCGCGACGCTGTCCACCGACCGGGCCCTGCTGCTGCTCGGCGTGCCCGGCACCGCCAAGTCGTGGGTGTCCGAGCACCTGTGCGCGGCGGTCTCCGGGGACTCGACGCTGATGGTGCAGGGCACGTCGGGCACCGCCGAGGAGTCGATCCGCTACGGCTGGAACTACGCGCGGCTGCTCGCCGAGGGCCCGACCGAGGGCGCCCTGGTGCCCTCGCCGGTCATGGTCGCGATGCGGACGGGGGCGGTGGCCCGCATCGAGGAGCTGACCCGGATCCCCTCCGACGTGCAGGACGCCCTGATCACGGTGCTCTCGGAGAAGACGCTGCCGGTTCCCGAGCTGGGCACGGAGGTCCAGGCCGTCCGCGGGTTCAACGTGGTGGCCACCGCCAACGACCGTGACCGGGGCATCAACGACCTGTCCTCCGCCCTGCGCCGCCGGTTCAACACCGTGGTGCTGCCGCTGCCGGCGACCCGGGAGGAGGAGGTCGGCATCGTGGCCGGTCGGGTGGCCGCGATGGCCGGGTCGCTGGAGCTGCCGGAGGTGCCGGCCGCCGTCGAGGAGATCCGGCGCGTGGTGACCGTCTTCCGCGAGCTGCGCTCCGGTGTCACGGAGGACGGCCGCACCAAGGTCAAGTCGCCGTCGGGGACGCTGTCCACGGCGGAGGCGATCTCGGTCGTCACCCACGGCCTCGCGCTGTCCGCGCACTTCGGCGACGGCCGCCTGCGCCCCGCCGACGTGGCCGAGGGCGTCGTGGGCGCGGTGGTCAAGGACCCGGTCACCGACCGCGTCGTCTGGAACGAGTACCTCGAGGCGGTGGCCCGGGAGCGCCGCGACTGGGCGGACTTCTACGCGGCGTGCCGCGACGCCGCCGGATGAGCCACCGGATGAGCCCCCGATGAGCCCCGGTGCCACCGAGGTGTTCGGCATCCGGCACCACGGCCCCGGCTCCGCCCGCTCCCTGCTGCGCGCGCTGGAGGACTACGAGCCCGACGCGGTGGTCGTCGAGGGTCCCTCGGACGCGGACCCGCTGGTCGCGATGTGCGTCGGCGAGGGCATGGAGCCGCCGGTGGCGCTGCTGGCCTACGCCGTCGACGACCCCGGCACCGCGGCGTTCTGGCCCTACGCCGTGTTCTCGCCGGAGTGGCAGGCGATCACCTGGGCGGTGCGCCGCGGCGTGCACGTGGCCTTCTGCGACCTGCCCGCGGCGAGCACGCTCGCCCTCACCGACGCACCCGCCGGCCAGCTCACCGGCCAGCTCACCGGCCAGCTCGCCGGCCAGCTCGCCGGGCAGCCCGCCGTACGACGGGATCCACTGGCCGCGCTGGCGTCGGCGGCCGGGTACGACGACCCGGAGCGCTGGTGGGACGACGTCGTCGAGTCGCGGCTGGACGGGGCCTCGCCGTTCCCGGCGCTGCTCGAGGCGATGGCGGCGCTGCGGGAGGACGCCGGCTCCGGCGCCGACCGGGACGAGGCGCTGAGGGAGGCGTGGATGCGCCGGGTCCTGCGCGCGACGCTGAGGGCCGGTCATCGGCGGGTCGCGGTGGTGTGCGGTGCCTGGCACGCGCCGGCGCTGTCCCCGCCGCTGCCGCCCGCCGCCGCGGACGCCCGGACGCTCAAGGGGCTCGCGAAGCGGAAGGTCGCGCTGGCCTGGGTGCCCTGGACGCACTCCCGGCTGGCCTCCGGGAGCGGGTACGCCGCCGGCGTCACGTCGCCCGGCTGGTACCACCACCTGTGGACCGCCCCGGACCAGCCGGTGACGCGCTGGCTGACCGGCGTGGCGCACTCCCTGCGCGAGCGTGACCTGCCGGTCTCGACCGCGCAGGTCATCGACGCCGTGCGGCTGGCCGACCACCTGGCCGGCCTGCGCGGCCGCCCGCTGGCCGGGCTGGGTGAGGTGGACGAGGCCACCCGTGCGGTGCTCTGCGAGGGGGATGCCGTGGCGGCCCGATTCGTCACCACCCACCTCGTGGTCGGCGAGCGGCTGGGGTCGGTGCCCGAGGACGCGCCCACGGTCCCCCTGGAGGCGGACCTGGCCAGGACGTGCCGCACCCTGCGCCTGCGGCGGGAGCCGCTCGCCCGCACTCTCGACCTCGACCTGCGCAAGCCCGGCGACCTGGAGCGCTCGCGGCTGTTCCACCGGCTCCGGCTGCTCGGCATCGGCTGGGCGGTGCCGAGCAGGAGCGATGTGCGCAGCACCGGCACCTTCCGGGAGACCTGGAGGCTCGAGTGGCAGCCGCACCTGTCGGTGGCGGTCGTCGAGGCGGCGCTCTGGGGGACGACGGTGCCGGCGGCGGCGTCGGCGCGCACCGTCGACCTTGCGCGCAGTGCCGACCTGGCCCGGCTGACCTCGACCCTCGAGGACTGCCTGCGGGCCGACCTGCCCGACTCGTTCGCCGCGCTGCTGCGGGCGCTGGACCAGCAGGCCGCCGTCGACGCGGACGTGGTGCACCTGATGGAGGCCCTGCCGGACCTGGTGCGCGCCCGGCGCTACGGCGACGTCCGGGGCACCGACGTCTCGGCCGTGGGCCGCGTCTGCGCTGCCCTGCTGCTGCGCATCTGCACGGCGCTGCCGCAGGCGGTGACCGGCCTCGACGACGACGGTGCCGCCACCCTGCGCCGGCACGTCGACGCCGTGCAGTCCGCGGTGGCGCTGGGCGCCGGTCCGGAGGACGCGACACCGGACGAGGGTCAGGAGCGATGGCTCGCCACGCTGGCGGGACTGGTGGACCGGGCCGACGTGCACGGGATGCTGGTCGGCCGGATGGTGCGGATCCTGCGCGACGCGGGCCGGCTCGACGACGCGCCGGTGCGGCTGCACCGGGCCCTGTCGTTCGGGATGCCCGCCGCCCAGAAGGCCGGCTGGGTGGACGGCCTGTTCGCGGACGGCGCGCTGCCGCTCATCCACGACCGCGAGCTGCTCGCGCTGCTCGACACCTGGGTCGGGCAGCTGCCCGAGCAGGAGTTCGTCGACGTCCTGCCGCTGGTCCGCCGCACGTTCGGGTCGTTCAGCGCTGCCGAGCGGCGCGCGATCGGTGCGCGGGTCCGGTCGGGCGACCGAGGGGGCGCGGTCACCGGCGACGACGTCGACGAGGGCCGCGGCCTCGCCGCCGTCGCGACCGTCGCGATGATCCTGGGCGTGCGGTCGTGAACGGGAGGTCACCGGCCGGGGGAGCCGACGAGTCCGCTCGACGGTGGCGGCTGCTGCTCGGCGGTGCCGCCGACGAGGAGCTCGGTGTGCGGCTGGGCACCGACGAGGCCGCCATGGACGCGGCGCTCGCCGGGCTCTACGACCGGCAGGACGGGGAGGCGCGGACCGGGACGGGAGCCTCCCGAGGCGGGCGCGGCGCCGGCCTCGGGGCGTCCGCGCCGCGGGTCGCGCGCTGGCTCGGCGACATCCGGACCTACTTCCCCTCCAGCGTGGTCCAGGTCATGCAGAAGGACGCCGTCGAGCGGCTGGCCCTGACCCAGCTGCTCCTCGAGCCGGAGCTGCTCGAGGCGGTCCAGCCCGACGTCCACCTCGTCGGCACGCTGGTCGGCCTCGCCGGCGTGATGCCCGAGCGCACCCGGGCCACCGCGCGGGCGGTGGTGCGCTCGGTCGTCGACGAGATCGAGCGGCGGGTCGCGGACCGCACCAGGTCGGCGGTCTCCGGCGCCCTGAACCGGGCGGCCCGCACGCGGCGCCCGCAGCTGCGCGACATCGACTGGAACCGCACCATCGCCGCGAACCTGAGGCACTACCTGCCCGAGCACCGCACGGTCGTCCCCGAGCGCCTCGTGGGGTTCGGTCGCAGCGCCCGGGTGGTGGCCAAGGACATCATCGTGGCCGTCGACCAGTCCGGCTCGATGGCCGAGTCGGTCGTCTACGCCTCCGTGTTCGGTGCGGTGCTGGCGTCGATCAGCTCGGTGCGCACGTCGCTGGTCGCCTTCGACACCTCGGTCGTCGACCTCACCGACAGGCTCGAGGACCCCGTCGAGGTGCTCTTCGGCTGCCAGCTCGGTGGTGGCACCGACATCAACGCCGCGATCGCGTACTGCCAGACGCTGGTGACCCGGCCCGCCGACACCGTCGTCGTGCTGGTCTCCGACCTCTTCGAGGGCGGCATCGCCGAGGACCTGCTCACGCGGGTGGCCCGGCTGCGGGCCGACGGCGTCACGGTCGTCGCTCTGCTCGCGCTCTCGGACTCCGGTGCACCCGCCTACGACCACGAGCACGCCGCCGCGCTGGCGGCGCTGGGCGTGCCCGCCTTCGCGTGCACGCCCGACCTCTTCCCCGACCTGCTCGCGGTGGTGCTGCAGGGCGGCGACGTCGGCCGTTGGGTGTCGACGTCCCAGCTCGCGGCGCGGGAGGGCTGAGCCGACGCCGCTCGCCGTGACGTCATCGGGCTCCAACGCCCATGACGACGGGGGCGGCTGCGGTCTCCCAGCGTCCGGGACGGAGGATGTCGAGCCATGGACACGATCTGGTCGACCGGCGCCCTCGCCGTCACGGTCACGGACATCGACTTCCTCGACCCGGCCCTCGCCGGGGCCGCCGACGCGCGCGAGCGCGGTGTGCGGCTGGAGGTCCGCATCGTCGACGAGGAGCCGGATGGCACCGTCTACGCGTCGCGAGCGCTGCGCATGTCGCCGGCCGTGTGCCGCATCGACCTGCTCGAGTCCGCGCCCGGCGCACACGACCGGATGCACTGGCACCCCGTCATGGACGCCGGGGAGCCCGGCGAGCGGGTGTTCGACCCGGCGATCGGCGCGGACCCGCAGGGATGGCTCGTGGCAGTGCTCGAGGACGTCGTCGGCCTGCTGCGCCGGGCACGGGTCCCCGAACCGCAGCGGTACGCCGCGGACGCCGGCGAGGTGGCCGCCTGCCGCGAGGAGATCCTCCGGCGTGTGGCTGCCGGGCTGGAGCGGGTCCGCCGTCCCTGGCCGACGGTCACGCACGACACCCGCGGGCAGGCGGCGGTCCCGCGCAGCGCGTAGACCTCGGTCTCCGGGCCTCAGCAGCAGGCGGAGCCGGTGCGGGCCGTGGCGTGGCTGTCCGCACCGGCCCCGGTTCCGCCGCAGCAGCCGCCGCGCTGTCCCTCCGCAACGAGCTCGGTGCCGGCATCGACGGTGCTCGCGTCGGCGTCGGCGGTGTCCTCGAGCTCGGGGTGGGCGTCGGCGAGGACGACGTAGTTCTCCCACCGCTGGCCGTCGGGGCCGGTGACCCAGTGCTTGTCCTGGCGCGCGTAGCAGCAGGTGACGTCGCCCTCGACCTCCAGCGCGAGACCCGCGGCCGTCAACCGGTGGGCCTGCGCCTGGACCTCGGCCGTCGAGTCGCGCTCGACACCGAGGTGGTTCAGGGTGCCGGTGGCCCCGGGGTTCTCGAACAGGACCAGCTTGAGCGCCGGGGAGCCGATGGCGAAGTTGGCATAGCCGGGACGGCGCTTGGCCGGGGGCGTGTCGAACAGCGTGGAGTAGAACTCCACCGCGGCGTCGATGTCGGCGACGTTGAGGGCGAGCTGCAGACGAGGCATGGCGGTTCCCTTCCGACCGGGACGGCCATTCCATCGATGGCCGTCTATGTTGCCGAGGTTGCCACGGGCATAGACGGATGTCAACATAGACATATGTCGAACTCTCAGACGTCGCTGCCGCTGGTCCCGGCCCCGTTGGCGTGCTGCAGCCCGCTGTCCGGGGAGCCGATGAGCCAGGGACGGGCCGAGCAGGTGGCGCCGGTGCTGAAGGCGCTCGGTGACCCGGTGCGGCTGCGGCTGATGTCGATGGTGCTCTCCCACGAGGGCGGCGAGGCGTGCGTGTGTGACCTGACCCCGGCCTTCGACCTGTCCCAGCCGACGATCAGCCACCACCTCAAGGTGCTGCACGACGCGGGGCTGCTGGGTCGCGACAAGCGCGGCGTGTGGGTCTACTACCAGGCCCGGCCCGAGGCGATGGCCGCGGTCATGAGCCTGTTCGCGGCTGCCGGGTCGGCCTCTGCGAGCTCGGCGGTGGCGGACCCCGCCGTGGGCGCGTGCTGCTGATGTCGCACCTGATCGGCGACAAGGCACGCCCGGCGCCCGGCGCGGGGGAGGCGCAGGTGTTGCGCCGGCTGTCCAGGCTGGACCGGCTGCTGCCGGTGTGGGTCCTGCTCGGCATGGGGGCGGGCCTGCTGCTGGGCCGCCTGGTGCCGGGGGTCGACCGGGTGCTGTCGCGGGTCGAGGTCGGCTCGGTGTCGCTGCCGATCGCGGTCGGGCTGCTGGTCATGATGTATCCGGTGCTGGCCAGGGTCCGCTACGACGAGCTGCGGCACGTCACCACCGACCGGCCGATGCTGGTCTCCTCGATCGTGCTGAACTGGCTGCTGGGCCCGGCGCTGATGTTCACCCTGGCCTGGCTGCTGCTGCCCGACCTGCCGGCCTACCGCACCGGGCTGGTCATCGTCGGGCTCGCCCGGTGCATCGCGATGGTGCTGATCTGGAACGACCTCGCCTGCGGGGACCGCGAGGCCGCCGCCGTCCTGGTCGCGGTCAACGCGCTCTTCCAGATCGTCGCCTTCGCCGGGCTCGGCTACTTCTACCTCCAGGTGCTGCCCGGCTGGCTCGGCCTGCCCGCCACCCGCGGGCTGCACGTGGCGATGTGGGACATCGCACGCAGCGTGCTGGTCTTCCTCGGCATCCCGCTGGTCGCCGGCTTCCTGACCCGCACCCTCGGCGAAGGCGCTCGAGGGCGGGCCTGGTACGAGGACCGGCTGCTGCCCCGGATCGGGCCGCTGGCGCTCTACGGGCTGCTGTTCACGATCGTCGTCCTCTTCGCGCTCCAAGGCGACACAATCACG
>JAICKK010000139.1 GCA_025927955.1 Nocardioidaceae bacterium
CGAGCTCGGTGAGGATCTGCGCTCCCTCGCCGGACACGTCACCCGACATCTCGGCGATGCCCTGGGCGTTGTCGGAGACCGGCCCGAAGGTGTCCATCGCGACGATCACGCCGACCGTGGTCAGCAGGCCGCAGCCGGCCAGCGCCACGGCGAACAGCGAGATCGCCACCACCCCGGTCCCGAGCAGGAAGGCGCCGAAGACCGCGGCGGAGATCACCAGCGCGGTGTACACCGCGGACTCGAAGCCGACGGAGATGCCGGACAGGATCACGGTCGCGGCGCCGGTCAGCGAGGTGAGCCCGACGTCCTTGACCGGCCGGTGGTCGGTGCCGGTGTAGTAGCCGGTGAGGGACAAGATGACTGCCGCCAGCGCGATGCCGATCAGCACGGCGGAGATCGCGATCACCCGCGGGTTGCCGTCGTAGGACGACAGGCCGCCGGTCAGCTCGCCGAAGGAGCTGGGCAGGTAGACGAACGCGGCGATCACGCAGAGGACCGCGGAGATGGCCGCGGAGATGTAGAAGGACCGGTTGATCGTGGTCAGTCCGTTCTCCCCCGCCCGTGGCCGGGTGATGAAGACGCCGACGATGGCGGTGAGCGCACCGATGGCCGGCACGATCAGCGGGAAGACCAGTCCCTGCGCGCCGAACGCCGTCTTGCCGAGGATCAGCGCGGCGACCAGGGTCACCGCGTAGGACTCGAACAGGTCCGCGGCCATGCCGGCGCAGTCGCCGACGTTGTCGCCGACGTTGTCGGCGATGGTGGCGGCGTTGCGGGGGTCGTCCTCGGGGATGTTCTGCTCCACCTTCCCGACCAGGTCGGCGCCGACGTCGGCGGCCTTGGTGAAGATGCCGCCGCCGACCCGCATGAACATCGCCAGCAGGGCGGCGCCGAAGCCGAAGCCCTCGAGAACCGTCGGGGCGTTGCTCTTGTAGAAGAACACCACCAGCGCCGCGCCGAGCAGACCGAGGCCGACGGTCGCCATGCCGACCACGCCGCCGGTCCGGAACGCCACCCGCATCGCGGGGTCGCGCCCCTCCTCGCGGGCGGCCGCGGCCACCCGGACGTTGGCGCGGACCGCCAGCGACATGCCGAAGTAGCCGATCGAGCCGGAGAAGACCGCGCCCACGAGGAAGAACACCGAGCGGCCGATCTTCACGCTGGTGCCGCCGTCGGCGGGCAGCACGAACAGGACCGCGAAGGCGATGACCGCGAAGACGGCCAGGGTGCGGAACTGGCGGCCGAGGAACGCCGAGGCCCCCTCCTGCACCGCGCGGCCGATCGCCTGCATGTTGGTGGTGCCCTCTCCCGCGGCCAAGACCTGGGTGCGGAACATCGCGCCCATCGCCAGCGCGACCAGCGCGACGATGCCGACGACGACGACGAGCGTCAGGTTGCCCCCGGACAGGTCGACGGCTTTCTCGACACCGGTTCCGGCGGCGAGGGTGTGCCCGGCCATGCGTCCTCCTCCGGTGGGCGCGCGCGGCCCACCACGTCGTACGGCGCGCTCGCCTCCCGCGGTCCGATCCGTGGGATGCGGGCAGGAGGAGACCTGCCTCTCGCCGATGTGAGCGGGAGTCTACGCATCGAAGTGCCGGTGGACGGGACCGGACCTGTGGGATCGGCCACAAATTTGACCGAGCGATGACCGGACGGGGAGCGGCCCGGCGGGCTCTCAGCCCAGCGGCCAGGACATCGAGAGCTCGGTGACGCCGTCGTCACGGGAGATCGAGAAGTCCTCGATGAGCCCGCGCAGCAGCGCCCAGGGCTCGATGCCGTCGATGTCGCTGGTCGGGTCGTCCTCGGCCGCCACCGTGCCCGCGGCCCGCACCACGACCCTCAACCGGTCCTCGAGCCGCATGCTGACCTCGACCGGGCCGGCGGTGGCGGCCTGCGAGGCGTCCGGGCCGACGAGCAGGGCGCAGGCCTCGCCCACCGCCAGCCGCACCTCCTCGACGAACTCCTCGTCGCGCGGGGTACGCCGGGCGACCGCCGCGACGACCAGCCGGACGGTGCGCACCAGGGCCGGGTCGCGGCAGATCGCGACGGTGATCCCCGTCGTGGTCCCGGTGGCGGTCCGAGCACTTCCGCTCGGCATGGGCACGGCCTAGCGCTCGGCGAGCGCGTCGGCCTGCGAGCCGTGGATGGCGAACACCTTGGCCAGGCCGGTGATGCGGAAGATCTTGAGCAACCGCTCCTGGTTGCAGATCAGGCGCATCGAGCCGTCGTGGGCGCGCACCTTCTTCAGGCCTCCGACCAGGACTCCGAGGCCCGTGGAGTCCAGGAAGTCGACCTTCTCCATGTCGATGACGAGGTGGTACTCGCCGTTGCTGACCAGCTCGGTGATCTTGTCCCGCAGCTTGGGGGCCGTGTAGACGTCGATCTCCCCGCCCACCTCGATGATGGTGTGCCCATCCTCCTGGCGAGTCTCGAGTGACAGATCCACGTTGTCTCCTCACCGACATCGGCTGCCTGGAACGGGCGGAGGCCGCCCCGGACATGTTCGGTGATCATTGAACCATGCACCGGGGAGGTCGACGGAGTCTCGGCCGGTTTGCCCGGAGCACGCGACCGCCCGGGTCGAGCGCCCGGCTCACCGCGCCGGTCCGGCCCGGGCGACCGACGTCACCGTCCAGGTCAGCCCCAGGATCTGCCGGGTCGGCCGGGCCGCCCTGACCGTCACGTCCTGCCCGGTGGGCGCGCAGGCGGTGAGCCGGCCGCCGTTGCGCTCCACGACCGAGGCGGCGGCTGCGCAGGCCGGCTCGCCGTGCTGCCGGGCGGTGGCGCCCGCGAGCGCCCCGAGGTCGGCGGCGGCCGCCACCCGGCGCTGGTCGACCACCGCGGCGCCGAGCACGGCGACCCCCGCCGCGACGGTGAGGACCACCCCGAGCATGACCACGGCCAGCACCGTCGCGCTGCCGCGGGCGTCCCGGCGCCTCACGGCTGCTCCCGGGCCGCGACGGCCTCGCCCTCGACGGTGACTCCCGGCACGAACGCGAACAGCCCACCGGGGCCGCGCACGGTCGCCCGGACCCGCGCGACCACGGTCCGGCCGTCCTCGTGGACGTCCACGGCGGCGCCCGCGGGCGCGACGCGCCGCCCGAGCGCGACGGCGTCCCCGTGGCCCTCGTCGCGGGCGGCTGCCCTGGCCACCTCGCGCGCCGCGTCGACCACCCGCACCTGGGTGCCCGCCAGGGCCAGCACCCAGGCAAGGCCCAGCGCGAGCGCGACGAGCACCGGCAGCACCATGACCGTCTCGGCGGTCACCGTGCCGCGCTGGCCACGCCGGCTCCGAGGGCCGGCGAGGGCCCCCGGGTGGCCGGGCGCCCTCCCCGTCGTGGTCCGCGGTCGGGACATGCTCAGAGCCCGACGACCTTCATCAGGATCGTGAACAGCTGCTTGAGCAGCGACTGGCCCCAGCCGCTCATCAGCAGCTTGATCAGCACCGAGGCGAACCCACAGCCCGCCGCGGTCACCACGGCGTACTCCGCGGTGGTGACTCCTCGTTCGTTGCGCAGCCGCGCCACGGGGGACTTCGTCATGACGACCTCCTGTCCTGGCCCACCCCAGCGGCGGGCCTCCTCTGTCGTGCCGGTCACTCTCGTCGGCCGCAGACGCCGGTCCCAGGGGCTCCTCGCGTGCTGGGGACCGCCCCGCCCCGGGACCGGATGTGGAGGGCAGCTGGCCCCGCGACGTCGGCTCAGTGCCGCAGCAGGACGGAGACGGAGCCGGCGATGAGCGGCACCACGCCCACCAGCACGAACGCCGGCAGCAGGCACACGCCGAGCGGGACGGCGGCCTTGACGCCGACCGCGCGCGCCCGGCTCTCGGCGTCCGCACGGGCCTGCCGGCGGAGGTCCCCGGCCAGCCGGGCGAGGGCGTCGGCGACGGACGCCCCGCTGTCGACGGCCCGGGAGAGCGCGCGTCCGAGCCCACCCAGCTGCGGGTGGCCGGCCAGGTCGCGCCACACCGTCGGCGGGTCGACCCCGACCCGCAGCCGGGCCGACACGGCGGCCAGCTCCTCACGGGCGGGGCCGTCGACGGCCGTGGTGACCAGCTCGAGCGCGGCCGCGGGTGAGAGTCCCGCGGACAGGCAGGCGGCCATCAGGTCGACGACCTGCGGCACCGCCCTCGCCAGCCGCTCGCGTCGTCTCCGCACGGCGGGTGGCTCCATCCGCCCGGTCAGCCACCAGCACAGGGCCCCCGCCGGCACGCCGACCACAACGCCCGGCGCGCCCCCGAGGAGGAACACGGCACCGAGCGCCACCGCGACGGTCGCGGACACGCGCAGGACCGGCGGGTCGCGACGCGACCCCGTCGGCTGCGCGGATCCGGCCGGCCCAGCGGACCAGCGACCGCCGAGCTCGCGCCGGCTTCGGTGCGGCACCGCCAGCGCGGCGGCCACGGCGGCGGCGACCACGGCGAGCACCGCGCAGGACGCCGTCGCGCCGGCGCCGGTCACCGGCTCATCCTCGAAGGACCGCCGCCGCGATCCGGTCGATCCACAGCAGCCCGGTGAAGGCGCAGGCCGCGCCACCGCCCAGGCAGGCTAGCCCCAGCGGGGTGGCGAGCAGGAAGTGCCACGGGTCGCCGCCGATCCCGGCGGACATCGCCAGCGACACCAGGGGCAGCAGCGCGACGAGCCGGGCGGTGGCCTGCGCGGATGCCAGCTCCCCGCGCACCAGGTGGCGGGTCGCCGCGCGCTCGCGAGCGGTGTCGGCGACCTGGGAGAGCGCCGTCGCGAGCCCGGCACCGGAGCTGCGGGAGACCTGCCACGCCGAGGCGATGTCCCGCAGCCCCTCGGCCCCGGGCCGGGTGGCCAGGCGCCGCATCGCGGCCGGGACGTCGGCGTCCAGCCGGGCCGCGACCGCCACCGGGTCGAGCTCGGCCCACACCGTGACCGCGTGCTCGACGCTGGCGACCACCGGCTGGCCCGCCCGCAGCTCACCGGCCAGGGCCTCGCAGACGTCCACCACCTTGGCGCGCCGCCGTTCGGCCTCCCGGGCCAGCCGGGCGCGACGTACCAGCAGCAGCACCCCCGCCGCGCAGGCCACCAGGACCAGCGCGAGCACGACGCGCAGTCCGTCGGCCAGGACGGCCGACGCGGCCGCGGCCACCGCCAGGCAGGCGGTCGTCCCGGCACCCGGGCGCACCCGGCGCCGGGGTCGCGCCCGCCCCGCCGGGTTCCGGCGCGGCGGCCCGGCCGGCGTGAGGGCGGCGGCGAGCGCCGCCAGGGCGACGGCCAGCACGCCGCTCACCGCAGTCGCCTCGCCAGGCCCGCGGCCGCCGGGTGCTCATGACTGCTGCCGTCCGCCGCGAAGGTGACCGCCGGCTGCGCCTCCACCTGCCCCGAGGGCGAGCGACGGAGGACCGCGACCTCCGTGACCCGGCGCCGCCCGTCCGGGCCGCGGCCGAGGTGCACGACGGCGTCGACGGCGGACGCGAGCTGGCTGTGGACGGCGGCCTGCGGCATCCCGGCCGCCATCGCCAGCGCCTCGACGCGCGCCGGCACGTCCGCGGCGGAGTTCGCGTGCAGCGTCCCGCAGCCGCCCTCGTGCCCGGTGTTCATCGCCTGCAGCAGGTCGGTCACCTCGTCGCCGCGGACCTCCCCGACCACCAGGCGGTCGGGTCGCATCCGCAGGGCCTGGCGCACCAGCACCCGCATCGGCACCGCTCCCGCGCCCTCCACGTTCGCGGGCCGCGCCTCGAGGCCGACCACGTGCGGGTGCTCGGGCCGCAGCTCGCTGGCGTCCTCCACGACCACCATCCGGTGCCGCGGGTCGACCAGCGAGAGCAGCGCCGAGAGCAGCGTGGTCTTCCCCGACCCGGTGCCACCACTGACCAGGAACGCCACCCGCGCCTCCACGAGACGGCGCAGCAGCGTCGCCCCCGCCTCGGTCAGGGTGCGGCGCTCCACGAGCTCGGCGAGCGTGAAGACGGCGCCCCGCGGCACCCGTAGCGAGATCACCGTCCCCGGCCGTGCCAGCGGGGCGAGCACGGCGTGGAACCGGGTGCCGTCCGGCAGCCGGAGGTCGACGTACGGCGTGGCGTCGTCGAGCCGACGGCCCACCGAGCCGGCGAGCCGCTGGGCCAGCCGGCGGACCGCGGCGTCGTCGGGGAAGCGGACGCCGGTCAGCTCGAGCCCCGCGCCCCGGTCCAGGTACACGGCGTCGGGGCCGTTGACCAGGACGTCGGTCACCCCGGGCAGCCGGACGAGGGGCTCGAGCGGTCCGGCGCCGAGCACGTCGTGGCGCAGCGCCTCGTGCACGGCCAGGACCGTGGTGTCCCCGACCGGCCGGCCGCGCTCGCGCAGCGCCGCCGCGACCACCTCCGGCGTGAGCGTGGCGCCGGTGCGGGCCAGCCGCTCGCGAACCTCGTCCACCACGTCGGCGGGCAGCGGCTCGGCACTGCGCAGCGACCTCATGCCACGCGGTCCTGCCGGGAGCGCAGGCCCAGCGTCGTGCGCGCCGCGCGGGCCAGCGCCGAGCGATGGCCGTGCACCGGCCCCAGCCCGAGGTCGACGTGCTCGGCCAGCCGCCGGTGGCGCGGCACGTCCGCGACGAGCGGCAGCCCGAGCGCCTCGGCGACCTGGGCGGCCGGCAGGGTGCCCCGGCCGGCGCGCACCACGGCCTCGACCCTGGGGTTGAGCGAGCGCAGCACGGCAGCGACCTTGCCTGCGGACGCGACCCCGGGAACCGTGGGATCGGTCACGAGCAGCACCCGGTCGCAGCGGGTGACGACCTCCGCGGTGACGTCGTCGAGGGCCCGGGGAAGGTCGACGACCACCAGGTCGTTGCCCCGCTGGGTGGCGGAGAGCACCTCGCGCACGGACGCGGCGTCGAGCTCCGTGGGTGCTCCCATCTCCCAGGTCAGCACGGCCAGGCCGTCCTTGGCGGGCAGCGCGGTCCGCAGCGAGTGCGAGCTGAGCCGGCCGCGCGAGGTGACCAGGCCGTCCCAGCGGACGCCGTCGGCCCCGTCCAGGCCCACGACGCGGTCGGCACCGGGCCCGAGCGGGTCGAGGTCGACCAGGGTCGCGGCGCGCGTGGCTGCCGCGGTCAGGGCCAGCGCGCAGGCGAACGTGGTGGCGCCGGCACCACCGGACCCGGCGACGACGCCGACGGTGTGCGCCCGGCCGGCGCGCCGTCCCGCCACGGCGTCACCGGCATCGGTGAGCACCTCCACCAGCCAGGTCTCCGACCCCGGCAGCTCGACCACGTCGACGGCACCGGCGCCGAGGGCGTGGCGGAACGCGTCGTCGGGTGCCGGGCCGTGGCCGACGACGTGCACCTGCTCGCGCCGTGGCGGCCGCTGCTCGGCGACCCGCGACGCCAGGTCGACGCCGACCAGCACGACCGTCGCCGACGACCAGGCGCGCAATCCCGCGGGCGCGTCGTGGGCGACCTCGAGCGTGCAGCCGGCGGCGGCGGCCAGGCGCAGCAGGTCGTCGAGGAGCAGCTCGTCGCGGGTGATGAGCAGCGCCGTCGTGGAGGTCATGCCCGGAACTGTCGCGCTCCGTCCCGCCCGAGCGCGTGCGTGGCCCGGAGGCTGTGGACCACTCCGCCCACGGCCTCCATGTGCACAGAAGCGGGCCTGAGCAGTGGCGGCGGCGAACGGACCATCCGGTGGTGGGCGAGGAGGACACCACCGGGGCGGGAAGGGCGCGGGAATAGGCCGGGAAGGAGCGGGAATAGGGGCGGGAAGAAGCCCGGGAATAGGGGCGGTCCCTGGTCGGGGGGATGACCAGGGACCGCGAGGTCCGACCTCGGGGGCTTGAGTCGGACCATTGCCAGCGGCTGGGGGATGCCGCTGGAGACAGTGTTACCAGGAAGCCTGCCGGTATGCGAGGCGGGCGCGATCCCCCGCACTCTGCTAGCGTAGCGCGCCCTTTACACGACACCCCAACAAACACGGTGGCGGTGCAAGGACCCGACCAGACCACCTCACCGGGCCCCTGTCCGGCCCGCATCCCGCCCGCATCCCGCCGGCAGGCGGCAGCCGTGCAGGACCCACGCACCCGCCGGAGAGGACCCGCGATGAACGGCGCCGCACCAGCCAGCGGCCGTCCCGCGGCCTTCTTCGACCTCGACAAGACCATCATCGCCACGTCGAGCACGCTGGCGTTCAGCCGTCCTTTCCGGGCCGGCGGGCTGATCTCGCGGCGGGCGGTCCTGCGCAGCGCCTACGCCCGGTTCGTGTACTACGTGGGCGGCGCCGACCACGACCAGATGGAGAAGATGCGCCAGTTCCTCTCGGCGCTGTCCACCGGGTGGGACGTGCAGACCGTCCGCGGCATCGTCGCCGAGACCCTGCACCACGTGGTCGACCCGCTGGTGTACCGCGAGGCGGTGTCCCTCATCGAGGAGCACCACCTCGCCGGCCACGACGTGGTGATCGTGTCCGCCTCCGGGGCCGAGGTCGTCGAGCCGATCGGCGAGATGCTGGGCGCCGACGTGGTGGTGGCGACCCGCATGCGGATCTCGGCCGGCCGCTACACCGGCGAGATCGACTACTACGCGTACGGCGAGAACAAGGCGGCCGCGATGCGGGCGCTGGCCGAGACCAACGGCTACGACCTGGCCCGCAGCTACGCCTACAGCGACTCCGTCACCGACCTGCAGATGCTGGCGGCGGTGGGACATCCGTACGCGGTCAACCCCGACCGGGACCTGCGCCGTGAGGCGGTGGCGCGGGGTTGGCCGGTGCTCGTCTTCACCCGGCCCGTGGCGCTGCGCCGACGGCTGCTGCTGCCCCGTCCCGGGACCGCTGCGGCGCTCGCCGCAGCGGTCGGCGCGGTCGTGGCCGCGACGGTCTACCTCGCCGCCGCGCGCCGCTCGCGGGGGCGACCGGCGGGGCTGCCCTCGACGGCCGCGGGGTGGACCGGGCCACCATCAGCGCCCGCGGCGCGCGGGTAGACAGCGCCCGCGACCTCTTGCCTGCCGGCACCCGGGCGGCGTACAAAAGGAACCAACAACTCAAGAGCCGCACGTGAGCCGGGTACCCACGCGGCGATACACCCTTCCGAATTGGGCGTTGTCTTCGGGTTCACTCGGAGCAACATTAATGTGATGCACGCCTGGTAGCTTCGGACTCACGTGTCAGCGGCGGCGCTTCGGGCTCGGCCCGGGGCGCCGCCTGCACGTCCGGGCGCCAGCGGGCTGGCCTCCGCCGCCGCTGCGTACGCCTGCGCGGCGTAGAGCAGCCACGCCGAGACGCCCGCCGGGCTCCCCTCGGCATAGCCACACAGGTTCGACGCGTACTCCCGTCGCAGCCGCAGATGCCCCGCCTCCGGTACGACGAGGGAGGCCGGGTCGACGCCGCGAGCGACAAGCAGCATGCGCTCGACCGCTCGCGCGAGGATCGCGGCGTGCGAGGCGAACGGGGCCGTCACCACCAGCTCGGCGTGCGCGACGGCCGCCACGACCAGCGCCGGCGCCCGCGTCCGGCCGGTGAGCAGCCGGCCGAGGTCCCGCAGCCGGGCCGCGGCGGTGGCGTCGACGGGCCGGCCCAGCTCGTCGTCGGGCACCGAGCCCTTCGCCGCGACCGTGTGCAGGCGCGCCAGCGCCTGCAGGGGCGCGGCCGACAGCGTGGGGACCAGGGCGAGCAGCTCGGTGCTCACGCGCACCGCCGACCGCGCGGTCTCGTCGCCGCCGCCCGCGCGCAGCTCCTCGAGCGTGCCGGCGGAGCCCTCGAGGGCGGCACTGGCGTGGGCGCCGCGCAGCAGGGACTCGGCGGTGAGCTCCGGCGTGGTGCGCCGCAGCCCCCGGTCGCGCAGCAGCGCGTCGATGCCGTCGCGGGCCGCCGCCATCGCCGACCCGACCCCCTCGAGGGTCGCGAGCCGCGAGAGCGGGTCCGCGGGCGGCGTCACAAGGCGCAGGCTACCGGTGCCCCGGTGCCCGGTGCCCGGTGCCCGGTGCTAGGTGCTAGGCGGCCGGACCCTTCGCCCGCACGTCGGCGACCCCGGCCATCGCCTCGCGCAGCTCGGCGAGCCAGTCGTCCTCGTGCCGGCCGACCAGCCGCACGCACCAGGCGAGCGCCTCCGACCTCGAGCGCGCCACCCCGGCGTCCACGAGGGTGTCGAGGACCTGCCGCTGCGGCTGGCGCAGCCGGGTCATC
>JAICKK010000231.1 GCA_025927955.1 Nocardioidaceae bacterium
GCCCCGGTTGGCCGCAGCTGCGCGCCGCGGTCGACGACGAGCAGGGCTGGCCGCTCTACCTCGCCCGGTATGCCAGCGTTCTTGACGAGGCGGCATGACGAGCGTGACCCGCGAGGCGCTGACCGACTCCGCTCGCGACTTCCTATTGCCGTCAACTTCTCCGGACATGGCGTCGGGCGAGTGGTGGTGCCTCTCGTCGTAGGTCGACAGGTGCGCGCCGACATACCTTCGAGCCCGGCCCGGCTAAAGCACCAGGTCGAGCCCCTCGATCCCCTCCGCGACCACCGGAAGCGCGTGCATCGTTGGCACCGAAGGACGGCGGAGAGCTCCTGGTGCTCCCGGGGCCGTCCGTCAGCGGTCCGGGTTCGGGACGTCGAGGTCTGCGACGATCACGCCCGTCGCGCCGGTGATGGGTGGCCGGTGTCGGTGCGTCAAGGAGGGACCTTGGACGGTCACCGTTGTGAACCCCCGCGGGGTGCCGGCGAGTGCCTGGTAATCGCCGATGAAGTAGCCGCTGAAGCCTCCGGCCCCCCGCGCGGAGGTCGCCAGATTCCACCACCGCGGGCCGATGGCGATCGACCGCGACCATCGCGATCCCCCGGTCCGGGAGGTCGCGAACAGCGACTGTGTCGGGATCGTGTTCGCCTCGCAGTCGATGAGCGCGCTGTCGACCCGGTCCCACAACAGCGCCAGTTCGCCGTGCCGGTTCGCGGTCACGCTGGCCAGCATGATGGGGTCTTGGGACCGTAGGACGGTGCGAGTGGACCAGGTGCGACCGCCGTCGCTCGACCTGGCCAACATCAAGCGCCCGTGACCCGAGGACGCGGCGGTGCCGTCCAGGTACACGAAGACGATCGACTTGCCGTGCATGACAGTCTGCTGCCCGGCGCTGCTTCCGGTGTCTGCGCCGGCCGCCGACTGACCGCAAAAGGCAGGATTCCCGCCATCGGGAATGTTGTCGATCAAGGTGGACCGACTCCAGCGCCGGCCGCCGTCGGTCGATCGCCAGCTGAGGAGGTCGTTGCCCTCGGTGTCTGGCAGGCTCGAGGTCGCGACGAGCGTTCCGCTCCGTAGAACCGACAGCTGGGGGCTGCCGAAGAAGTCCGACTCGGATCCGCGCTCGATGACGACGGGAGTGCTCCAGCTCCGACCCGCGTTGTGTGTGGAGGCGAACAAGAGCTCTGTCCTGGCCCTCTGTCCGGTGGCGAGCCCGAAGCTCTGGTTTCGCCAGATGACATAGGCAACACCGGCGCGGTACGGGTTGGCCAGCACCATCGGCTTGTCGGAGACGGCGTTCTGGCCGTCGAGGTCGACGGGCTTCGACCAGGTCTGCCCCTGATCGGTCGAGGTCTGAACGTGGACCAGGCTGACGTATCTGTCGGTAGGCGGGGTCACGAAGTGCGCCCAGGTGAGCGCCGAGAGGTACGCCGTTCCGTCAGGGCCGATCGACACCCAGGGATCGCCGCTGGCTTCCCACCTGTTGCGGTGGTTGCCGGTGCAGCCGTCCACACCGCGCGGGATGCTGCGCTGCCAGCTGCGGCCGCTGTTCCTGGTGAAGGCGACGTCGACTGTCGCGCGGGCGGCGTCCATGTAGGCGACGATCCGGTTCTGCGGATGCTTGGGGTTGACGGCGACGTACGGCTCCCCCTCCTTGCCGCCCCCGCTGGTGTAGTAGGGCGTGGCGATGTTGCAGTGGCGCCCCGCGAACGGACTGTGGCCCGCGACGTCGGCCACTCGCTGGACATGCGGGACAGTGCCAGCGATCACGGCAAGGGCTGGCGCGGTCAAGGCGATGCCGGACGCGAGTACGGCGCTCGCCGCGACAGCCGCGCCGGCGCGCGAAGCGAAACGTCGGTGGAAGCGCATCGAGACCTCCAAGCGTCGGAGCGGTGCCGGTCAGAGCCAGCACCGTCGCTGGTGGCCCGAGGCTAGCGACGGATCGACCCCGAGTACATAGCCAGCTAGAGCCGGCTGAACGACGCTCTACCTTGTGCGGATGCTTCGCGGGAGCCGGATGGTGCTCGCTCCGCTCCTACTCGCGCCGGAGTGTCTCTTGTCCCATGCCGGCATCCCGGGCGGCCTGGATGGCTTGGGCGCGGTCGGCCACCCGTAGCTTGACCAAGATGGCGGAGACGTTGTTCCGCACGGTCTTCTCGCTGATCCCGAGCTGGCGGGCTATCGACGGGTTGGCCAGGTGGTGGGCCATCAGGGTGAGGACCTGCGCCTCTCGGGGGGTCAGGCCGGGGAAGCCGGGCGGTGGTGATGGTGCGGCCGGGGGGTCGAAGTACCGGATCAGGCGGCCGGCGATAGCGCCACCGAACACGGCATCGCCGGCGGCGACGGCGCGCAGGGTGCGGATGATCTCGGCCCGGCGGGCGCCTTTGAGCAGGTATCCACGCGCGCCGGCCCGGATCGCGGCGAACACGGCGTCGTCGTCCTCCAGCATGGTGAGAACGATGACCCCGATGTGCGGTGCGCTGTTGATGATGGACCTGGTGGCCTCCACACCGCCCATGCCGGGCATGGCGAGGTCCATGAGTACGACATCCGGTTGCAGGGACAGGGCTGCCCGGACGGCGTGTGCTCCGTCGGCGACCTCGCCGACGACGATGATGTCGTCGCTGCCGCTCAGGAGCGCCGACAGGCTGGCTCGGAAGCCTTCGTGGTCGTCGCAGATGAGCACGTTCAGAGCGTTCACGGCGACTTTCTCCCGGGGTGTACCACTCGGGGGTCCGTGGGCGCACGGGCAGAGTCTGTCGTCTGCAGGCCCCGGCAGGGCAGCACGGCTCGGACCAGTGTTCCTCGGCCGCGCAGGCCGGGCAGCAGGGTGAGTGTGCCGCCCAGCTCGGCCGCCCGCTCGGTCATGGACTGCAGCCCGAGGCCGTCGGGATGCGTGGACGGGATGCCCACCCCGTCATCAGCCACCTCCAGGCTGAGTGCTTCGGCGTCGTGAGACAGGCGTAGTACGCAGGTCCCGGCCCGTGCATGCGCCGCGACGTTCTGGATGGCTTCCAGCGCGATGCGGAAGGCCGCCACCTCAACGGCGGCCGGCAGCGGAGGAAGGGCGTCGGGGACCTCGAAGCGCACGGGAACGGCGGCCACATGTGCGACATGTGACTCCAGGGCCGGCAGTAGACCCAGGGTGTCCAGGGCCGGTGGCCGGTGTGCATGTGCGACGCGCCGGGTCTCCTGCACCGCGACCTCGGTCTGGTCCAGCAGGTCACCGAGCAACGTGCGGGCCCGGACCGGATCGGCAAGGATGAGGTCTCGCGCCAGCTCGACCTGCATGCTGATGGCTGCCAGCCGCGGCCCCAGGTCGTCGTGCAGGTCCCGGCCCACTCGCCGGCGTTCCTCCTCGATCGACAGGACCATCCGCTCACGGGAACGGTGCAGATCGACGGAGAGACCGACGGCGTGGACGGCGGCGCCGATCGGCAGGGCCAGGTCCGCGAGGAGCCGAAGATCAGCCGGGGTCAGCGCCTCATCTCCTCGTCCGGCAACTACCAGGCGGCCCAAGGACTCGCCCGCGTGGGTCAGCTCGACCGAGGCGAAGCGGCTGCCGTCCATGGGACGCGTGCCGTGCTCGGCCGCCGGGTCGGACTGGTTGTGCAGGGTGATGGCGGCGTACGGGGACCGAAGGGCCTGGGCGGCCGAGCTCACCAGCGTGTCCAGGACCTGCTCGGGCGCGGACGGTCCTTGCAGCTGGCGGGCGAGCCGGGTCATAGCGGCATACGGCCTCGCCCGGTCCCCATAGAGCCGGCGCCCGATGAACCGCTGTAGCACGTCCCGCAGCGGGGCGAACGCGACCGCCACGGCGGCGGTGGCCAACAAGCGGGCCAGTGCACCGGCCGCCCCGGGGAGAACTGCGCCCGCCCAAGTTGCCGCCAGCGCGTACCCCGCTACGAGGAGGAACGTCAAGGTGGCGTACACGAGGGCGCGGCTGACCAGCGCCTCGATGTCGAACAGCTGGTGTCTCAGGACCGCCACCGTGATGGCCAGCGGCACAACGACGGGTGCCAGCTGGACGAGGGGGAAGACCGCTGGGTACAACGACGGCGCCAGGAGCGCCACCGAAGCGTCCACGCCCCAGGCGGACGCGAGCACGACCAGCGCGAGGACCACCCACATGATCTGCTGCTGCTCCTGCCGGCTCGCGCACCGCCGTCGAGTGACCAGCCCGACCGTGGCGGTCAGCGAACATGCGAGCAGAACCAGTCCCGCGGCAGTCATCACGACGGGAGCGACCACCGTCAGCCGAGCCACCGCATGAGGGTTGGGCGTCCTCGCCTCGCCCAGCACCAGAGTGTCCTGGCCGAAGGCGCCGAACACGGCCAGAACCACTGCGAGAGCGACCGCCAGTACAGGCAAGCCCCGCCAGCGAGGAGAGGGCAGACGGCCGTCAGGAAAGGTCAGCGGCACCAGCACGAACAGCGGCACCAAGGCCGGGGGATAGACCCAGTTCGCCACCCACAAGGCGGTCTCCGCCACCGGTCCTAGCGGTTGGTGACTCAGGCCCATGCGGGCCAGGCCCTCCGCGCCCTGACCCACCAGGAACGGCAGCCCTGTCGCGATCAGTAGCCAGCCAACGGGATGATGCGGTCGGCGAGCGGCCAGCAAGGCCCCCGTCAGCGCGATGACCGATGTCGAGGTGAGCAGCGTCCACGACGAGCTGAGGATTCCGGCGCGGACACTCACCTCAGTGGCCGCCACTACCAGAACGCCCCACGCAACCAGTAGGGCCGCGGTCAGTGCCGTCGCCGAGCCCCGGTGCCGCGAGGTGGTCACATCGAGACGCCGGGTCGAAGTATCGCGCGGGCACGACGCAGGGCGAGCACGATGACAGTCTCCGCCCCTCCCTGCCCTTTCGCCTACGCCGTCGGACGCGATCAGGACGACCCGGAGGGCTCAGCCTCGACGGTGCCGGGCGGGCGAGCCGCCCGCAGCGCGCTCAGGCCCAAGGTCGCGAACGCCGCGCCCATCAGCGCAAGCGTCCCCGGCAGCACCGCGGAGGCGAACATCTTCAGCAGCACGCTCATCAGCAGGAAGAGCCCTGCCGCCCGCGGCAACACCCCGGCCCAGATGGTCGCCACGGAGAAGAGCAACAGGCCCGCGACGTAGCACCCGAACACGGCGAAGATGAGCGCCAACACGGGCAGGGACGGGTCGCCGCTGGCTGCCCCAGCCGAGCGGTGGAAGCCCCAGGTCTCCTTCAGTGCCAGCACGAACAACGAGCCCGAACCCACGACAGCCAGGGCCGAGGCCGAGCGTCCGAACCGGCCGAACGCGTGCCACTGAAGGGCACCCAGACCCAGGAACGCCATGCACATCAGGCCCACC
>JAICKK010000077.1 GCA_025927955.1 Nocardioidaceae bacterium
CTACGCCGCCGACCACGGCGTGCGGCTGGTGGTGGAGAACTGCCCGATGGAGGGCTGGCACCCCGACGGCTACCCGGCGAACCTGGCGTACTCCCCGCAGCTGTGGGACTGGATGGCCGGCCTCGGCCTCTGGCTGAACCTCGACCCCTCCCACCTGGCATGGCTCGGCATCGACCCCGTCGCCGTCGTCGAGCCGTACGTCGAGCGGGTGCTGCACGTGCAGGCCAAGGACGTGGAGGTGGACGCCGCCGGCCGCAACCGGGTCGGCGTCTTCGGCAACGCCGTCGACCGCGCGGCCTCACCCTGGGAGAGCGGCTGGTGGCGCTACCGGGTCCCCGGCCTCGGGCAGGTCGACTGGGCCGCGTTCGTCGGCGAGCTGCGCCGGCTCGGGTTCGACGGCGTCGTGTCGGTCGAGCACGAGGACCCGGTGTGGAGCGGCACCGTCGACCGCGTCGAGCAGGGCCTGGTCATCGCCCGCGACCACCTGGCCGGGCTGGTCGCCGGTCCCGCCGGAACACGAGAGGAAGGCTGAGCGCCCCGTGCAACGAGGTGTCTACTTCGACGGCTGGTTCCCCCGCCAGCACTGCTACCACCCGAGCCTGCCCCCGCGGCGGCTGCGGATGGTCGAGGACCTGGTCGACCTGAGGGCGACCGTCCTGGTCTGGTCGGCGATGGGCGGAGGGTCGCTCGGGCTGCCCTACCTGGAGCAGGAGGCCTTCGGCGAGGTGCCGCCCCGCGACCGGTTCTACGGGTTCGTCAACGACAGCGAGTTCGTCGCGGAGTGCCACAGGCACGGCATCTCCGTGTTCGGCATCGTCTTCGAGGCGCAGGGCTGGGAGTTCCCGGTGGAGCTCGACGACGACGAGTCCACGATCCTGGCCCTCAACGAGCTGCGCGGCGTGGGGAAGCGCGACTGGCTGGGGCTGCGCGAGCTGTCGTCCAACCGCTACCCGAAGCTGTGGAAGCCGCTCGAGCACTACTTCCCCGACGGCCTGGTCAACAGCCTCGGCGATCCGGTCACCGACCTGATCGCGGAGTGCGTGGCCCGCGACATCCACCAGGAGCCCTGCCACGCCCGGTGGGTGGAGTGCCCGGACCGCGAGCACCAGTGCTTCTACATGGACCGCAACAACCCGGTGTGGCGGGAGTACCTCAAGGCCGTCATCCGCATCCAGGTCGACGCCGGCGTCGACGGCGTCCAGCTCGACGAGGCCGAGCTGCCGATGGGCGCCTTCCAGTACGGCGCGTGCTTCTGCAAGGACTGCATGAGCCAGTTCCGCGAGCACCTGCAGGGTCTGGACAGCGTCGACCCGCTGCTCGAGGGAGCGGACCTCGACACCTTCCACTACGGCGAGTGGCTCCTCGAGCGCGGCTACGACTTCAAGGACGGGCGCGAGTCGACGCCACTGTTCGGCGAGTACTACCGGTTCCAGTGCCGGGCCATCAAGAGGCACTTCGCCGAGCTGGCCGACTACGCCCGCGAGTACGGCCGCAGCGTCGGGCGCGACGTGCTGGTCTCGGGCAACTTCTTCAACCTCGACCCCGCCTACCTGGCGCTGGCCGACGACGTGGACATGCTGATCACCGAGATGCGCAACACCACCTACCGGCAGCCGGAGTGGTACCGCTACGTCGCAGCGTTCGCCGGTGACAAGGACGTGGTGGTGGTCGAGAACCCGTACGGCGGCGTGGTCCCCGAGCTCGTGGAGCTGCTCGCCGAGGGTCGCGGGCGCGACCTGTTCCGGCTCTCGCTCTACGAGGGCGCGGCCTTCGGGGCGAACATGACGGTGCCGTACGGCGCGTGGATGGGCGCGACGATCCAGGACTCCTTCCACCCTCCGCACGACGTCGCCGTCGAGATCCAGACGTTCCTGGCCGAGCACGATGCCTTGTACAGCAAGCAGACCTGGCACGAGGTGGCCGTCGCGTTCAGCGTCGAGAGCACCCGGGAGCTCATCGGCACGGCCGACGCCAGCGACAACCTCACCAACGCCCGCGACGAGTCCGTGCGGGTCCCCTACCGGAGCGTGACCGGCGCGCTGTCGGCCGCGTCCGTGCCGTTCGACGTGGTGCTGTTCCCCGACGGCGAGACGGCACCGGACCGCGTCAGCGGCGGGGCGCTGGCGCGCTACCGCGCCGTGGTGCTGCCGGACTGCTTCGCGCTGACGGAGCGACAGGCGGACGCGCTGCGGGTGGCGCTGGACTCGGGCACCCTCGTGGTGGTCACCGACCGCTTCGGCGAGACGCTGCCTCCCGACCGGCGCGCCGCGCTGCTCGCGCACCCGGGGATCCGGCACGCGGCCGACGACGACGTGAGCGCGCTCGTCCCGCACGGCCCTCAGGTAGAGCTGTCCGCGGACCTCGGCGTCAACGTCGCCCGGCTGGCCAGCGGCGGCGCGGCGGTGCACCTCGTCGGCTACGAGTACGACGCCGAGCGGGACGTCGTACGCGGGCACCAGGAGGTGTCACTCGCGGTGCGGCTGCCGTTCGCCGTCGGCTCGGCGGCGTACCACCTGCCCGGGTCCGGCGAGGAGCCGCTGGAGGTGACGGCCAAGGGCGACGTCTACACCGTGAGGCTGCCTCGCACCGGCGTCTACGGGGTCGTGGAGCTGCGCGTGAGCGAGGGCCCGGCATGAGGCTGGCCGTGCTGACGGGTCCGGGCAGCTTCGAGATCGAGGACGTCCCCGCCCCGCAGCCGGGTCCGGACGACCTGCTGGTCGACGTCGCCGCGTGCGGCGTGTGCGCCTCGGAGCTGGAGGCCTGGACCGGGCGCTCGGCGCCGGACTACCCGCTGCGCCTGGGGCACGAGGTCAGCGGCACGGTCACCGAGGTCGGCGAGCGCGTGCACGGCTTCGCGGTCGGTGACCCCGTCGGCGTGTGGGTCACCGAGCGCGGCTTCTCCGAGCAGGTCGTGGTGCCCGCCTCGGCCGCCTTCCCGGCGGGCGACGTCCGGCTGGACACCGTGCTGGCCGAACCGCTCGCCTGCGCGGTCAACGCCGTCGACCTCGCCGACGTGCGCCTGGGCGACGACGTGGTCCTCATCGGCGCCGGCTTCATGGGCCACCTGGCCCAGCAGCTCACCGTGCTGCGCGGACCACGCCAGGTGATCGTCGCGGACACCCGACCGGACGCCCTGGACCGCGCCCAGGCCCTCGGGGCCACCCGCACGGTCGACGTGCGGAGCGAGAGCCTCGCCGACGTGGTCGCCGAGCTGACCGACGGCCGGATGGCCGACGTCACGTTCGAGTGCACGGGGACGGCCGCGGCGCTGCAGGCGCTCGGGGAGGTCACCCGGATGAGCGGGAAGCTGGTGCTCGTCGGCTTCCACCAGGGCGAGCCACGGCCGGTGCCCCTGGGCTACTGGAACTGGATGGCCTACGACCTCCGCAACGCGCACTTCCGCGACGTCTCGACGATCCTCGCCGGCATGCGCACCGGCATGCGCCTGCTCAGCGCCGGAGCCGTCGACCTCGCACCGCACGTCACGCACCGCTTCGAGCTCGCGGACATCGCCGAGGCCTTCGAGACCGCCGTCGCCAAGCCCGAGGGCTTCGTGAAGGCGACGGTGGTCGTCGCGCGCCCCCACCCCGCCTGAGGTGCCCGAGCCCCCACGCTGGTTGAGGTGCCCGAGCCCCAACGCTGGTTGAGGTGCCCGAGCCCCCAGGGGCGAGGGCCTCGAAACCACCCGCACCCACGCGCGAACGTGACCATGGTCTCGAGGCCTCGGCTAGCGCCTCGGCACCTCAACCAACGCGCTTGCGCTGGTTCACCCGCCCGGAGGCGGTTGCTCTCGGGCGCCCGGCCTTCGCGAGAGCTCCGGCAGGTCGTTCCACCGCCCTTCGATGAGCGCGAGCCGCTTCGCCCTGCTCCACCCCTGGACGCGCTTCTCGAATGCGTAGGCCTGCGCGATGCTGTCGTAGTACGCATGCCACACCAGCCGGACCGGACGTCGGTGCCGCGTGTACGCGGCGCCGAGTCCGAGAGCGTGCTGGGACAACCGGCGCTCGAGGTCCCACGTGCTGCCGACGTAGAAGGACCTGTCACGGCACTCGAGGATGTACACGAACGGCATGCCGGTGAGCCTCCAGCGGGGGGACCGGTCCCGCAATGCCTCCTTCCGGATCTGTGGAGGAGGGTCGGCTCGGGTGCGGGCGGGGGCGGTGGAGTCGGCGCGCGGGTGACCAGGTTTCGAGGCCCTCGCCCTGGGGGCTCGGGCACCTCAACCAGCGTGGGGGATCGGGCACCTCAACCAGCGTTGGGGATCGGGCACCTCGACCAGCGGGGTCGGGGATCGGGCACCTCGACCAGCGGGGTCGGGGCTCGGGCATCTCGACCGGCGCACGCGGCTAGGCGGAGTCGCGGACGACGAGGTGGCAGGGCAGCGAGACGGTGCGGCCCTCCCCGTCGTACTCGCCCTCGAGGCGGCTCATCAGCAGCCGGCCGGCGTTCACGCCGATGTCGTAGGCGGGGTTCTGGGCGGTCGTGAGCGCGGGGTTGACGATGGTGGCGGCGTCGACGTCGTCGAAGCCGCCGACCGCGACGTCGTCGGGCACCGAGAGGCCCTCCTCGTGCACGGCGTCCACCGCGCCGATGGCCATCAGGTCGTTGGCGCAGAAGACCGCATCGGGTCGTCGCTGCGGGGGCCGGCTCAGCAGGGCGCGCATGGCCTCGCGGCCACCGAGGCGCGTCCAGTCGCCGCTCACCATGAGGCCCGGGGTGACCCGCAGCCGGCTCTCCCTCATGGCACGCCGGAAGCCCGCGATCCGGGCCGGACCGCTGTCGGGCGGACCCTCGATCATGGCCACGCGTCGGACGCCGCGAGCGATGAGGTGCCGGGTCACCTCGTAGGAGCCCACCTCGTCGTCGGAGGTGACGAGGTCCACCCGCGGGTGGTCGATCGCGCCGCCGATGCACACCACCGGAACGCCCATGTCCGCGGGGACCAGGGCACCCACCGACGCCGTGTCGACGGACGCCATGACGATGCCGTCCGCCCCCCGGTCGAGGATGTCCTGGAGGAACTTGGTCTCCCGGTCGATCTTGCCGTCGGTGTTGCAGACGTAGGTGCCGTAGCCGGCGCCGTCGACCGTGTCCGCCAGACCGCGCGTGAGCACGCTGTAGAAGGTGTTGGTGATGTCGGGGACCACGACGGCGACCATCTGGGAGCGACGGGTGCGCAGCGACCGGGCGATGGTGTTGGGCCGGTAGCCCAGGGCGCGGATGGCCTCGTGCACGGTCCCTCGGGTCTCGGCGGCCACGATCCGCTTGCCGGACAGCACGTGGGACACGGTCGTCGGGCTGACCCCCGCCAGGGCCGCCACCTGCGTGATGGTGACCCGGCCGTCCGAGCCGCGTCTTTGTGAGCGCTTCCTCTGGGTGTCGGTCATGCCCCGTCCTCTCCGTCCCACCGGCGCCGCGCCCGGCGTCCCGCTGCCCGAGGCGGGGACGTCGGCGCGCGTTGACGCCCCCTGCGGAGCGTTCGTATGGTAGCGAAGATCCGAGCACAAATCGATTTGACTGCGGCTGGTGGTGGCGCGTGCGGGCCGACATGGAGCGCTTCGCCATCGAGTCCCTCATCGGGGACCAGCCCACTGGCGGCGGGGTTCGTCCCCCGCCGGACTTCCTCGTGCAGGTGCCGGAGCTGGCCTCCGTCGACGCGCACTGGCACGACTACTACGAGCTCGGGTACGTGCTGCGCGGCGAGGCCAGGCACGTGGTCAACGGCGCGCCGGGGACGCTGCGCCCCGGCAGCGCCTTCCTGCTCTCGCCTGTCGACTTCCACGAGATCGAGGTGCCCGCGCGCGCCTCCCTGCGCTGCGTGAACGTCGTGCTGGCACCCACCCTGGTCGAGAGCGCGCTGGAGTCGGTGGTCGCCGCCGGTGACGAGCGGCTGCCGTGGGCGTTCCCCGACCTGACCTCCGTGGCCGACGACGTCCGGCGCGTCTGCGACGAGACGACGGCACGCCGTCCCGGGTGGCGGGTGGTGGCGGAGGCCGGCCTGCGCACCGTGCTGGTCGAGATGGCGCGGCAGTGCGCTCCGGCAGCCCGGGCGGCGGAGGCGCCCGCCCTGCGCGAGGCGCCGCCGAACCTGCGCCAGGCCGTCCGGTACGTCGAGCGGCACTTCCGGGAGCCGCTGACGCTGGCCCAGGTGGCGCAGGTCGCCCATCTGTCGCCGCACTGGTTCAGCGAGCAGTTCCGCGTCGCGACCGGCAGCCCCTTCCAGGCCTACCTGAAGAACCGGCGCCTGCAGTTCGCACGCGCGCTGCTCGACGCCACGGAGCTCTCCGTCACCGACGTGTGCCATGCCGCGGGCTTCAACGACCCGTCGTACTTCGGCCGCGCCTACCGCTCCCGGTACGGCGTCGCGCCGTCCGTGCGACGACGCCCATGACGGGCTCGGCAAGGTGTCGGTCCGGCAACGTCTCCCCGCGGTCCCTTGACAATGCCCGACCCCGGGACGATGCTTCCGCGCAAGGAAGCCAAACGATTTGCGTGCGGCTCCGGCAGGCCGATCAGGATCGAGCGAGGGGACCTTTGGTGGGCACTTACAAATTCTTCAGATCGCCTCGAACCGCCGTGGCCGTCGCGGTGGTGAGTGTCCTCGGGGTCACGCTCACCGCATGCGGGAGCGGCGGGTCGAGCAGCAGCACCACGGACAAGGGCAAGGGTACGGGCGCGGTCAAGGACCCGACCAAGCCGGTGACGGTGAGCTTCGAGTCGTGGGTCGGCAGCGACCCCACCATGAAGAAGTTCGCCACCGACTTCCACAAGCTCCACCCCAACATCACCATCAAGTTCCAGAACGTGAGCGCGGACAACGCGTCGCAGAAGCTCACCACGCAGGTCGCCGGCGGCAACCCGCCCGACGTGGCCTTCGTGGACGCCAGCGCCACGTCCGACTTCGCCTCCCGCGACGCGCTGGTGAACCTCGACGACTACATCTCGCGCAGCAAGATCGTGAAGCCGGACGACTACGTCCCCGCGTTCCGCGACTTCGTCACCTACAAGAACAGCATGTGGGGCCTGCCGATCGACGGCGAGTCGACCGGCTTGTTCTACCGGAAGGACAAGTTCGCCGCCGCCGGCATCACGCACCCGCCCACGACCTGGGCGGAGTTCGAGGCCGACGCCAAGAAGCTGACCGACCCGTCGAAGAAGCAGTACGGCTACGAGGTGTTCGCGCCCGAGGCGGCCTACTACTGGTACCCGTGGCTCTACCAGGCCGGTGGCGACCTCCTGAGCGCGGACGGCAAGAAGGTGCTCTTCACCAGCCCCGCGGCCGAGAAGTCCGCGAAGTTCTACGTCGGCCTCGCCAAGTACTCCCCGCCGGACTACCTCAACTCCAACTCGTACGACGGGCGGGTGGCCTTCGCGCAGGGGCAGACCGCGATGTACATGGCGGGCTCGTGGTTCGCCGGCACGATGGACTCGGAGTTCCCGAAGATCAAGGACAAGTGGGGCACCGCTCCGCTGCCGAACGGGCCGGCGGGCTGCAAGACCACGATCGCGGGTGACTCGCTGGTGATGTTCTCCGCGACCAAGAACGCGGATGCCGCGTGGCTGTGGATGGAGTACCTCTCCAAGCCGGAGAACGTGGCCACGTGGACGTACAAGTCGCCCAACGGCACGGAGCTGCCGCCGCTGTCCTCGCTGCTCGACTCGCCGGACCTGGTGAAGACCAAGCCGGTGCTGAAGGGCTTCGCCGAGCTGATGAAGTGCGGGGTGGCGAGCACGGTCGCCAACCCGAAGTTCCCGCAGATCGAGACCGCGCTCAACGACGAGCTCGGCAAGGCGTTCTACGGCGACCAGACCTCCAGCCAGGCCCTGCAGAACGCCCAGGACAAGGCGGAGCAGATCCTGGCGCACTGACGAGGCCGCGTCCGCAACAAGGCATCACCTGCCGAGACGGCTCGGGCCCCGCGCCCGAGCCGTCTCCCCGTTCCTGCGAGGAGATGAGTACCCGTGGCAACCGCGACCGCACCGGCGAGCCGCCGACACGGCCGACCGCACAAGCGGTTCGACGTGCGCAAGACCCTGTGGCGGATGCGCCGGGAGTGGTCGGCCTACGTCTTCCTCGCGCCGGGCGTCATCGTCTTCAGCGTCTTCACGGTGTTCGCGCTGATCTTCGCGTTCTACCTGACGTTCCACGAGTGGAACATCCTGCAGCCGCAGAAGCCCTTCATCGGGCTGCAGAACTACAAGGACATGATCCACGACGAGCACTACCGGCGCTCGATCATCAACACGTTCTACTACACCGGGGGCTCTGTCCCACTGACGATGCTCTTCGGCCTGGTCGTCGCCCTGCTGCTCAACCAGCCGATCAGGCTCCGTGGCCTGTTCCGGACGATGTACTACCTGCCGGTGGTCACCCCGTTCGTGGTCGCGGCGATCCTCTGGAAGTGGCTGTACAACTCCAGCTACGGGCTGTTCGACTACTACCTGCTCAAGGCCCACCTCATCGACCAGCCCCTGCTGTGGCTGGCGGACAAGAACCTCGCCATGCCGTCGGTGATCCTGATGAGCGTCTGGAGCGGCGTCGGGTTCTCCATGGTGGTCTACCTCGCCGGTCTCCAGTCGATCCCCGAGGAGCTCTACGAGGCCGCCAAGGTCGACGGCGCGGGCCCTTTCGCCCGTCTGCGCTACGTCACCATCCCGATGCTCCGCCCGACCACGCTGTTCCTGCTCGTCGTCGGCATCATCGGGTCGTTCCAGATCTTCACCCAGATCTACATCATGACCAACGGCGGGCCGGCCGAGCGGACCACGACGATGGTGTTCTTCATCTACCAGGCGGCCTTCAAGTTCTACGACATGGGCTACGCCAGCACCCTCGCCTTCGGGTTGTTCGCGTTGCTGTTCGTGGTGACGCTCCTGCAGCTGCGCCTCTACCGGAAGGGTGAGTGATGGCCACCATCGACGAGACGCAGATGCCGCTCCCCACCGTTCCCAAGCCGCAGAGGCGGGGCCGTCGGCGCCACCCGGGCGCGGTCAAGGCCGAGTGGGGCCCGGGACGGTGGGTGACCTACATCGTGCTCGTCGCCGGCGCGATCGTGTTCATCGCCCCGTTCGTCTGGCTGATCAGCGCGTCCTTCCAGGGGCTCGGGGAGATCTTCTCCCAGCCACCGAAGTGGATCCCCCAGCACCCGACCACGGCCGGGTACCGACAGTTCCTCAACCTCGGCCACCTGACGAACGCCCAGCGCGGCCAGGGCACCGGCGACTGGAGGTGGTTCGCCAACAGCGCGTTCGTCGCCTTCTCGGTGACCTTCCTGCAGACCTTCTTCAACGCGATGTGCGCCTACGTCTTCGCCAAGCGCCAGTTCCCGGGCCGCAACGCGATCTTCATGCTGTTCCTGGCCACCATGATGGTGCCCGGACAGGTCACGCTGATCCCGAACTACATCATCACCAAGCACATCCCCCTGTTCGGCGGCAACGACATCCTCGGCCTCGGCGGCCACGGCTGGCTGGACTCCTACTGGGGCCTGATCATGCCCGGCACGGTCAGTGCCTTCGGGATCTTCCTGCTGCGGCAGTACATGCAGAGCATCCCCGACGAGCTGCTGGACGCGGCCCGGGTGGACGGGGCCAACGAGTTCCGGATCTTCGCGCGCATCGTGCTGCCGCTGTGCATGCCGGCGTTGGCCGCCACCGCCATCTTCACCTTCCAGGGTGCCTGGGAGGACTTCCTCTGGCCGCTGATCATCATCTCCAACCCCGACAGGTACACCGCTCCCCTCGGTCTGGCGCTGTTCGTGGTGAAGAACGAGACCTCGTGGAACCTGCTGTTCGCCGGCTCGGTGCTCTCGACGCTGCCCATGGTGCTGATCTTCATCATCTTCCAGCGCAAGTTCATCCAGGGCATCGCGCTGACGGGCATCAAGTGAGCCTCGCTCCGGACCTCGACGAGGTGCGCGACCGGGTCGAGGACCTGCTCGGGGACGGCGGCGGCGTACTGCGGCTGGAGCCGGCGTTCGTGGCCCGTGACTTCCTGCCACCGGGACGGCGGCTCGGGCTCGCCGAGGAGGCGTACGACGTCGGCGAGCGCGGCTTCATCTGCGAGCGGTGGCTGGCCTCGACCACCCGCGCGGACAACCGCGTCGGACCCGAGGACGAGGGCCTGAGCGCGGTCACCACCGACGAGGAGAGCCTGCTGCTGCGCGACGCCGTCGCCGCGGCTCCCGACCTCGTCATGGGGTCGGCCTACGCGGCGGCCCACCCCGAGGGGCTGGGGCGGCTGGCGAAGCTGTTCGACTACTCCTACCGGCTGCCCTACCACGTCCACCCGCCGCAGGAGCTCGCGTCGCTGGTCGGGGCCCGAGGCAAGGACGAGGCCTACCACTTCCTTCCCGGCGTGGACATGGGCGCCCACCCGGAGTCCTTCCTCGGCGTGCACCCGTGGGTGGCGCGCGGGGACTCGAGCGAGGTGCTGCTGCCCTACCTCGTCGACTGGGACAGCGACCTGGTCCTGCGTCACTCCCGCGCCGAGCTGCAGGTCGCCGGGGAGGGGTTCCTGATCCCCTCCGGCGTGCTGCACGCTCCGGGCACCGCGCTGACCCTGGAGCTGCAGGAGGACTCCGACGTCCTGTCCATGTTCCAGGCGCTCAACGCCGGCCGGATCATCTCCAAGGACCTGCTCTTCAAGGACGTGCGGCCACAGGACCGGCGCGAGCACGGGGAGCGGTTCCCCCTCGGCTTCGTGGACTGGTCGGCCAACGGAGACCCGTTCTTCTACGAGAACCACCACCTGTCCCCCCTGCCCGCCTCGACGAGGCACGCGTCGGCGAGCGAGACCTGGGTCTTCTACGGCACCCCCAAGTTCTCCGGGAAGCGGCTCGTCGTCGAGCCCGGCGGCACCGTGGAGGTCACCGAGCCGGGCGTCTACTCGGTGTTCGTCTGGTCGGGCTCCGGCACCTTCGCCGGCCACGAGGTGCGTGGTGGCCAGGCGGGGCTCGACGAGCTCCTGGTCTCCCACGAGACGGCCACGCGGCCGCACCGGGTCGTCAACACGGGGCGCGAGGACCTGATGGCGTTCAGCCTCTTCGGTCCCGACCTGCACCCCGCCGTACCCGCTGCGGGGGTCGGCGGTGGGTGACCGGCTGCGGGTGGGCGTGGTCGGCGCCGGCATGATCGCGGGCTGCCACGTGCGGGCCTACGCCGCCGACGACGACGTGGACGTCGTCGCGGTCGCGGACCCGCGCACGGACAAGGCGCAGCGGCTGGCCGGCACGGTCGGCGCCGATGCCTGCGCCGACCTCGACGGGGTGCTCGATCTCGACGTCGACATCGTCAGCGTCTGCACCCCACCGCACTCGCACGCGGACCTCACCGTGCGCGCGCTCGCCGCCGGCCGGCACGTGCTGTGCGAGAAGCCGCTGGCCGGCTCCCTGGCCGACGGCCGGCGGATCGTCGAGGCCGCCCGCGCGAGCGACCGGGTCGTGATGGTGGGCCAGGTGAGCCGGTTCGAGCCGGAGCACCGGGCGGCCAAGGACCTCGTGGACGGCGGCTACGTCGGGGACGTCGCGATGATGCTGCACTCGATGACCGCGCCGCTGCCGGGATGGAGCGAGGGCGGCTGGCTCACCGACCCGCGGCAGTCCGGAGGACCTCTACTCGACCTGTCGGTGCACAGCTTCGACTACCTCGCCTGGCTGTGCGGCAGCCCCGCCACCCGCGTGCACGCGCTCGCGGCGGACAGCCCGGTCGGCCCGTCGACGTACACGCTGACCACGGTCCGCTACGCCAGCGGCGCGATGGGGCAGGTCGAGGCCAGCTGGGCGCATCCGGCCGTCCGTGGCTTCAGGGCCGTCGTCGAGGTGAGCGGGACCGCCGGGCGGATCAGCTGGGACTACGACAGCATCGCCGGCGGGGCGATGTTCCTCGACGGTGGCGAGACCGTCCCCTTCGACCCGCTCGGCGAGCGCGGGTACCGGCGCGAGGTCGCCGCGATGACACACGCGGTCCGTGAGGGGACCCCCTCCCCCGTGCCCGCGGAGGCCGGCTACGACGCGATGCGCACCGCCCTGGCCGCACACGAGTCGCTGCGCACCGGAGAGCCGGTCGACCTGACGACGTGGAAGGCCTCGTGACCATCCCGGCGGGCGAGCCGCTCGGCGTGGCCATCCTCGGGTGCGCACACCGACCCCACGCCTGGTCCTACGCGCGCGCCATCACCGCGCTGCCCTCCGCGCGCCTGGTGGCTGTGTACGACGCCGACGCCGCTCTCGCTCACTCGGTCGCGGACGACTTCGGGGCTCCCTGGACCGACGACGCGGAGGCGCTCCTGTCGTCGGCCGAGGTGCAGGCGGCCGTCGTGTGCAGCCCGACCTCACGACACCGGGCGGATGTGGAGCTGGCCGCCGCCCATGGCGTGCACGTCCTGTGCGAGAAGCCCGTGGCCACCACGGTCGAGGACGCCGACGCGATGCTGGCCGTCACCGACGCGGCAGGGACGCAGCTGCACGTCGCGTTCGTGTCGCGGTTCCTGCCACAGGTTCGCCAGGTCAAGGAGGCGCTCGACGGCGGCCGGCTGGGTCAGGTCGTGGGCCTGCGGGCCGGGAACCGCGGGCGGCCGCCGTTGCCGCCGGGCTACCCGTCCTGGATCACCGACCCCGAGCAGTCCGGCGGCGGCGCGCTGATCGACCACTCGGTGCACCTGACCGACCTGGTCCGCCACCTGACCGGGCTCGAGGTGGAGCAGGTGGCGGCCGAGACGGGCTCGCTGCTGTGGGGGGCCGGTGTCGAGGACTGCGCGCTGGTCTCCCTGCGGCTCGAGGGCGGTGCCGTGGCCGGGCTGGACCCGAGCTGGTCGGTCCCCGCCGACAACCCGTGGGACTACGACTTCTTCCTCCGGCTCGTGGGCACCGCCGGCGCGGTCGACCTCGACGACCTCGCGGCCTCGATCCGGCTCGTCAGCCCCCGAGCCGGTCGGGGGATGCGGCTCGTCGGGTTCGTCGACGACCCCGACGCCGCGATGGTCGAATCGTTCGTGGCCTCGGTGCGGGCCGGCGAGGTGCTCGACCCGTGCGCCACCGGCATCGACGGCCGGCGTGCGCTGCAGGTGGCGCTGGCGGCGTACGCCTCGGCCGCGGACGGCGCGCGGTTCGTGTCCCCCTGACCATGGTTCGAGCCCCCATCCCGACCAACACGACCACTGGTGGAGGTGCTCGCCCCCTACGCTGGTTGAGGTGCCCGAGCCCCAGGGCGAGGGCCTCGAAACCATGGCCAGGTCCCCGCCGAAGGACACCATGGTCTCGAGGCCTCGGCTAGCGCCTCGGCACCTCGACCAACGCTGGTTGAGGTGCCCGAGCCCCAGGGCGAGGGCCTCGAAACCATGGCCAGGTGCCCGCCGAAGCACACCATGGTCTCGAGGCCTCGGCTAGCGCCTCGGCACCTCGACCAACGCCGGTTGAGGTGCCCGAGCCCCCAGGGGCGAGGGCCTCGAAACCACCCCGCACCCACGCGCGAACGTCACCACGGTTTCGAGGCCTCGGCTAGCGCCTCGGCACCTCGACCAACGCCGGTTGAGATGCCCGAGCCCCAGGGCGAGGGCCTGGCAACCATGGCCAGGTCCGCGCCGAAGGACACCATGGTCTCGAGGCCTCGGCTAGCGCCTCGGCACCTCGACAAACGTGACCACCCGGCACCTCGACCGACGGGAGTGGGCGAGGGCTCAGCTGGTGACGTCCTTGGAGCCGAACCGCGCCCAGGCCGCCAGCCAGAAGACCACGATGTAGGCGGCCGCGACGTACACGCCTCGAGACATGGTCTGCCAGGCGATGGGGTCGCGGAAGAGGTCACCGAACGCCAGCCAGTTGTGCGTGAGCAGGAACGGGTGCAGCCACGCCACCTGAGGGATGGTGTCGAGGATGAAGCTGGCGGTGCTGAAGAGCAGGATCGCGACCATGGCTCCGATCGGCTGCTCGGTGAGCGTCGACACGAACAGCCCGACGGCGCCGAGCGAGGCCAGGCACCACGCCAGGTACGCCGACGCGAGCACCACCCGCAGCAGGCCCTGGCCGAAGCCGGTCTGCGTCCCCGACAGCAACGTCATGCTGCCGCCGCCGAACAGCACCAGCCCGATCACGATGCCGGTCAACGCGACGGTGAGCACGGCGACGAGGGCGAAGAGGGCGACCGCGAGGTATTTCACGGCGAGCAGCCGGCCCCGCTCCACGGGCACCGTCAGCAGGTAGCGAAGCGTGCCGATGTTGGCCTCGCCGGCCACCGCGTCGCCCGAGATGGCGGCGATCGCGAGCGGCAGGAACAGGGGGAGCTCGATGGTGAGGGCGGCGAGGGCGACGAACAGGCCGTTCTCGGTGATGGAGGAGAAGAAGTCCGGACCGCCGTCGCCGCGTCCCGGCGTGGACAGCCTCACGGCGACGGCGATCAGCACCGGCACGGCCGCGAGGACGGCGAGCCCGGCGAGGTTGCGCCGGCGACGGAAGATCAGCCGCAGCTCCGAGCGGAGGAAGGTGGTCGAGACCCTTGGGCGTGCCGGTGCCGCGGACACGGCCACGGGGACACCCGGAGCATCAGTCGCCGACATGGAAGCCCTCCCCGGTGAGCGACACGAACACGTCCTCCAGCGACGGCGAGCCGACGCGGAAGCCGAGCACCGGGACCCCTGCGTGCACGCAGGCCGCCACCACCTTCTCCGGGGCCACCTCGCCGAGCCGGCCGGTCGCGGCCACGGCGGTGGCCGACACCGCCGACAGCCCGAGCTCGCGCATGATCGTGGCCGCCACCTCCGGCTGGTCGGTGTCCACGGTCGCCTCGGGCTCGCTGCGGGCCCGGACGCGTGCGGCCGTGTCCTGGGCGACCAGGCGGCCGAGGTGCATGATCCCCAGGTGCGTGCACATCTGCTCCACCTCGGAGAGCAGGTGGCTCGAGACCAGCACCGTCGTGCCGTCGTCGTTGAGCGAGGCCACCAGGGACCTGACCTCCCGGGTGCCCTGCGGGTCGAGCCCGTTCGTGGGCTCGTCGAGGACCAGCAGGTCACGCGGGCGCAGCAGCGCGCCCGCGATGGCCAGCCGCTGCCGCATGCCGAGGGAGTAGGCCCGGTAGCGCTTGCGGGCTGCGGTCAGCAGCCCCACCCGGTCCAACGCCCGGTCCACGCGCGCAGCCGCCGAGCCGGCATCCGTGGTCCGGTCCGCGGCGTCGAGCCTGGCGAGGTTGTCCCGCCCGGACAGGTAGGGGTGGAACGCGGGGCCCTCGACGAGGGCACCGACCCGGGGCAGCACGGAGCCGACCGACCCCGGCATGGGCCGGCCGAGCACCTCCACGCTCCCCGCCGTCGGCGTGACCAGCCCGAGCAGCATGCGGATGGTCGTGGTCTTCCCCGACCCGTTGGGGCCGAGGAAGCCGTAGACCGATCCGGGCGGCACGAGCAGGTCGACGGAGTCCACGGCCACCTGGTGCCCGAACCGCTTCGTGAGCCCCGAGGTCGCGATCGCGGCCGAGGTCATGAGGCGTTCAGGGCGGCGTACAGCGCCTTCGGCGGCACCGCTCCGACCGCCACCCGACCGTCGTTGCTCAGCACCGCGGAGAACAGCGTCCCGCGCAGCACGTGACCCGCGCCCCACCGACCGTGGACGGTGGGCAGCATCTGCAGCATCCCGGCCATCGAGTCGGGTCCGGACCTCGAGCCGCCGCGGGAGGCCATGGCCGGTGGCAGGCTCGCCACCACCACGGAGGTCCAGCCCTTCCCGACGACCTGCGGGCGGGCAGCGGCGGAGGACGGCATCCGGGCGGAGCCGGCGGCGTGGCCCGGGACCTGCGGCTGGGCAGGTCGCTGGGCAGGTCGCTGGGAGTGGTGCGCGACCATCCCGCCGAGACCGGACTCCTGGGTCACCTTGGTCCCCGGAGGCGGCGCGAACCGGAACACCGAGGCGCGCGGCTTCGTCGGGTCGAACGAGGTGAAGCCCACCTCGAACGCCGGCTTCCCGGCACCCCGGGCGAACACCTGCACCCGCGTGGGGACGTGGGTCCGGCCGTCGATCGCGATCCGCACGGAGCCGACGAGCGTGCCGCGCTCACGAGGACGCAGCACCAGCTCGTACGCCGAGCGGCCGGCCACCACCGCCGTACCGTCCGTGCTCACCCTCGTCGTCGGCGAGATCGCGTGCAGCGCGGCCTCCGCGGCCTGCTGGGGCGTCACCTGCGACATGGCCGCCAGGCTGCGGGGAGCCTGCGTGGAGGCGGGCACGCGACGGTGGGTGGCGGTCCTCGTCGAGCTCGACCAGCTCCACAGGTCCGCGCCGTTGCGCACGATGTCGGACTCGCCGAGCGAGCCCAGCAGCGCCAGCCGCACGTGGTCGGGCCCGGCGTACCAGAGCCGCAGCGTGTGCGGGCCGGAGACCAGCGAGGACATGTCCGAGCTGCCGCTGCCCCCCTCACCGGGCAGGCTCGGCAGGCCGAGGTCGGTGCTCTGCACGAGGGTGCCGGAGAGGCCGTCCAGGCGCGCGTTCTGGATGTCCACGACCAGCCGGGCGGCGCTGCGCTCCGGGAGGCCGCCGCTGGCGGCGGCCCGGATGACGCCGACCGTGGACCCGCCCGCGGCGAGGAGCACGGCGGCGGCGAGCGGGACAGCCCAGCGCAGCGTCGGTCGATGTGTCAGCAGGCTCATGCGCCCATGCTGCCCCGCCGCCGCTGTGAGATCGCTGAGAGGCCGGTCGGCTCTTCGCCGGCCGTGCCACGCTGTCCTCATGCGGCTGCTGCTGGTCGAGGAC
>JAICKK010000184.1 GCA_025927955.1 Nocardioidaceae bacterium
CCGGGACCGGCGGCATCGCGCGGCTGAACGCCCATGGCCGCACGGTCGGACGCTGGGAGACGCGGTTGCGCTCGCGCAGCTACGGGACCGGCCACGGCGCCTATCACGTGGTCGCCACGCTGGTGCCTGCGGGCCGTCGCCCCTGGCACTGCGGCGCCCGTGACCTCGACCTCACCCGGTTCACGATCGGGGACACCACCGCGAGCGTGAACCTGCGCAGCCTGCCCAACCTCCTCGACACCCGCTCCGCAGCGCTCGACACCGCCGGCTGGCACGACTACGCGGTCGAGGTCACGCCCACGCACGTCAAGTGGTTCGTCGACGGGCAGACGGTGATGACCGACACCCGCCCCGACATCCTCACCGGGGTCCCGGTCTCGCCGGTGTTCCGGCTCGAGGGCGACCCCGGCCGGGCGATGGACGCCGGGCGGATGCAGATGGACTGGCTGCGCTACTACACGCTGGACCGCGTCGACAGCGCGCCGTCGACCGGCGCCGCACCGACCAGGACGACCAACCCGGGCGCCTGCTGAGCGTCGGGCACGCCGTGCCCGACGGGAGCGGCCGGGCGTCGCTCAGCGGGCCCGGTGCTCCTCGGCCAGCTGGTCGTAGGTGTGGGAGTCGGCCAACGTCCCGTCGCCGAGCTGCAGCGCGCGGCGCTCCCGGCCGACGTGGGTGAAGCCGTTGCGCTCGACGACCTGCCGCGAGGCCGTGTTGCCCTCGGCGACCGACGCCTCCAGCCGGCGCAGGCCCAGCCCTCCCTCGTCGTACGGCGTGAAGCAGTGCCGCACCACGAGCCCACAGGCCTCCGTCATCACGCCGCGGCCGCGGGCGTCGGGATGCAGCCAGTAGCCGATCTCGGCGTCCCGCTCCGGCTTGATCGCGAAGGCGTTCACGCAGCCGAGCAGCAGGTCGGACCGGGGGTCCCCGACGGCCCACGTCAGCGCCGACCCGGTGGCCAGGTGCTCGGACCGGTCCAGCAGCCAGGCCCGGGCGTCGGCGTCGGTGTAGGGACGGGGGACCCGCCACAGCCAGTGGGCGGTGCGGTCGTCGCTGCAAGCCTCCACGATCCTCGGGACGTCGTCCTCGCGTAGCGCCCGCAGCCGGACGCGCTCGCCGGCGAGCGCCGGGACCTCGAGCCAGCAGGTCCGCGGGCGGCGCTCGTCGTCGACGTGCAGCGCGCCGACCCACCCGTCGAGCAGGTCCCCACGCTGGGCGAGCCAGCGCTCGACGGTGCCGTCGCAGGAGAAGCCGAGTCTCCAGGCCGTCCGGCGCGACGCCCAGTTGCCCCGGTTCGCCCACCAGATCACGGTGCGCAGCCGCTGCTCCCCGAAGCCCCACTCGAGCAGCAGGCGCAACGCCCGCTCCATCAGGCCCCGGCCGCGCGCCCACGGGTGCGCGCCGTACGCGATCTCCGCGCGCCGGCTGCCCTCGTCGCGCAGCTCGACGGTGCCGCAGAACCGGCCGGCGCCCCGGTCGTCGCGGGCCTCCACCGCGAACGCCCAGCGACCCGCCGCCCACCCCGCGGGGACGGCGTCGGTGACGAACCCCTCGGCGTCGGCCCGGGAGTAGGGGACGGGCACCGTCGTCCACCGCTGGCTGATCGCGTCCTGACACTGCTCGAGGACGGCCGTGGCGTCGTCGAGGCGGTGCGGACGCAGCGTGACGGTGCCGTCACGCAGGACGGGGACGTCGTCGGGAAACCTCACCCGGCCACCTTGCCGAGTCCGGTGCCGGACCTGCAAACCTCTATCGTGGACCGCATGGATGACGACCATAGACAGGCGAGCGCCGGTGGGTGAGCGGTGAGCGGCACCCTTGCCAACGTCGGGCTCATCGTCGTCTTCATCCTCATCGGGAGCCTGTTCGCGGCCGCCGAGATCGCCCTCGTGTCGTTGCGCGAGAGCCAGGTGCGGGCGCTGTCCGCGCGGGGCCGCCGCGGCCAGGCCGTGGCGCGGCTGACGGCGAACCCGAACCGCTTCCTCGCGGCCGTGCAGGTCGGCGTCACGCTGGCCGGCTTCCTCTCGGCGTCCTTCGGCGGCGCCACCCTGACGCAGAAGCTCTCGCCGAAGCTCGGGGGTCTCGGGGTGTCCCACGGCCTGGCCGACGCGCTCGCGCTGGTCCTGGTGACGGTCGCCATCTCCTACCTGTCCCTGGTCCTGGGGGAGCTGGCGCCCAAGCGGCTGGCGCTGCAGCGCACCGAGCAGATCGCGCTCGCGCTCGGCCCGTCGATCGACCGCGTCGCACGGATCTCCCGGCCGGTCATCGCGCTGCTGTCGTTCTCGACCGACGTGGTGGTCCGGCTCGTCGGTGGCGACCCCAAGGCGCAGCGGGAGCAGATGTCCGACGAGGAGCTGCGCGAGCTGGTCAACACCCACGAGACGCTGGGCGAGGAGGAGCGCCGGATCGTCGAGGACGTCTTCGAGGCGGGCGACCGGCAGATCCGGGAGGTGATGATCCCGCGCACCGAGGTGGACTTCCTCGACGCCTCGACGCCGGTCTTCCGGGCCGCCAGGGAGGCGCTGCACCAGCCGCACTCGCGCTACCCCGTGATCCGCGGCTCGGCCGACGACGTGATCGGGTTCGTGCACGTGCGTGACCTGCTCGACCCGCAGATGTCCGGGCGCTCGGTGCGGGTCGGGGAGCTTGCCCGGCAGTGCCTGGTGCTGCCGTGGACCCGGCCGATCCTGGCCGCCCTCGCGGACATGCGCCGCGAGGGCGTGCACCTGTCCGTGGTGGCCGACGAGTACGGCGGGACCGCGGGCATCGTCACGATGGAGGACCTCGTCGAGGAGCTGATCGGCGACATCAAGGACGAGTACGACGTCGACGAGGCCGAGACCACGGTGCTGCGGGGCGGCGACGTCGAGGTCGACGGCCTGCTCAACCTCGACGACTTCGAGGACGAGACCGGCATCGAGCTCCCGGAGGGTCCCTACGAGACGGTCGCCGGCTTCCTGATGGCGCGGCTGGGCCGGCTGCCGCAGGTCGACGACTGGGTGGACCACGACGACCACCGGATCACCGTGCGCGAGCTCGAGGGCCGCCGGGTCGGCCGGGTGCTGGTGACCGCCGTACCCCCGCCCGTCGTGGTCGACGCTGACGCCCCTCCGGACACCGGGTCCGCCGAGGAACCCACAAAGCGCGCGTCCGAGGACGGCTCGCCGGTCGAGGGGGACGTCGGCGGCGACCGCCAGCGCTAGCGTGGCGGTGTGTACGAGTCGGACACCGAGATCGCGCGGCTGCAGGCCCTGCTCGACTCCTCCCATGCGCGCTCGACGGAGCACCTGAGGTCGATCATCGACGACGACCGACGGCTGACGGCGCGGGAGCTGGTCACGGTGCTGACCGGCATGAAGGTGCTCAGCGTGGCCACCGTGACGGCCCGGGGCGAGCCCCGGATCAGCGCCGTCGACGGGCACTTCCTGCACGGCACCTGGTCGTTCGGCACGTCGGGCACCTCTGCCAAGGCGCGACACCTCCAGGCCCGCCCGCAGGTCAGCGTGGCGCACGTCGACAACGAGGACCTGGGCGTGTTCAGCCACGGTCGGGTCGAGCCGCTGGCCGCCGGCGACGACGACTACGACGAGACGCTGGCGCACTGGACCCGGCACTACGGCGGGTCACCGCTCGAGTGGGGTCCGGACATCCGGATCTACCGCTACCAGCCGAGCTGGATGGTCGCCTACGCCGCCCGGCGCGCGGACCTGCTGGCCGCTGCCACCCGCAACGGCTGAGCCGAGCGGCCACCGGAGCAAGGCCCACCCTCACCCGCGGCACCACCGGCCCGGCCACCGGTGGAAGAATGGCGGCTATGTCCGACACGCCGCCCACCGCCCGACCCCGGGTCCTGTCCGGTATCCAGCCGACCGCCGACTCGTTCCACTTCGGCAACTACCTGGGCGCGCTGCGGCAGTGGGTGAGCCTGCAGGACGACTTCGAGCCGTTCTTCTTCATCGCCGACCTGCACGCCATCACCGTCGAGCAGGACCCCCGCCGGCTGCGCGAGCGCTGCCTTCGGGCGGCCGCCCAGCTGATCGCGATGGGCATCGACCCCGACCGCTCGGCGGTGTTCATGCAGTCGCAGGTGCCGGCCCATGCCCAGCTGTGCTGGGTTTTGGAGTGCCTGACCGGGTTCGGCGAGGCCCGACGGATGACCCAGTTCAAGGACAAGTCGGCCAAGGCGGGGGAGGGCGCGGCGTCCGTGGGTCTGTTCACCTACCCGGTGCTGCAGGCCGCGGACATCCTGCTCTACCGGCCGCAGTACGTCCCCGTGGGTGAGGACCAACGTCAGCACCTCGAGCTGACCCGCGACCTGGCACAGCGGTTCAACCATCGCTACAAGAAGACGTTCCGGCTGCCCGAGCCCTACATCCTCAAGGAGACCGCGAAGATCCGCGACCTCCAGGACCCGACCGCGAAGATGTCGAAGTCCGCCTCCTCGCCGGCCGGCATCGTGGAGATGCTCGAGGACCCTCGGGTGTCGGCGAAGAAGATCCGCTCCGCGGTCACCGACTCCGGCACCGACATCCGCTTCGACGAGGAGGAGAAGCCCGGCGTCTCCAACCTGCTCACGATCTTCGCCGCCCTCACCGACCGCACTGTCGAGGACCTCGCCAAGGAGTACGACGGGCGCGGCTACGGCGACCTGAAGCGCGACCTCGCCGACGCCGTCGTGGACTTCGTGACGCCCTTCCGGGACCGCACCCTGGAGCTGCTCGAGGACCGTGCCCAGCTCGACGCCGTGCTGCGGGTCGGCACCGAGCGGGCCGCCGAGGTCGCCGAGCGCACGCTGGCCGACGTCTACGAACGGGTCGGGTTCGTCCCGGCCGGCCGGTAGGGCCCCGGTGAGCGACGGGCCGACGGAGCAGCCCCTCGAGCCGGCCCTGGAGCCGGACCAGGTGACCATCGGCGTGGCCATCGCGGTGCCCGAGCCCTGGGGCGCCCGGCTGCAGGACTACCGTGCCGCGCTCGGCGACGAGACGGCGGTGGGCATCCCGACCCACGTGACGCTGATGCCGCCGTTCCTGCTGGACCGCTCGGCGCTGCCGGCCGTGGAGGAGCACCTCGCCGACGCCGCGACGGCCCACCGGCGGTTCCGGCTCCACCTGCGCGGCACCGGGACCTTCCGACCGGTGTCGCCGGTCGTGTTCGTCACGGTCGCGGAGGGCATCTCCGGCTGCGAGCAGCTGGCCTTCTCGGTCCGGCGCGGGCCGCTGCGCGCCCGGCTGACCTACCCCTACCACCCCCACGTCACGGTCGCCCACCACCTGTGCGACACGCTGCTGGACCGCGCGTTCGACGAGCTGGCCGGCTTCGAGGCCACGTTCCTCGTCGAGCGGTTCTGGCTCTACGTCCACGAGGACCGCACCGGCTGGGTGCCGACCAGGGACTTCGTGTTGGCAGCCGCCGCTGCGGGGTAGAAGCCGGGCATGGCCTCGCTGAAGGAGCGCGTCACCGCTGCCGTGGAACGGCTCCGCCAGCGGTTCGGCTGGGTCGACCACCTGCTGAGGATGCTCGGCTACTACGGGTCGGTCAACGGCAACGGCCAGGCGGGGGCGGTGACGTACTACGGTTTCCTGTCGTTCTTCCCCATCCTCGCCCTCGCGTTCTTCGTGGTCGGCGTGCTGGCGCGGGTCTACCCGGGGATCCAGGCGCAGATGACGAACGAGATCGAGGCGCTGCTGCCCGGCGTGCTGGGCAACCACCATGGCCAGATCCCGCTCTCGACCGTCGAGGACCACTCCCGCGTCGCGGGCATCGTGGGACTCGTCGGGGTCCTCTACTCGGGGCTGGGCTGGCTCTCCGGCATGCGGCAGTCGCTGGAGGTGATGTTCTCGGTGCCCCGCGGCGAGCAGCCGAGCCTCCTCTTCGGCAAGCTCCGCGACCTCGGCGCGCTGGTCGTGATCGGCCTGGTCCTGGTCGTCTCGGTGAGCCTGTCCGGAGCCGTCAACTGGTTCTCGGGGCTGATCCTGCGCTGGCTGGGGGTGGACCCCGGGTCGGTGGCGCCGGCCGTCGCGCTGGTCGTCGTCGGCCACGCGCTGGCGATCCTCGCGTCGATGCTGCTGCTGCTCACGATGTTCTACCTGCTGGTGTCCGAGTCGCACCCGCCGCGGTCCTCGCTGGTGCGCGGCGCGCTGCTGGGTGCCGTCGGCTTCGAGGTGCTGAAGCTGGCCGCGAACGTCCTGCTCGGCCACACCCGCGGGCAGCCGGCGTTCCAGGCGTTCGGGGTCGCCCTGATCCTGGTCGTCTGGATCAACTACTTCTCGCGGCTGGTGATGTACTCCGCCGCCTGGGCCTACACCGACCCCTTGGCGCTGGAGCGGCGCACCGCCGAGGCCGTCAAGGCGCCGGGCGCGGCGCTGCAGGACGCCGGCCAGAGGGCCGGGGGCCCCGGGACCCTCGACGAGCAGGGGCGCCGGCCCGGGTGGGGTGTCGCGGCCCTGGCGGCCGCTGCCGGCGGGGCGGCCGCCTGGATGCTGCGCGGAGCACGACAGTGAGCGGCCCGTCGTACGCCCAGCAGGACGTGCCCGTCGACGGTGGCCGGCTCCGCGTCGGGGTGTGGACCGCCTCGGCGCCGGATGCCCCCGTCGCGGTGGCGGTGCACGGGGTCACCGCCAACCACCTGGCCTGGGCGCACCTCGCGTCGCTCGACCGCTTCACGGTCGTCGCGCCGGACCTGCGCGGGCGCGGACGCAGCTCGCGGGTGCGCGGAGCCGCCGGGATGACGCGGCACGCCGACGACCTGGCGACGGTGCTGGACCACCTCCGCCTCGACGCGCCCCTCGTGGTCGGCCACTCCATGGGCGGGTTCGTGGCCACCGCGTTCACGGCCCGCCACCCCGGCCGGGCCTCGGGGACGGTGCTGGTCGACGGCGGGCTGCCGCTGCCGGCCCCGCCGGTGGGCACCACGCCCGAGGAGGCGCTGAACGCGACGATCGGGCCGGCGGCGCGCCGGCTGACGATGACGTTCGCCTCGCCGGCCGACTACCTCGACTTCTGGCGCCCGCACCCGGCGTTCGCCGGTGCCTGGTCCGCGGAGCTGGAGGCCTACCTCGCCTACGACCTCGAGGGCGACCGGTCGAGCGTGTCGCTGGCCGCGGTCCGCGACGACTCCGAGGGGCTCCTCGACGCCGCCGCTGCCGCCGGCTGGGCCGACGCGCTGCCGCCGGGCACGCCGTTCCTGCGCGCGCCGTACGGCATGCTCGGCGAGGAGGGCGGCCTGTACCCCGCCTGGCTGGTGGAGGAGCACCGGGGGCGGTTCCCCGGGGTCGAGGTCCGCGACGTGCCCGGCACCAACCACTACACCGTCGTCATGGGGGCGCGCGGTGCCGGCGCGGTCGCGGAGGCCCTGGAGGAGGTGCTGGGCCGGTCCGGCAGGATGGGGTCGTGAAGCTCCGACGAAAGCACGCCGTCCTCTTTCTCGTCATCGCCGCCTGGAACGTCGTCACCTATGCGACGTTCACGAGGAACCTCGCGGCGGCGCACGCCCGCGGGGAGGACCGGCCGACCGGCTACTGGGTCGCCCACACCGTGCTGATCGTCGTCAACCTCGTCGTCGCCGCCGTGCTCGCACGGCTCGGCTACCGCGCCTGGCGGGCCGCCGACGCCTCGGAGCACGCCGGCGACCGCCCGCCCGTGCGCCTCGACTCCTGACCCCCTCCTCCCTGCCAGGAGTACGCCGAGGCGTCCCGTTCCGTGGTCAGGAGTGCGCCGAGGCGCCCCGTTCTGCGGAGGCGCCCCGCGGACCCGATCG
>JAICKK010000246.1 GCA_025927955.1 Nocardioidaceae bacterium
CAGCACGAGCGACCCCGGGGCGGCGTACCCCGACCTGCGGATCACCCACCGCTACCCGCGCGTCGGCAGCGTCCGGCCGAGCGTGGACACGACGTACTCGGGTCGGTACCGCGTGGGCAACGGTCGCTGGCAGACGATCCCGGACACCCTCACCGTGCCCGGCGCAGCCGTCGACCTCCAGGTCGTCAGCGCCACGCCGCACCTGGTCGGTTACTGAGCCTCACCCCCACCCGCGGAGGCTCTCCCAGATCTCGCAGCTCCGGGTCGATCCGCGACGTACCCCGCGGCACGCAGGCGGCTCCGCCGGCTCCTCCCAGTCGCCCGTCTCCTCGTCGCGCCTCTTGAAGCTACGAGCGAGTGACACGACGTTTGCGAAGATCTCGCAGTCGCAGTAGCCACCCAGCTCACCCAGATTCTCCAGGAGCGCGGTGGCCTGGGGGGCGCGCTGGTCGCGATAGCGCTCGGCGAACCGCACAGAGGGTGTTGTCGCACCCGTGCTCGTCGAGCATCCGGGCGACGTAGCAGTACAGGCACTCGTCCCCGCGCACGCCCGTCAGCTCGTCGGCGGTGGTGGTGGTGAGGATCAGCTCTGCTTCCTCATCGATCGTCCGGTCCGTCATGGGGCCTCCTCGAGATCTCTTAAGGTGATGACCCCAGCGAAGCAGCGACCACCGACGGCACTGGATGAACAATTCCAAGCCCTCTCGAGCTGCGCGACGCCTTGGCATTACACATCTGGCCGCCGCGGGCCCCGTTGTCCACAGGGCGACAGGACGGGCTTCACGACGTCGACCCGGCCTCGACCCAGACGCTGGGGAAGCCGCGCTCGCGACCACCCCGGGTGGGCTGCCGGGTCCGGCCGGCGACGGTGAACCCGGCGCGAGTGACCTGCGCCTCGGCGGAGCGCGTGGAGGGCGGCCTGCCGTACTCGCTGAGGACGACCCGTCCACCCGGAGCGACCACGTGGTCGAGCTGGTGCTGGATCAGTTGTGGGTGAAGCGATGACGGTACGACGTCGAGGAGCACGTGGACCACGTCGAAGCGCTGACCCTCCGGGTGGACCCACGACAGGGCGTCGCCGACGAAGAAGTGATCGGCGTACGACGGGTGGCCGGCACGAGCGCGCTCGACGAGCTCCGGCGCGATGTCGGCGCCGTACGGCGTGAGCTCGATGCCGCGGTCGGCGGCCCAGCCGACCAACGAGATCGCCAGGTGCCCGTTCGCGCACGCCTGGTCGAGGAAGGTGATGGCGGGCCGTGCCGGCAGCGCGTCGACCAGGACGCCACGCGCGTCACGCCACTCCTGGTCCGAGCCGCCGAAACCTGAGCCGCCTTGGGGTGTCGCGGCGGAGAGGTAGGCGCCGACCAGGGTGCGGTGCACATCCGCGGCCCGGCGCTGGTAGGTCATCGTCCGCCGCGACTGGGCGGCCATCTCCACCAGCGACGCCAGGGCCCCGTCGCCTTGCGACCGGAGCAGCTCGACGCCGACCGCGATGGAACCCGTCCACCACGGGACGTCTGCGGCCGCCATCCGATCCCCGTCGTACTTCCCTCCGTCCACCCAGAACGCGACGTGCCGTCGGTCGGGGTCGAGCGCGAACGGATGCGTCGCCTGCCGCCGGAAGCCCATCGTCTCCATCGGGATCCGCAGGACGCTGTCGTCCCACACGTCCTCACCGGTACGCCGCGAGCCCGACGGGATCACCCAACGCCCGTCCCGCTCGTGCAGGACGAGCGCGACGCCGCCTGCCGCGTCGGCGTCCTCGATCACGGACACGACCGAGACCCGGTCGATCCGACCCCACGGCACGGAGTCGGGGTCGGAGACGGAGGAGAAACGCTCGGTGTCACGCACCAGGGCGGGCCAGGACACGTAGCCCAGCTCGCGGGCCAGGTCGTGCTGGACGGCCGTGAGCTTCGCCCCACAAGCGGTACGCCGCTCCGCGCGGACCCGCTCCTTTGCCTGCCGCCGAGCCTGCTCGAGATCGATCATGACGGTTCCTCCATGACTGCCGACGTCCGCTGATCGGCGGAGAGACCGTGGAAGATCTGCTCAGGTTGACGCTCGGGTGGGCTCAGCCCTTTCCGCGGACGGGTGGCACCCCTTCTTCTGTGCGCCCGCCGAATCTACCCAGGCCTGCCGCGCCGGCTCAACCGCCGGAGGCGGGTGCAAGACTCGCCGCATGCCGCTCATCCGCCGGCGCAACGCCTGGCCGATCGCCGTCGTCGCCGACGCCGTCGCGGTCCTGGTGTTCACCGTCATCGGCCGGGCCAGCCACGACGAGGCCACAGGTCCACGCGGGGTCTGGCACACGGCCTGGCCGTTCCTGCTCGGAGCCGCCCTCGGCCTCGCCTTCACGGCGTACGCGCGGGTGACACCCACCGCTGTCCGCGCCGGCGTGCGGGTATGGGTGTGGACGGTGGTGATCGGGATGGTCGTCCGGTCGGCGAGCGGTGCAGGTACGGCGCCGGCGTTCGTCGTCGTCGCCGCGGTCGTGCTCGGTGCGTTCCTCGTCGGCTGGCGCGTGGCCCTGTCCTGGCGCACGTGGCGACATCCGTGGCGCCGCCGGTGGCAGCTTCCGCGGCCCCGTCCGTGGCACCGTCCATGGCACCGTCCATGGCAGCGCCGGGGGCACCGGTTCACTCGCTGATCGAGTACCCAGGTCCGGCGGGCACAATCCACCCTTCCGGATGGAACATTCGCACCCCTCTGGCCCCTACGGTGAGCCCAACCGTAGAGCCTTCCGCAGGAGACACGCTCGACTTGCGAGGGCTCGGCAAGGCGGGGGGAAGACGCGTGGGCCCGGCCACCACGGGGGTGTGACCGGGCCCTCGCTCTCCAAGGGATCGTGTTCGCCCGCAGCGAACTCGCGCCTCCCGCCCAGGGTCGTCCGCCTGAGGTGGGGCCGGGGCCGCATCTGGAGCGGACGACCCGAGCGCGCCATGGGTCGTCCGCCTGAGGTGGGGCCAGGGCCGCACGTGGAGCGGACGACCCGAGCACCTGCCACGTCGGCGCGCACGAGAGCGCCTCCCCCGGTCGTCCGACGACCGGGGGAGGCGGGTAGGAGAAACCGGGACCGCCCGGGCGCAGCTCAGCCCGGTTCAGCCCAGCTCAGCGCGGCTCACCCCGGTTCAGCCCAGCCCAGTCCAACCCGGTTCGGCTCAGCCCGGCTGGGCCCGGCTCAGCGCAGCGCTGCGGCCAGGGTGCGGACCGAGAGGTTCTGCGGGTAGTTGATGGTGGTCGCGTCCCGCGAGGCCTCGGGCTTCAGCGGCGAGTGCATGCGCACCCAGCGCCGGTACCCGATCGCGGTCATCGACTGGTAGTGGAAGCTCCGCTCACGCAGCCCGCGCTCCACCTCGAGACTCAGGCCGTCCGCGATCAGCATCCCGTGCACCGCGCCCGGCCGCGACTCGGCCCGCAGCCAGTCGACCGACAGCGCGAGCTGGTCGAGCGCCCCGATCCCGACCGCGGTGGTCTTGTTCTCCAGGACCAGCCAGTCGTCGGCCGCACCCTTCTCGCAGTCGTGGGTGAAGCGCAGCAGCAGGTCCGACCGCCGACCGTCGACGAACATGTGCTGCTGCCCGCGTACGCCGTCCATCTCCTCGTTGGCCAGCCGTACGGCGTACCCGAGCTTGTGCAGGATGTCGAGCCGTGCGAGAAGCCAGCCCTCGAACGCGTCGCGGTTGGGCAGCGCCCAGACCTTGAACGGCGTCGGCCGCCCCTCCGCGTCCGGCCCGAACGTCGCCAGCCACGCGTCGAGGATGCTCAGGAAGCGTTCGGCGTCCTCGTCCTCGATCAGCAGGCGATCCATGACCCGCGTCAGGAGCCCGAACCGGCCGATCAGCGGATACCGCGCGATCGTCTCGATCGGCAGCACCAACGTCTCGGCGAGCTCGGACTCAGTGACGTCGACGCTCTCGGGCAGCTCCCACTGCCCGTCTCCCAGCCGCAGCAGCAGCCGGTCGAGCACCGGGCACCCGAGCCGCCCGATCACCAGCGGTGGAGCCACCACCGAGATGTCGTCGGTCAGGCACTCGTCGACCGTCTCGTGAGCTACGGCGGTGAAGGTAGAGACCTTCTCGTACGACTCCCCCGTCGCGTGCATCACGGCGTTGATGACCTTGTCGGACTCAGCCATGCGCCACACCCCCCCAGATGTTGGGGAAAGCGTAATCAAGGCGCACCGGAAAACACCTGACCCATGCGGGCCACGGGGCGAGTCTTCACCTTCGTCCGGCGCATATCCACGGGTGCCGCTCCTCGGCGGCGCCCTCCCGGCGAGCTCCAGGAACATGTGTACGCCGTGCGTCCGGCACCGTCAGCCGAACCCCGGATTCTTTGCCTTGGCCAGGCTCAGCCCTCTGCGACAGCGTGGCTCAGGGCCACCTGCCGTGGTCAGTGCCCGTAGTGGCGGCACGGCTGCGACCGGAGCGACCGGCAGGGAGGTGCCGTCCGAGGCACGTGCACGCCGGGCACGGTCGTGAGCAGGAGCGACGACGGGTGGCGTCTGTCGGCGCCCACCCACACCCGCTGGCCGTGGTCGATCGTGCGGAACGCCCACAGCGGCTTAGCCCCACCGGGTGCGTCGATCGTGATCCGCAGCCGGTCGCCCTTCCGGAACGGCTGGGCGAAGGCCGGGATCTCGATCCG
>JAICKK010000106.1 GCA_025927955.1 Nocardioidaceae bacterium
ACCACGCTCACGTCCGCGCAAGAGGTCACCACGGTGATCGGCTCCGCGCGACGGGTGCAGAGGTTTCGAGGCCCTCGCCCTGGGGCTCGGGCACCTCAACCAGCGTGGGGCTCGGGCACCTCAACCAGCGTGGCGGCCCGGTGTCAGCCGAGCAGGTCGGCCGCCTCGAGCCACTCCTCCTCGAGCGACTCCTTCTGCTCGAGGAGCTCTCGCAGGCGTGCGTCGACGGCGGCCAGCCGCTCGTAGTCCGAGGCGTGCTCGGCCATCTCGGCGTGCAGGGCGGCCTCCTGCTCCGCGAGCCGGGCCAGCTGACGCTCCACGCGGGTCAGGGTCCTGCGCGCCTCCCGCTGGTCGCGGCTGGTCTGCTGCTGCCCCGTGGTCGCGGCACGGCCGGCCGCGGACGAGCCGGGGGCAGCCGGCAGGCGGCGCTCGAGGTACTCCTCGACCCCGCGGGGCAGCAGCGACACCTGCCCGTCGCCGAGCAGCGCGTACGTCGTGTCGGTGACCCGCTCCAGAAAGTAGCGGTCGTGGGAGACCACGACCAGCGTCCCCGGCCAGCCGTCGAGGAAGTCCTCGAGCACGTTCAACGTCTCGATGTCGAGGTCGTTCGTCGGCTCGTCGAGCAGCAGCACGTTGGGCTCGGACAGCAGCAGCCGCAGGATCTGCAGCCGGCGCCGCTCCCCGCCGGAGAGGTCGCCGACGCGGGTGGTCAGCCGGTCGCCGGTGAACCCGAACCGCTCCAGCATCGAGGTGGCGGTGACCTCGCCCCCCGCGACGGCGGTGACCCGCCGGATCCGCTCCACGGCGCCGAGGACCCGCTCCTCGGGGTCGACGGGCGGCGCGGCGGTGCCGCCGGGGCCCGCCAGCGACTGCGTCAGGTGGGCGAGGGCGACCGTGCGGCCCCGGCGCACCCGCCCCGTGTCGGGACGCAGCTCCCCCGCGACCAGGCGCAGCACGCTGGTCTTCCCGGTCCCGTTGACCCCGACGAGCCCGACCCGGTCCCCGGGCCCGAGCCGCCACGTCGCGCGCGAGAGCAGCACCCGGCCGCCGCGCGCGAGGTCGACGTCCTCGAGGTCCACGACGTCCTTGCCGAGCCGCTGGGTGGCGAAGCGCTGCAGCTCGAGCCGGTCCCGGGGCGGCGGCTCGTCCTCGATCAGCGCGTTCGCGGCGTCCATGCGGAATCTCGGCTTGGAGGTGCGCGCCGGCGCGCCGCGCTGCAGCCACGCCAGCTCCTTGCGCATGAGGTTCGCCCGGCGGGCCTGGGACGCGGCGGCCTGCCGCTGCCGCTCGGCCTTGGCGAGCACGAAGGCGGCGTACCCCCCGTCGTACACGTCGACGGCGCCGTCGTGGACCTCCCAGGTGGCGGTGCAGACCGCGTCGAGGAACCAACGGTCGTGGGTGACCACCACCAGCGCGTCGCTACGACGGGCGGCCGACTCGTTCAGGTGCCGGGCGAGCCAGGCGACCGCCTCGACGTCGAGGTGGTTGGTGGGCTCGTCGAGCACGGTCAGGTCGTGCTCGCCGAGCAGCAGCCGCGCCAGCGAGCACCGGCGCCGCTCGCCACCGGAGAGGCCGCCGACGACGCGGTCCAGGGACACCCCCGCGAGCAGCTCCTCCACGACCTCCCGGGTGGCGGGGTCGGCGGCCCACTCGTGGTCGGCGCGGCCCTCGAGGACCGCCACCCGGACGGTGGCGGCCGGGTCCAGGTCGTCGCCCTGGGTGAGGTACCCCAGCCGCAGGCCGCGGTTGCGCGCCACCCGACCGGCGTCGGGCGGCTCCAGCCCGCCGAGCACACGCAGGAGGGTGGTCTTCCCGTCGCCGTTGCGGCCCACGACGCCGATCCGCTCGCCGGCGCCCACGCCGAGGCTGACGTCGGCGAGCAGCGGGCGCACGCCGTAGGACTTGTGCACCCGCTCGAGGCTGACGAGGTTCGCGACCGCCATGCTCAGCCCTCCGACGCGGTGGCGTGGGCGCCGCGCACCGGACCGGGCGCGAAGGACACCGGTCCCAGCCCCTCGGCGCCCAGCCCCCCGGCGACCCGCTGCGCGTGCGAGCGGTTCGCACACAGGAACAGGCAGCTCGGCCCGGAGCCGGACAGGACCGCGCCGTGGGCGGAGTGCGCGATCCCCACCGCCAGGACGTCCGCGAGCTCGGGACGCAGCCGAAGGGCCGCCGCCTGCAGGTCGTTGGACAGCACCGCACCCAGGTCGGAGACGTCGTGGCCCAGCAGCGCCGCGATGAGCGCGTCGGGGATCTCCGGGTCGCCCACCTCCGCTCCCGCGTGCATGGCGTCGAACTCGGCGTAGACGCGGGGCGTGGACAGCCCCTGGGCCGACTCGAGCACCACCCACCAGTAGGTTCCCCGGGTCATCAGCGGGGTCACCACCTCGCCGCGGCCGGAGCCGATGGCGGTGCCGCCCACGAGGGCGAAGGGCACGTCGCTGCCGAGCTCGGCGGCCAGCCCGGCCAGCTCCGCGCGGGGGGTCGCCAGCCCCCACACCGCGTCGCAGGCCAGCAGCGTCGCGGCGGCGTCGGCGCTGCCGCCCGCCATGCCGCCCGCGACCGGGATGCCCTTGTCGAGCACGATGTGCGCGCCGCGCTCGACGCCGTGGTGGCGGGCGAGCAGGAGCGCCGCACGCACCGCGATGTTGGCGCCGTCGGTGGGCACCCCGGCCACGCAGAGCCGGTCGTCGGCGCGGACCTCCAGGGAGAGGTCATCGGCCGGGCTCACCGTCACCCGGTCGTAGAGGCCGATCGCCTGGTACACCGTGGCCAGGGGGTGGAAGCCGTCCGGGCGCCGCGCACCGACGCCCAGGCAGAGGTTGATCTTCGCGGGCGCGGTCACCGTGAGGCTGCTCACCGGCCGCTCACCGTCCGCACCCGCGCCAGGCCGTCCGCGACCCGGGCGAAGTCGTCGACGCCGAGCGACTCCCCACGGGCACCCGGGTCGACGCCCGCGTGGCCGAGCGCCGCCTCGACGTCCTGCACGCTGCCGACGACCTGCCGCAGCGCCGCCCGCAGCGTCTTGCGGCGCTGGGCGAACGCCGCGTCGACCACCGCGAACACCTCCTCCCGGCCCACCGAGCACGGCGGCGGCTCCCGGTGCGTCCAGGCGACCAGGCCGGAGTCCACGTTCGGCTCCGGCCAGAACACGTGGCGCGAGACCGACCCTGACCGCCGTACGTCCGCGAACCAGGCCGCCTTGACCGAGGGCACGCCGTAGGTGCGGCTTCCCGGGGGCGCGGCCAGCCGGTCGGCGACCTCGGCCTGCACCATCACCAGCCCGTGCCGCAGCGACGGGAGCAGCGCCATCAGGTGCAGCAGCACCGGCACCGAGACGTTGTAGGGCAGGTTGGCCACCAGCGCGGTGGGCGGCGGCCCCGGGAGCGAGCGCACCCGCAGGGCGTCCGCGGCGACCACCTCCAGCCGACCGGCGTACGACGGGGCGCGCTCGGTGACGGTCGCCGGCAGGGCCGCGGAAAGCAGCGGGTCGACCTCCACGGCGACCACCCGGGCGGCGTGCTCGAGCAGCGCCAGGGTCAGCGACCCGAGTCCCGGCCCGACCTCGACGACCACGTCGTCCTCGCGCAGGGCCGCCGCCCGGGCGATGCGCCGCACGGTGTTGGCGTCGATGACGAAGTTCTGGCCGCGCTGCTTGGTGGGACGCAGCCCGAGGCGCTCGGCGAGCAGACGCACCTCCGCCGGCCCGAGCAGGCTCGGACCGGCGGAGGAGGTGCCCTGGTTCGCCACGGGGGCGACCCTATCGGCGGGCTCTGGTGGACGGGTCAGGCCCGGGCCCCGCACACCGGCCAGGCGCCGTAGCCACCCGAGGCGGCCGCGACGCGCTCGGCGACGGCGATCTGCGCCTCGCGGCTGTTCTGGTCGGGCCGGCCGGTGCCGCCGTACGCCTGCCACGTGCTCAGGGTGAACTGCAGGCCGCCGTAGTAGCCGTTGCCGGTGTTGGCCGCCCAGTTGCCACCGGACTCGCAGGCCGCGATCCGGTCCCACACGCTGCTGCCGCCGGCGTAGTTGGTGCTCGGCGCGGGCGCCGGCGCCGGCGCCGGCGCCGGTCGGTCCTTGGTGCCGTAGCGGACCAGCTGCGAGACGGGCTTGCGCAGCAGGCTCGAGTGCACGGCCTTGCGGTGGGTGACCTTGCCGTTCTCCGAGGTGACCCGGTAGACGACCTTGCGGGCGCCGTCACGGCCGTCGCGGACCGTCCTGGTCTGGTCGGTGTACATGCCCGAGTCGGGCTGCTTGACGGTGGTGAACCCGACGGCCTGCGTCACGGCGCGCTTGCGGACGTCGACCTTGGTCCACGTCACGGTGTCGCCGTCGTGCAGCATCGCGCTGGGGCGCGGGGCCACCTTGTCGTTGCCGTCCACCTTGACGCCGAGCTCGCGCAGCGCCTGGCCGACGCGCAGGGCGGTGACGGTGGCGTGGCGCTTCTTCGCCCCGGCCAGCTTCACGGTCACGGTCTTGGGCGTCACCACCGCCAGGGACATGCCCGAGCGGCTGATGGTGGCGCCACGGCTGGTCGACAGGTCCGCACCGCGGAAGCGCATCCCGATCTGGTCGAGGGCCGAGCTGACGTCGGTGGCGGTCACCCAGTAGCGGCTCGAGCGGCCGTCGACCTTCACGTCGAGGGGGCGGCCGTACTTGACGGAGATGGTCTGGCCGTCGGAGACGGCCGAGCCCAGGCTGGGGGCGACCGCGTCGTGGTCACCGACCCTGAGGTCCTGGCTGTGCAGCACGTCGGCGACCGTGTCGCCGAAGGTGTGCACCCGGTGGGTGTGGCCGTCGACCGACAGCGTCACGGTCTTGCGCATCGCTGCGTAGCCGGCACCGGTCGCGAGGACGGCGAGGGCGACCGCCGCGACGACGGCGCCGATGATGGTCTTGGTCCTGGTCAGTTGCGCGAGTCTGCTCCGCACGCTTCTCCCGTGGTCGTGCTCTCCGGGCCGCGGGCGGCGTGCACTCGAGCCCACCGGGAGCCTCCCGCCTCCGCAGCAGCGCGAAGCCCTCGACGGGCTGCCAGGTGCGATGACCGGCGAGCAGCGTGAGGGCCCCGTGAGTGCCGCCCGGAAACTTCCCCGCTCCCGGCCAACAAGCACAGGACACTACGGAGAACCGGCGACCAGGCACAACCCGCGCTCCCTGGTGCCCCGCTGCCCGCGCCGCATTCCGTGGGGAACCTCACGTCCCACGACCGACTGGACTAGTCCTTTTGGTGCGTTCGTACAGTTTTCGCTACCGTGGGCGCTACCAGGGTCCCCCGAAGGCGGCGTCGGTGTTGGCGTCCAGCGCCGCGCACAGGGTCTCCAGGTCCTCACCCCGGGTCTGCGCCATCGAGCGGACCGTCAGCGGCACGAGGTACGACGCGTTGGGCCGGCCGCGGTGCGGGGTCGGAGCGAGGTACGGCGCGTCGGTCTCCACCAGCACCCGGTCGCGGGGCGCCAGCCTCAGCCCGTCGCGGACCGGCTCGGCGTTCTTGAACGTCACGGTTCCCGCGAACGACAGCCAGGCCCCCCGGTCCAGGCACTGCCGCGCGAACGCCGCGTCGCCGGAGAAGCAGTGCATGACGACCCGGTCGGGCACCCCCTCCTCGTCGAGGAGCCGGAGCACGTCGCGGTGCGCGTCCCGGTCGTGGATGACCAGCGTCTTGTCGAGCTCCTTGGCCAGCGCGACGTGCCGCCGGAACGACTCCTGCTGGGCCGCCCTGCCGTCCTCGCCGGTGCGGACGTAGTCCAACCCGGTCTCGCCGACGGCGCGGACGCGGTCGGTGGACACGGCGAGGGCCGCGACCTCCGCCAGCGCCTCCTCCAGGCGCCCCTCGGCGGCCAGCCGGGGTGCCTCGTTCGGGTGCAGCGCCACCCCGGCCACCAGCGCGTCGTGGGTGGCCGCGGCCTCCACCGCCCACCGCGCGCCGGGCAGGTCGCAGCCGATCTGCACGATCCGGGGGACGCCGACCGCCGCGGCCGCGGCCAGCGCCCGCTCCGGCTCGAGCCACTGGCCGCCGGGCCCGTCGGCGATGTCGAGGTGGCAGTGGTTGTCCACGACCGGGTGGGGCAGCGGCTCCGGGGCGGGCGGACGCTCGCGGTCTCGGCCCCGTCCGCCCGGGGCGTCGGCGCGGCTGCGGGCCGGGCGGTCCGTCACCGGGTCCCTCCCGACTGCTTGTGCGCCACCACCGCGTCGTAGACCTCCCGCTTCGGGCGGCCCGCGCGGCGCGCGACGTCCAGGATCGCCTCCTTGCGCGGCACGCCGGCGCTCTCCTTCGCCGCGACGGACGCCGCCAGCGACGCCGGGTCGGCGGGTACGTCGACCCGCCCGGCGCCCTCGACGACGAGGGTCACCTCCCCGCGCACGCCGTCGGCGGCCCAGGCGGCGAGGTCGGCCAGCCCTGCCCGCCGTACCTCCTCGTGGGTCTTGGTCAGCTCGCGGCACACGGCGGCCCGCCGCTCGGGCCCGAACGACTCGGCCATCGCCGCGAGCGTCGCGGCCGTGCGGTGCGGGGACTCGAAGAAGACCATCGTGCGCGGCTCGTCGCGCAGCCCGTCGAGCCGGTGCGAGCGCTCGCCCGCCTTGCGGGGCAGGAAGCCCTCGAAGCAGAACCGGTCGACCGGCAGCCCGGAGACCGCGAGCGCGGTGAGCACCGCGGAGGGCCCCGGGACCGCCGTGACGGGCAGCTCCCGGGCGACGGCGGCCGCGACCAGGCGGAAGCCGGGGTCGGAGACCGACGGCATCCCGGCGTCGCTCACCAGCAGCACCCGCTCGCCCCGCTCGAGGGCCTCGACCAGGGACGGGGTGCGGGCGGACTCGTTGCCCTCGAAGTAGGAGACCACCCGGCCGGCGACCTCGACCCCGAGGTCGGCCGCGAGCCGGCGCAGCCGACGGGTGTCCTCGGCGGCGACCACGTCGGCGCCCGCGAGCTCCTCGGCCAGCCGCGCCGGCGCGTCGGCCGGCCGGCCGATCGGGGTCCCGGCGAGGACCAGCACGCCGCCGGCCGCCTTCTCCGGACCCGTGGCGGGGTCTCGCTCCGGTCGGCTCACAGGCCGATCATCCCCTACCGGCCGCGCGGCCCGCGGTCCGTACAGTGGCCCGGTGAGCACCGCGCACCCGGCCCACGCCCACCACCGGGGCCACACGGGCCAACCGGGTGGCGTGGCCCGCCGCACGGTGTCCCTGTCCTCGACGGCGGACGAGCGCCCGGTGCCCAGCGTGCACCTCCGGCTGGCGACGGGCCGGATGCCCGAGGACCGCCTCGCCGGCTGGCTGGCCACCCTCGCGGTCACGCTGGTCGCCGGGTTCATGCGGTTCTGGCACCTCGGCACCCCGCACGCGTTCCTGTTCGACGAGACGTACTACGCCAAGGACGCCTGGTCCCTGTGGCACCACGGCTACGTCACGAACTACGTCAAGGACGCCAACGACAAGATCCTCGCCGGGAACCTGCACGGGCTGTGGGAGAGCACCCCCAGCATGATCGTGCACCCCGAGGTCGGGAAGTGGCTGATCGGCCTCGCCGAGCACCTCTTCGGCATGGACCCCACCGGGTGGCGGGTGGCGCCGGCGGTGGTCGGGACGCTGATGGTCGCGGTCATGGTGCGCCTGGCCCGCCGGCTCACCGGGTCGACGCTCCTCGGCTGCGTGGCCGGGCTGCTGCTGTGCTTCGACGGCCTCGAGTTCGTGCTGTCGAGGCTCGCGCTGCTCGACATCTTCCTGGCGTTCTTCCTGCTCTGCGCGACCGCCTGCCTGGTCGCCGACCGCGACTGGGGCCGCGCGCGGATGGCCGAGCTGATGCCCGACGGCTGGCGGGCCGGCGCGGGCGACTGGGGTCCGGTCCGCGGGCTGCTGTGGCGTCCCTGGCGGCTCGCGGCCGGCATCTGCTTCGGGCTGGCGTGCGGCAGCAAGTGGAACGCGCTCTACCCGCTCGTGGCCTTCGGGCTGCTGGTGTGGATGTGGGACGCCGGGGCCCGGCGGGCCATCGGCGTGCGGCTGCCGAAGCTGCGCTCGGCCGTGGTCGACGCGCTGCCGGCCTTCGGCTACCTCGTCCTCGTCGCGCTCGTCGTCTACGTGCTCAGCTGGACCGGCTGGCTCCTGCACGCCGGGGTCTACGACAAGTACCTCTCCCACAACAGCTACGGCCCCTACTGGGGCAGCTACGTGCGCCAGCCAGCCCACGGCTTCCTCCCCGAGGCGTGGAAGGCGCTGCGCTCGCTGTGGCACTACCACCAGGACGTCTACGCCTTCCACACCGGCGGTCTGAACAACGCCACCCACCCCTACCAGTCCACCCCGGAGGGCTGGCTGATCCTCAACCGCCCGGTCGCCGTCGAGGCGGTCAACGGCATCGAGCCGGGCCAGCAGGGATGCACGGCCGCGGCCGGCAGCACGTGTCTTCGGCTCGAGGTGCTGCTCGGCACGCCCGCTCTGTGGTGGGGCGGCGTGCTCGCGCTCGTCTACGCGGTCTACGCCTGGTTGGGCAAGCGCGACTGGCGGTTCGGGCTCGCGCTCGTCGGCGTGGTGGCGTCCTGGCTGCCGTGGATCCCCAACGACAACCGGCCGATCTTCAGCTACTACGCGATCGCGATCATCCCGTTCACCATCCTCGCCGTCGTCCTGTGCCTGGGCACCATGCTCGGCGGCGCGCGTGCGTCGTCCCGGCGCCGGATGTGGGGTACGGCGGTCGGCGGCGCGTTCGTGGTGCTCGTCGTGCTGAACTTCGCCTGGTTCTGGCCGCTCTACACCGGCGGGCTGATGACGACCAAGGAGTGGCTGGACCGGATCTGGTTCCGTCGCTGGATCTGACCCCGCCCCGCCGACTCGAGGCGCCGGACCGCGCGAGCCGAGCGAGCGCGGACAGCACCAAGGTCCACCAAGATTGCGGAACCTGTACCCACCCAGGAAGGTAGCCCCGTGCCTCATCCTCCCCAGGGCGTACGCCCGGAGACGACCGTGGCCTCCAGCGAGGCGGCGCGCTCGCTCATGGCCGAGTACGCACCCGTCGTCCTGGGGCTCGTGGACGCCGAGGAGCGGCTCGTCGAGATCGACGGGGCGCTGCTCGGCCGGCAGGAGGTCTGGCGGACCAGGCTCGGGCGGAAGGTCTCCGAGATCACCCAGGACGAGGCGATGATCGAGATGGTGCGCGACGGGCTGCGCGGGGCGCCCCGCTCGGACCACGTCCAGGTCAACGGGCGGCCGTGGCTGTTCGCCGTCCGCCCGGTCCACGAGGACGGCCAGGTCACGCACGTGGCGGTCATGCTGACCTACGCCGACGTCACGGCGGTGCACCGCGAGCTGACCGCCAGCGACGCGGCCAACCAGCGGTTCACCGCGGTCATCGAGCTGTCCAACAGCTTCGTGAGCGTGGCGGACCTGGACGGGAGGGTCACCTACCTCAACCGCGCCGGCCGCGAGCTGGTGGGCCTGGGCTCCGAGGAGGAGGCGCTCGGCCGCCCGATGAGGGACTACTTCACCGAGGTGGCCCTCGAGCGGGTCGACGAGTTCCGCACGTCGCTGCGGAGCCGGGGGTCCTGGCAGGGTCAGACCACGCTGCGACACTTCGGCACCGGTGAGGAGATCCCGGTGGCCGTCGACGCGTTCGTCGTCACCGGTCCCACCGAGACGGCCCCGCTCGGACTCGCGATGGTGCAGCGGGACCTGCGACCGCAGCTGCGCGCCGAGGCCGAGCTGGCCAGCCGCATCCACGAGCAGCAGGTGGTGGCCGAGGTGGGCCGGCTCGCGCTGAGCCTGCCGCTGGCCGAGCTGATGACCGAGGCCGTGCGACTCGTCCACGGCCGGTACCCCGGGCTCGTCCCCGGCATCCTCAAGCTGCACGGGAGCCACCAGCTGGAGATGGTGGCGTGCTCGGAGGAGCGCTGGGTCTCTCGGGCGGTCCCGCTGGACGACAGCTCGCTGACCGGGCGGGCGATCACCACCGGCCGCACGCTGCGCAGCGACGACCTGCACGACGACGACCGGTTCCCGCCGACCACCGCGGCGCGCGCCACGTTCGCCCGTCGCAGCATGCTGTGCTCGCCCATCGCCGGCCAGCCGCCCGCGTGGGGCGTCGTGGGCGTGTCCGGGGACGGGCCGGTCCACTGGACCGACGACGACCAGACCTTCATCGAGTCCGTCGCGGCCACGCTGGGCGCCGCCGTGCGCCGCGACCAGCTGGAGGGGCAGCTCCAGCACCAGGCTCTGCACGACCCGCTGACCGGGCTGCCCAACCGGGCGCTGGTCGTGGACCGCATCGGGCACGCGCTGGCCTCCTCGGCTCGGCACGGGTCCACCATGGCCGTGCTGCTGCTCGACGTCGACGACTTCAAGTCGGTCAACGACGTCCTCGGGCACGGCAACGGCGACCGGCTCCTGGTCGAGCTGGCGCTGAGGCTCAAGGAGGCGGTCCGCGACTGCGACACGGTGGCCAGGCTCGGAGGTGACGAGTTCGTGGTCGTGTGCGAGGACCTGTCCCGCGAGGAGGACGTCGCGTTCGTCGCCGAGGCCCTGCTGCAGGCGTGCGCGGCCGGTGTGGAGCTGGCGGGCAGGCGGCTCCCCGTCACGGCCAGTGTCGGGGTCGCCCTCGCCGTCGCCGGTGAGTCGACGACCACGTCGCTGGTCAGCGAGGCGGACATCGCGATGTACCGGGCCAAGCGCGACCGTCCCGGCAGCTACCGGGTCTTCGACGAGGCGATGCGCGGCGACGTGATGGGCCGGATCAACGTCGCCGGTGAGCTGCGCGCCGCCGTCCGCGCCGACCGCATCGAGGTGGCCTTCCAGCCGATCGTGGACCTGACCGACGGCTGGGTGGTGGGCATGGAGGCGCTGGCCCGGTGGACCAACGACGCGGGCGAGGTCATCCCTGCGGACCTGTTCATCGCGGTGGCCGAGGAGACCGGCATCATCGCCGAGCTGGGCGCTGCGGTGCTCCGCCGGGCCGCCCGCGAGGCCGTCACCTGGCGAGGTCCCCGCGAGGTCGCGCTGCGGGTCAACGCCAGCGGCCATGAGCTGCGCAGCCCGTCGTACGTCGAGCAGGTGCTGGCCACGCTGAGGGAGACGGGCCTGCCCGCCGGGCTGCTGGGCGTGGAGATCACCGAGTCGGTGTTCGTCGACGAGGACAGGCTCACCCGGGAGAACCTCTCGCGGCTGCGCGAGGCCGGCGTGTGCCTGCTCATCGACGACTTCGGCACGGGGTACAGCTCCTTGAGCTACCTTCAGCGCTTCCCCGTCGTCGACGTGCTCAAGGTGGACCGCACGTTCCTCGGTGCAGGCGCCCGCGGGGAGGCGGTCGTCCAGGCGGTGACCGGGCTGGGGAAGGCGTTCGGGATGCAGGTGTGCGCCGAAGGGGTGGAGACCTCCGAGCAGCACGCCCGGGTCGCCCGGATGGGCTGCCGGCTGGCCCAGGGCTACCTGTTCGGCCGGCCGCAGCCGCCCGAGCGCACCCGGGCGGTGATCTCCCGGTGGCAGCCGGTCAGGCCACCTCCGTGAGCGGGCACGGGCACGGGCACGACGGGGCGGGCGCTCTCGCCGGGCACCGCGGGCGCCTGGGCGTGGTCCTGGCCCTGACCACGACCGTGCTCGCGGTCGAGGTGGTCGGCGCGCTGGTCTCGGGCAGCCTCGCGCTGCTCGCCGACGCCGGACACCTGCTCACCGACGTCGCCGGGCTCACGCTGGCCTTCGTGGCCACGGTCCTGGTCCGGCGGCCGGCCACCGAGGCCAGGACGTGGGGCTACCGGCGGGCCGAGGTCCTGGCCGCGGCCGCCCAGGCCGCGGTGCTGCTCGCGGTCGGCATCTTCGTGCTCGCCGCCGGCGTCCGGCGCCTGCTGGACCCGCCCCCCGTCGCGCCGGGGCTGATGCTGGTCTTCGGCGCGGTGGGCCTGGTCGGCAACGCCGTCGGCCTGGCGGTGCTCAGCGGCGGGCGCGGGGAGAGCCTGAACATGCGGGCCGCCTTCCTCGAGGTGCTCAACGACGCGCTCGGCTCGGTGGCCGTCCTCGTCGCGGCGGCCGTCATCGCGACCACCGGATGGCTGCGCGCCGACGCCGTCGCCTCGCTGGTCGTCGGCGCGCTGATCGTGCCGCGGACGCTGCGCCTGCTGCGCGAGAGCGTCGACGTGCTGCTGGAGTCCACGCCCAAGGGCCTCGACCTCGGCGAGGTCCGCGAGCGCATCCTGTCCCTTCCGCACGTGCGCGACGTCCACGACCTGCACGCCAGCCAGGTGGCGACCGGTCTGCCCGTGCTCACCGCGCACGTGGTGGTCGACGACTCCTGCTTCCACGACGGCCACCTCGGCCCGATGCTCGACGAGCTGCAGCAGGCGCTGGACACCGGCTTCGACGTCGAGCACTCCACGATCCAGTTCGAGGCCGCGGCCCACGCCGACCACGAGCACGACACCCACGCGTGACCCGCCTCCCCGCCGTACCCCAGTGCTCGCCGAGGCGTCGCGTTCCGTGGTCCCGAGCACGCCGAGGCGTCTTGTTCTGCGACCCCCGGTACGGCGCAGACAGCTACCGTCCTGCGGGGCCGCGGGGGCCGGGCCGGCGCCGAGCGGGACGCCGGGGTCCCACCCGAGATCCATCGCGCCGGGGTCGATCGTGACGAACGCGCCCTACCGCTCGGCCACGGAACGGGACGCCTCGGCGCCTTCCCGACCACGGAACGGGACGCCTCGGCGCCTTCCCGACCACGGAACGGGACGCCTCGGCGCAAGCCGGGGGCGGAAGGGGAGGGTCGGAGGTCAGAGGACGGCGCCGAGGTCGTCGGGGCCGGAGCAGCCGGGGGTGGGGCACACCGAGGAGCGGACCATCTGGCCGGGACGGAGCTCGGCCCTCTCCAGGTCGGTGTCGGCGGTCTCCTCGGGGGTGTCCGCGAAGTCGTCGGTCCCGGTGAGGAGCTCGGCGCCGCAGCGCGGGCAGTGCTCGGTGGAGGGTCCGGTGGGTGCGACGTCCGTCATGGCCTCCTGCTACCCACTCCGCGAGGCGCTCACGCCCCGCGGGCACCCACCAGCCGAGCGTGGGAGGGCTGCCGGCGGCTGCGTACTATCGTCAGCGACCAAGGCAAACGGCGGCCAGCAGGAACCGACGGGCAGATGGCGAAGCTCACCGAGTCGCAGTACCGGATCCTCGTGGTGTTCCGCCGTGCCCTGCG
>JAICKK010000198.1 GCA_025927955.1 Nocardioidaceae bacterium
CCCCCAGCGCTACTGGTTCCGCGTCGACAACGACGGCACCCATCCCTTGGGCAAGGACGCCGACCTCACCGGCCACCTCCCACCCGAGCCAGAGACCACCCTCGAACACCACCTCGCCCGCATCATCACCGACCACACCACCTGAGCAACGGGTCAGCCCACGACGTACGGCGTGCGTCCCACGAGCCGGGTCACGGTGACCCCGGTGATGAGCATGGCCAGGGAGATGCCGGCGAGGACGACGAGCTGGAACTGTGCCGCCTGCGCCGGGCTGGCTCCCCCGAACAGCGCGCCCACGAACGCGCCGGGGAGGGTCACCAGGCCCGTGGACTTGGTCTGGTCGAGACCGGGCAGCATGGACTCCTTCACGGCCTCCTGGCCGACCGCCTCGTTGGCCCTCGACGGGGTCGCCCCCAGGGAGAGCCACGCCTCGACCTCGGGGGCCCGCGCGCGGGCGCTGCGCAGGAAGTTGCGCCCCGACAGGGTGGAGGCGCTCATCGCGTTTCCGATGATGATGCCGCCGACGGCGACGACGTAGCGCACGCGCAGCTCGACCAGGCCGAGCGCGAAGATCACCACCAGGCTGGTGCTCGCCCCGGCCAGCACCCCGGCGACCGCCGCCCGGCGCCCGTGCCAGAGGCCCTCCAGCCGATGCGCAGCCGTCCACGACGCGGTGGACGCCATGAGCACCACGAACGCGGCCACGGTCGCCGGCACGGCCAGGATCCCGCGCAGCAGGAGCGCGATGACGCTCAGCTGCACGACCGCCCTGACCAGCGCCCACAGCGGGAACCACCCCAGCCCGACGCCGGCCCGCCAGGCGACCAGGATCGTGAGACCCGAGATGACGGCCAGCTCGGCTGCGAACCTCGCGTAGTGCAGCCACACGTCCATGCACCGATCGTGGCACGCCCGCCCCCGCCGGCTCCGCGCTCAGGACACGGCGGGCCGGTCCTCCTCCCGCCGAGCCGAGCGGGTGAGCGGGCTGGGCCACCAGATCGGGGCCCCGATGTCGTGGACGAGGGCCGGCACGAGCAGCGAGCGGACGAGGAGGGTGTCGAGCAGGACGCCGAACGCGACGATGAAGGCGATCTCGGCAAGGAACAGCAGCGGGATGACGACCAGCGCGGAGAAGGTGGCGGCCAGCACGATGCCGGCCGACGTGATCACGCTCCCGGTGACGGCCAGTGCGTGACGGACACCTGGCCTGGTGCCGATGCGGGTGCTCTCCTCACGCACCCGCGTCATCAGGAAGATGTTGTAGTCGATGCCGAGGGCGACGAGGAACACGAACCCGTACAACGGGACCGACGGGTCCATGCCGGCGAAGTGCAGGGCGTGGTTGAACACCAGCGCGGACACCCCGAGGCTGGCCGCGAAGCTCAGCACGACCGACGCGAGCAGCAGCAGGGGGGCCAGCAGTGCTCGCAGCAGCAGGGCGAGCAGCACGAAGATCACCGCGAGGACCAGCGGGATGACCACGCCGCGGTCGCGCTCGGCCGTGGTCTGGGTGTCCAGCTGGATGGCGGTCACGCCGCCGACCTGCGCCTCCGGCACCGCGGAGTGCTCGGCGTCGCGCAGCCGCCGGACCGTCGCCACCGCGGCCTCGCTGCCCGCCGGCGCGTCGAGGGTGGCCTGCACCTGGACGAGGCCTTCGACGACCGCGGGTGAGCCACCGGGGCTCACCGGCGCCCCGTTCGCGCCGACGGGAGCGGCGCGGGTCACCCCGTCCACCTCGGCCGCGACCTCGGCCATCCTCGCGGCCGCGGACGCCGGGCCGATGACCACCGCGGGGCTGCCCTCGCCGCCCGGGAAGTGGCGCGCGGCCACCGCCGAGGCCGTCACCGACGGTGCGCCGTTCAGGAACAGCGCACTCTGGGAGGTGCCGTGGGCCTTCAGGGTCGGCAGGAAGGCGGCGAGGACGAGCAGCCCGACCGTCGACGCCACCCAGATGGCGCGAGGGCGTCGGCCCACGGTGCGGGCCACCCGGCCCCAGACGCCCGAGCGCTCCGGGTGCTCCGAGCCGTACGACGGACGACGCGGCCAGAACGCCGCCCGGCCGAGGAGCACCAGGACGGCCGGCAGGAAGGTGAGCGCCGCGAGCAGCGCGCCGATGATGCCGAAGGCGGCGACCGGGCCGAGGCTGCTGGTCGAGTTCAGGTTGCTGGCCAGCAGGCACAGCAGCGCCAGGATCACCGTCACGCCGGAGGCCAGGACCGGGGTCGCGGACTGCCGCCAGGCCAGCCGCATCGCGGCCACCGCCGAGCGGTGCTCGCGCAGCTCCTCCCGGTAGCGCGAGGTCAGCAGCAGGGCGTAGTCGGTGGCGGCGCCGACGACCAGGATGAACAGGATCCCCTGGCTCTGCCCGTTCAGGGTGAGGGCGCCGCTCTTCGCGAGCGCGTAGACGACGCCGCTGGCCAGGGACAGCGCGAACAAGGCGCTGAGCAGGACGGCCACCGGTAGGATCGGGCTCCGGTAGACGACGACCAGGATCAGGAGCACGACCGCGACGGCGACCAGCAGCAGCACGCCGTCGATGCCGGCGAAGGCGTTGACCAGGTCGGCGGAGAACGCGGCCGGCCCGCTCACGTAGGCGCTCGCTCCGGCGGGAAGCCCGGACCGGGCCTGGTGCCGGACCGTGTCGATGGTGCCGGACACCCCCGACCCGAGGTCGGCGTCGAGGGGCACGACCAGCTCGAGCGCCTTGCCGTCCCGGGACGGGACCGGCCCGGCGACCGGTCCGACGAGGCCGGGCAGCGTGCCGAGCGACCGCGCGTCGGCCTCGACCGCACGGCGGTCCGCCGCGCTGATCCCCGCCTCGCGCACGTAGACGACCACGGCCGGGCTGACGTCCTGGCTCTGGAACCTGCGCTGCAGCGCGGCGACCTCCGTCGCCTCGGCGCTGGAGGGGAGGAACGCCGCGCTGTCGTTGCTCTGGACCTCGCCGAGCTTGCCGGAGTACGGGCCGGCCACGGCGGCGACTCCCAGCCAGACCAGCAGGATGACCGCGGCCAGGAGCCGGGAGCGCCTCCCGACACGGTGGGCCCGGTGCTGTGCGCGCTGCGACATAGGTAGAGAGCCTAGCGGTTTTCGGTAGATTGTCTAGCGAGCCGGCCCTAGGATGGGTCAATGAGCAACGGCACGGAGACCGGGGGCGGCGACGTCGGGCGCCAGATCGGTCTGGCCATGCGCGACCTGCTGCGCGTCGCGCCGGCCGTCCACTCCCAGCTGGCCGCTCGGCTCGCGATCGGGCCCACCGACCTCACCGCTCTCGACGTCACGACGTCGGGCAGCACCCCGCTCGGCGTCGTCGAGCTGGCCCAGCGCCTCGGCATCCGCTCCGCCTCGGCGACGGTCCTGGTCGACCGTCTCGTCGCGTCGGGACACCTGCAGCGGTCCCCGCATCCGAGCGACCGGCGCCGGACCAGCCTCACCGCCACCGAGGCGGCGCACCGCGACGTCCGCGCCGCCCTGGAGCCCCTCATCGCCGACATCGCCCTCATCACCGGGGAGCTCGACGCGCGGTCCGCCGCCGTCGTGCTGGGCTTCCTGCGCCGGGCCACGGCCACGCTCGAGAGCTTCGTCGCCGACTCCGAGCGCGGTCCTCGCGGCTGTTAGGTTGCTGGCGATGCCCCACAGCGACCAGACTCTCGAGTTCGACAGGATCTGCAAGCGGTACGGCGACCTGGTGGCGCTCGACGACCTGTCCTTCGACATCCGCGCCGGTGAGATCTTCGGGTTCGTCGGCAGCAACGGCGCCGGCAAGACCACCACGATGAGGATCGCCCTCGGTGTGCTGAGCGCCGACAGCGGTGAGGTGCGCTGGGCCGGGCAGCCGGTGACGTTCGAGACCCGCCGGCGGATCGGCTACATGCCCGAGGAGCGTGGCCTCTACCCGCGGATGAAGGTCGGCGAGCAGCTGGTCTACCTCGCGCGGCTGCACGGTCTGTCGGCCGCGAAGGCGCACGAGCGTGCCCGCGCCTGGACCGAGCGGCTCGGCGTGGCCTCCCGCCTGGACGACGAGGTGCAGAAGCTCAGCCTCGGCAACCAGCAGCGGGTCCAGCTCGCCTCCGCCCTGGTCCACGACCCGGCCGTGCTCGTCCTCGACGAGCCCTTCTCCGGGCTGGACCCGGTGGCGGTCGAGGTGATGAGCGAGGTGCTCGCGGACAAGGCCGGCAACGGCGTCCCGGTGCTGTTCTCCAGCCACCAGCTCGACCTCGTGGAGCGCATCTGCGACCGGGTGGGCATCGTGCGCGAGGGCCGGATGGTTGCCTGCGGCACGGTCGAGGAGCTGCGCGGCTCCGGGCCGAGACAGGCCGTCGTCGACGTACCGGGTGCGGACCCGGCCTGGGCGCACGCCGTCCCCGGCACCACGGTCGTGGAGGCCCACGACGGACGGCTGGTGCTGCGGCTCGACGACGACGTCGACGACCAGCAGGTCCTGCACGCGGCACTCGACGCGGGACCGGTCCGGGAGTTCGCCCGGCGCCGGCCGCCGCTGACCGAGCTGTTCCGGCACGTGGTGAGCGCCCCCGCGGCGGACGGGCGACCCGACCGGCAGGCGACAGGAGCGCGGACGTGAGCGCCACGACGACCGAGGACGTCCGGCTGAGCAGCCCCGAGGCGATCCGGCTGGTGGCCGGCCGCGAGGTGACCACCCGGCTCCGCTCGAAGGCCTACCGCATCGTCACGGTCGTGCTCGTCGTCCTGGTGGTCGCCTTCGCGGTGGTGATGAAGCTCGTCGCGGGACTCGGTGGCGAGCAGCGCATCGGGTACGTCGACGCGGCCGCGGACCTCGCGCCGCGCGTCGAGGCGGTCGCGACCTCGCTCGGCAAGGACACCGTGACCGTCCGCGTCCACGACGAGGGTGCCGGCCGCAGGATGGTCGCGGACGGCAGGCTGGACGCGCTGGTGGTGGGCATGCACGGTCCGCGCCTGCAGGTCGTCGTCGACGAGAGGCTGGACGACGGCCTGCGCACCGCACTGACCAGCGGTGCCGGCCAGTCGGTGCTCGACCAGCAGATCACCTCCCTCGGCGGGAACCCGGCCGACGTGGCCTCGCGTGTGGCACAGGCGGGGGTGCAGGTCTCGGCGCTGAACCCTCCGCCGACCTACGACCCGCAGCGGCTGGCTGTCGGGAGCGTCGCGGGCATCCTCGTCTACCTGGCCCTCATCGGCACCGGCCAGAGCGTGGCCATGGGCGTCGTCGAGGAGAAGTCGAGCCGCGTCGTCGAGCTGCTGCTGGCCACGGTCCGGCCGTGGCAGCTGATGGCCGGGAAGGTCGTGGGCATCGGCCTGGTCGGCCTTCTCCAGGTGCTGGTCGTCGGGATCGCCGGCGTCGTCGCGGGACAGCTCACCGGCTCGCTCGACATCTCCATCTCGACATCGGTGGGGATCGTGGCCTGGCTGGTGGTCTGGTTCGTCCTCGGCTTCACCTTGTACGCGTTGGTCTTCGCGGGGCTGGGCGCGCTGGTGTCGCGCCAGGAGGACGTCGGCGGCGTCATCGCGCCGGTCACCATGCTGCTGGTCGTCGGGTACGTCATCGGCATCTCCGTCCTGCCGAGCTCGCCGGGCAACACGGTCGTGGGCCTGCTGTCCCTTGTGCCGGTGTTCTCCCCGACGATGATGCCGATGCGGCTGGCCATGGGCGCCGTGCCCCTGTGGCAGACGCTGCTCTCGCTCGCGCTCGCGGTGGGCGCCATCCCCTTCCTGGTGGTGCTCAGCGGAAGGCTCTACCGCAACGGCGTCGTGCGCACCGGCACGCGGGTGGGCCTACGCGAGGCACTGCGCGCCGGCTGAGCGCCTCACACCAGGAACGGCATCAGCACCGCGAACACCCCGAACACGACGAAGCCGATCAGGAACGCGACGACGGTGAACCCCATCACCTGGCGGATGTTGAGCTTGGCGATGGCGAGGACCGGCAGCAGCCAGAACGGCTGGATCATGTTCGCGACCGCCTCACCGACGGCGACCGACATGGAGATCATCCCGAGGTACGCCGGGGAGCCCTGGCCGAGCTGCACCGCCGCGCTGACGGAAACCGGGCCCTGGACACCCCAGTGGCCGCCTCCCGAGGGCACGAACAGCGAGATGACGACCGACGCGAGGTAGTTGAGCACCGGCAGCGTGTGGATGCTCGCCCCCGACACGATCGATGACGCGATCACCGCCTGCAGCGCGTCGGTGTGCGTGCTCGGCGCGTACCCGAGCAGGCCGATGATCCCGCCGTACAAGGGGTACTGCAGCAGCAGCGGGCCCGCCGTCTTCGCCGCGGAGGTGAACGCGGTGATGAAGCGGATCGGCGTCCAGTGCAGCAGCGCCGCGAGGACGGTGAACAGCATCACCATCGAGGCGATGTCCAGCGCGTAGCCGCTGCGGACGAAGTAGGCGATGCCGGCGACGAAGACGATGACGTTGAGGATCCACAGGCCCTCCAGGCGCTGGGCGAACGTCGGTCGTCCGGTCCGCTCCACCGGAGCCGCCGCGGGGTCGCCGAGGCCGAGCTCGTACACGGCGGCGTCCGGCTCGAGGGTCTCGTGCGGCGCCATCCGCCACAGCGCGACGCCGACGAGGACGAGCGTGACGAGCACGGGCAGCCAGCTGTACGGCTGGAAGATCGTCAGCCGCAACGGCACGAGCTGGTGGGTCTGGGCGTAGATGACGTTGAGCGGGCTCTGCTTGTCGGTGTTCGCCAGCGCGATCGAGCTCGAGAAGCCGTTGGTCCACACCATGTAGCCCATGTAGCCGGCGGCCACGAGGTAGCCGAAGTGGATGCCACGAAGGCGCGCGCCGACCTGTCGGGCGAGCAGCGCCCCGACCACCAGGCCGAGGCCCCAGTTGAGCAGGCACGCGATCGC
>JAICKK010000121.1 GCA_025927955.1 Nocardioidaceae bacterium
CTCCGACCGCGGCAAGATCCGCGCGCGCCGGGTGACGGGCAACTGCGTGCAGCACCAGCGTGACGTCGCCATGGCGGTCAAGAACGCCCGCGAGGTCGCGCTCCTGCCCTACACGTCGACGGCCCGCTGAGGAGGCGCACGCACATGAAGCTCATCCTCACCCAGGAGGTCTCCGGCCTCGGGGCCCCCGGCGACATCGTCGAGGTCAAGGACGGCTACGGCCGCAACTTCCTCGTCCCGCGAGGCTTCGCGATCCGGTGGACCCGTGGCGGCGAGCGCACCGTCGACTCGATCAAGGCCGCCCGGTCCAGCCGGGAGGTCCGCGACCTCGACCACGCCCGCCAGATCAAGTCCCAGCTCGAGGCCGGCACCGTCGACCTGCCGGTGCGTGCCGGTGAGGGCGGGCGGCTCTTCGGCGCCGTGACCGTCGGCGACATCGCCGGCGCCATCGCGAACGCCGCCGGCGGCGCGCAGGTCGACAAGCGCAAGATCATCGTCGGCAACCCGATCAAGTCCCTGGGCACCCACCAGGTCACGGTCAAGGTGCACGACGAGGTCGACGCGGTCGTGTCGCTCAACGTGGTCGCCGGCTGAGGCCTCCCCCGCCCGGTCTCCGGCACGTGCGCACGGACTCGACGAGGGCCGTCCCGGACACCGGGGCGGCCCTCGGCGCGTCCCGCGGTGCGCGGAGGCTGGTGCCGTTAGGCTGCGCATCCCGCGGGGTGTGTGTTTTGCTTAGTCGTTCTCTATGACAGAAGGCTGTACGGCCGCGTCCGGACGGCCTGATCTTGGGGGTTGAACCTTGCGTGCTCTGATCCGCCTGCTCGTCACCGTCGGACTCGTCTCCGGCGCCGCGTCGCTGGCGCCCCTCGCGACGGCCTCGGCGGACCAGACGCCCTCGGGCGCCACCGGCGCCGCCGCGACGAGCACCGCCTCCCCCACGGACCCGGCATCCTCGAGCGCGCCGTCGCCCAGCCCCAGCCCCTCGGCCAGCGAGTCGGCCAGCCAGTCGGCCAGCCAGTCGGCCACGGCCTCGGGCTCGCCCTCCGACTCCCCGTCGGGGTCACCTTCCGACTCCCCGTCGGGCACACCGTCGGGGCTCCCTTCCGGGTCACCCTCGGGCGGCAGCACGCCGCAGACGCCGGGCGCGAGCGGTCTGGACACCGGTCCTGCCTCGAGCTCGACGGCGGTCCCGCACGTGAGCTTCACCCACCGGCCGCCCAACCTGGGCCTGACGAAGAAGGCCAGCTTCTCCTACCGCTCCGACGTGGCCGGCGTGAGGTTCCAGTGCCGGCTCACCACGGGGGCCCGGACGGCCACCTGGGCGTCCTGCCCCACCGACGCCGGCGGCAGCACCGGCACCCGGACCTACCTGCACCTGAAGGGCAACCCGGAGATCTACCACTTCCAGGTGCGCGCCGTGCTCGGCACGCACACCGGCCCGGCGGTCTCCGACCCGTTCCGCATCTGGAACGTGTGGGCGCCCGACAGCTTCGTGCCGAACACCGGCGCCAGCTTCAACCACGTGCTCGGCAGCCCGGCGCACCAGCGGACGAACCTCACCCGGGTGATCAGGACCATCAACAGCATGCCGGGCTACCGCCAGGCGTCGCCGTCGACCTGCCCCGGTCCGGGGCCGCTGAACCCGGGGACGATCCGGATCTCGCTCTACTCCCTGACCGACCAGGCCGTGGCGCATGCGCTCACCGCCGCCGACCACCGCTGCATCAGCGTCCAGGTGCTGATGAACGACCACCTCAACAGCGCCAACGACCCGGCGTGGCGTCACCTCGCCGGCACGCTCGGCTCGAACGTGCGGAACGCGAGCGGGCAGATCCGGCACAGCTTCGCGCACCGCTGCAACCACGCGTGCCGAGGTGGTGGCGTGCTGCACCTGAAGATGTACCTGTTCAACTCCACCGTTCCGGCGCCGAAGACCGAGGCCAACAAGATCCTGCGCACGGTGCTGACCGGCTCGTCGAACATGACGTCGAACGCCGCCAAGGTGCAGTGGAACGACCTGTACGGCGTGCGCAACGACCCGCAGCTGTTCGGCCAGTTCACCCACCACTTCAACCTGATGCGCCTCGACAACGGGTACCACCGCAACCCGGCGACGTACTCGGCCGACGGCGGCCGCTACACGACCAGCTTCGCGCCCGGGCCGAAGGGCTACGACCCCTACCGGAACGCGCTGAGCGCGGTCCACTGCTCGGGCGCCACCGACGGCAGCGGGATCAACGGCCACACCGTCCTCTACATCAACATGCACGCCTGGTTCGGTGACCGCGGCAACGCGCTCGCCAGCCAGGTACGCCACCTCTACGACTCCGGCTGCTACGTCCGCGTGCTGTACAGCTTCATGGGCTACAAGAACGTCTACCGGAAGCTCATCGCCGGTGCCAGCCCGCGGATGTCGGTACGGCGGACGATCTTCTCCCGCAACGGCAGGACCGCGGCGTGGTACAGCCACATGAAGAGCCTCGCGATCTCGGGTCACGTCGGGCGCAACACCGCGGCGCGCCTGGCGTACACCGGGTCCAACAACTGGACCGACCAGGGCATCAACTTCGACGAGGTGGTGCTGCGGATCTCGAGCATCTCGGCGTACCGGTCCTACCGCAACCACTGGATCTACATCCGCAACCACCACTCGTCGGGGACCTACGCGAACTACTCCGAGCCCAGTGGCGGTGGGCGCGTCCCGTGACCGCTGGCTGAGATGGCCGTGACCGTTCTCTCGGCTGGCCCCGGCTGACCCTGGCTGGCCCCGCTGGCGCCTCGGCACCTCCACCGACGGGGTGCGAACCCGGCGCCTCCGCACCGCGACACGTGGAGGAGAGCCGGGTTCGACGGATTCGAGTTCCGGCTCCTTTACGATTCTCGGGTCCGGGAGTGCTCCCGGCGACAGGCCGGGCGGGCGGGGCACCCCGCCGACGGCACTCACTCCGTCGTCAGGGGGTCCACCCATGCCGCGTGCACGGCGCCGCCGTGCTGTCGCCGCCGCGACGGCGTTGCTGGTGCTGCTGGGCGGCACGCTGATGACGCTCTCGCCCTCCGCGTCGGGGGTCGCCCGCGCGGCCGCCCGGCACGGGACCCAGCAGGAGACGGCGCATCGCTCGCCTCACCGGCATCAGCCTCATCAGGGACCGGGGCACCGCACGGCGCACCAGCGCTCGGCCGCTCACCCGACGACGTCGACCCAGAAGAAGGGCCGGCAGAAGGCCGACCCCAGACCGCTGACCAAGGCCCAGCAGAGGGCCCAGCAGAAGGCCCGGGAGCGAGCCGCCGCCAAGGCCAGGGCTCAGGCGAGACGGCGGGCGGCGGCGAGGGCGAAGGCCAGGCGCGAGGCGCGGGTCCGCGCCCGCTGGGCCAGGGTGCGGCCCCGCGACCCGCGGACCTGGCCCACCTGGGCGCCGGACCACTACACCCCGACGGCTGGACCCGAGTTCAACAACCCCTACGCGGGCCGCAGGAAGCGCCGCGCGCTGCTCACCCACGTGATCCGCACGATCGACAGCGCGCCGGGCTACCGCCTGCTGAACCCGGTGACGCACCGGCGGATGAGGTGCCCGACGGACCCGAGGCTGGCTCCCTCGACGATCAAGATCGCCGTCTACTCGGTCGCGGACCTGTCCTTCGCGGACGCCCTGGCCGACGCCCAGCGACGCTGCGTGAGCGTCAAGGTGATGATGAACTCGCACCTGACCACGCTCACCTCCCGCTCCTGGGGCCGGATCGTGGCGGCGCTCGGCACGCGACCCCACGACTGGAACGCCGCCCGCAGCTTCGCGATGCGGTGCACGAACGGCTGCCTGGGCACCTCGGTGATGCATGTGAAGTTCTTCCTGTTCAGCCGCGCCGGCCACGCCCACGACATCGTGATGACCGGCTCCACGAACATGACGAGCAACGCGGTGGACGTCCAGTGGAACGACCTGTTCACGGTCGACGGGAACCGGCGGCTCTACGACCAGTTCCGTGACCACTTCCGCAGGATGCTCCCCGACCGGGCCGGGAAGGGGCCCTGGACCTACCGGGCCGGCCGCTACCGGACGATGTTCTTCCCCGCCGCCGGCATGAACGAGAGCAACGACGACGTGATGCGGACCCTGCGCAACGTCTCCTGCAAAGGAGCACGCAACGGGGCCGGGATCAGGGGCCGGACCGTCCTCTACGTCGCCATGCACGCGTGGTTCGGCGTGCGCGGCCAGTACATCGCCGATGAGGTGCGGCGTCTGCAGCGCCAGGGCTGCTACGTGCGCGTGCTCTACAGCTTCATGAGCCGGGCCACCTTCGACAAGCTGGGCTCGGACCGGCTGCCGCGCATGGTCGTGCGGCGCGTGCAGTTCCCCGGCGCCCTGGGGCTGGTCGCGACGAAGTACTCCCACATGAAGATGCTGGCGATCTCCGGCCACCTCGGCCACGACCGCTCGGCCTGGGTCACCTGGACCGGGTCCAACAACTGGACCGACCGCGGCGACCGCGCCGACGAGGTCACGCTGCGCATCTCCTCCCGCGCGGTCTACCGCGCCTACGTGCGTCACTGGAAGCGGATCCGGGACACCCGGTCGACGGCCGTGTGGGCCAAGTTCCCCGAGCCCGTCGGCGGGGGACGGGCGCCGTGAGCCGCGCGCTCAGCCCCCGAGGACCAGCCAGGCCGTGCCGCGGACCCGCCGCAGCAGGACGACGGCGCGGCCGCCCATGAACCCGACCCCGAACACCAGCCACAGCAGGACCAGCCCCGTGCCGGTGGGCCGGCCGTGCCCCAGCGCCACGGCGAGCCAGACCAGCGGCAGGAACACCACGAGCACCACGACGCCGCCCCAGGCGAGGTACCGGGCGTCACCGGCACCGATGAGCACGCCGTCGAGCACGAACACCACACCCGCGACCGGCTGAAGCACCGCCGCCACCAGGAGCGCCGGCCAGAGCACCGCGCGGACGTGCGGGTCATCGGTGAACAGGCGACCGACGAACGGCGCCGCCGCGGCCAGCAGGCAGCCGGTGCCCACCCCGCTGACCAGCCCCCACCGCAGCATCCGCTCGGTCAGGGCCCGGGTCGCCTCGAGGTCCCCCGCGCCCAGGCTGCGGCCGGTGATCGCCTGCGCCGCGATCGCCACGGCGTCGAGGGCGAACGCGAGGAAGGTCCATACCGTCGACGCCAGCTGGTTGGCCGCCACCGAGGCGGCACCGAGCACGGCCGCGCCGTACGTCATCGCGAGCAGGGAGACCCGAAGGGTCAGGGTCCGCACCACGAGCGCCACGCCGGCGTGTGCCGCCCGGCGCACCCCGCTCAGGTCGGGACGCAACGAGGCGCCGGCCCGGCGCGCCGTACGGACGACGACGGTCAGGAGCGCGCACGCCGACGCCACCTGCGCCGCGACGCTGCCCAGCGCCGACCCGGCGATGCCGAGGCCGGCGCCGTAGACGAGGCCGATGTTGAGCGCGATGTTGAGCAGGTTCCCGGCGACGGCCACGACCAGGGGGGTGCGCGTGTCCTGCAGGCCCCGCAGGATCCCGGTGGTCGCGAGCATCACCAGGAGGGGCACGACGCCGAGAAAGGCGATCCGCAGGTAGGTCGCGGCGAACCCGGTCACCACCGTGCCGGCGCCGAAGAGCGAGACCAGGCGGTGGGCGAGGAGCACGCCTGCGACGGTCGCTCCGGCACTCACGAGGAGGGCGAGCCAGACGCCGTCGAGGCCCTGCTGCAGCGCTCCACGGACGTCACCGGCACCGGTACGCCGGGCCACCGACGCTGTGGTGCCGTAGGCCAGGAAGACGCACAGGCCGACCGCGGTCTGCACCACCGCGCCCGCCACCCCCAGACCGGCGAGCTGCCCGGTGCCGAGGTGGCCCACGATCGCGGCGTCCGCGAGCAGGAACAACGGCTCGGAGACCAGGGCCAGGAACGCCGGCCAGGCCAGTCGGAGGATCTCCCGGTCCAGGGAGCCGGCGGCCGTGGTCACCGGCACACTGTAGTCGCGCGTAAGGGACACATCGGACGCTGCCGAGCTCCCGGCGCGCGGCTGTGGGCAACCGGGCCCGATCCTGGGGACGGGTTCGCCGGCGAGCGGCGTATGTCGACATGGCGACCGGCACGGGGCGCCCGGCCGGCCGGGGATCCGGGACACGCCGAGACTTTCTCCGGTCCACAGTGCGCCGGCGGCGTCCGTGCAGGTCAGGGCGGTGGCCGCCGCGGCACCCCCCGGGTTCTCCACAGGTGTGCGCACAGCCTGTGCACACGTGGTCTGCGCGTGTTCCACATGCTCACCTCGGTTGTCCCCAGGGTCCTGTGGATGACGGGGTGTCCCCGGCGGCGCCGGCGCCGTAACGTCGCCCCTCGCGGCGGTCCAGGACCGGCGGATCGACGAAAGTGTCGGTGAGGGCTGCGACGGTGCCCGGGTCGGTATCGCTGTCGGTGATGGTCGCGTCGTGAGAGGGGCAGGGCACCTGTGAGCATCGTGTCGTCGACGAGCGGCCTCACCTCCGACACCACACCGCCCTACGACGTCGACGGACCGTGGGACGGGGGGGCCGGCTCCGGGGGCGGGTTCGGCTCCGGCGGGGGTGGCGGCGACCGGACGCCACCCCAGGACAACGACGCCGAGCAGAGCGTGCTGGGCGCGATGCTGCTGTCCAAGGACGCCATCGCCGACGTCGTCGAGTCGGTGCGCGGCGGCGACTTCTACCGCCCCGCGCACGAGACCATCTACGACGCGATGGTCGACCTCTACGGCCGAGGCGAGCCGGTCGACCCCATCACCACCACCGCCGAGCTGCAGCGCCGCGGCGAGCTCGCGCGGGTCGGCGGCGCGCCCTACCTGCACACCCTCTCGGCGGGCGTCCCGATCGCCGCCAACGCCGGCTACTACGCGGAGATCGTGCGGGAGAAGGCCATCTTGCGCCGGCTCGTCGATGCCGGCACCCGCATCGCCCAGCTCGGCTACGCGGGCGAAGGGCAGGTCGACGACGTCGTCGACCGCGCGCAGGCCGAGGTGTACGCGGTCACCGACAAGCGCTCCTCGGAGGACTACGCGCCGCTGAGCGCGATCATGGAGGCCGCGCTCGACGAGATCGAGGCGATCAACAACCGTGACGGAGAGATGGTGGGCGTCCCCACCGGCTTCGTCGACCTCGACGAGCTCACCAACGGCCTGCACCCCGGTCAGATGGTGATCATCGCGGCCCGGCCCGCCATGGGCAAGTCGACCCTAGGTTTGGACTTCTGTCGGGCGGCCTCGATCCACCACAACATGACCAGCGTGATCTTCAGCCTGGAGATGACCCGCAACGAGATCACCATGCGGCTGCTGTCGGCGGAGGCGAAGATCCCGCTCAACCACATGCGCAACGGCAACATGAACGACGACGACTGGACCCGCCTGGCCCGCAAGATGGGGGAGGTCTCGTCGGCGCCGCTGTTCATCGACGACTCGCCGAACATGACGATGATGGAGATCCGCGCCAAGGCGCGCCGGCTCAAGCAGCGCCACGACCTGCGGCTGATCGTGATCGACTACATGCAGCTGATGACGTCGGGCAAGAAGGTGGAGTCGCGCCAGCTGGAGGTCTCGGAGTTCTCGCGGCAGATCAAGCTGCTCGCCAAGGAGCTCGAGGTGCCGATCGTCGCCCTGTCCCAGCTCAACCGCGGTCCGGAGCAAAGGGCGGACAAGCGGCCGATGATGTCGGACCTGCGCGAGAGCGGCAGCATCGAGCAGGACAGCGACATGGTGATCCTGCTGCACCGCGAGGACGCCTACGAGCGGGAGTCCACCCGCCCCGGTGAGGCCGACCTGATCGTCGCCAAGCACCGCAACGGGCCGACCCGCGACATCACCGTCGCCTTCCAGGGCCACTACTCCCGGTTCGTCGACATGGCACACGGCTGACCAGCCTCACTCGAAGATGTAGTGAGGATGCGAGAACCGCTAACGGCCCGCGTCGTGCGAAGAAGTGCCGCGTCGGCCGAGGGCTCTCTGCGATGCCTGCTGGCACATCTATGCTGCACCGGTCGGGATCGCGTGGGCATTGACCTCACGGAGGATGTCGACGATGACCACGAAGTCGTTCGGGAAGATCACGTCGACGTGGCCGTGGTCGACGTACGGCGACTCGTAGAGGCGGGTGGGCTCCATCATCCCGTTGGCGGTGAGCTCGTCGACGATCAGCGCGATGAAGCGCACTTGCTCGACGGAGAACGTGGACTGGTCGAGGAAGGCGGCGAACGCCTCGTTCGCGGCTGACCGGTCGAGGCCGACGAGCGATCGGATGAAGGGGCCAAGGGCACCCGCGCGCTGCGTGACCCAGGCAAGGTCGACCTGTTGGTCGCCACCGGAGGCGATGAGCATCGCCGCGAGGGAGTCGAGGTCCTCGGGCGTGAGTTGCTTGTTGCGGCGCAACCGCAGCCGCATGACCTCGAGCATGGGCAGCGTCACGTCGACCCACCACTCGTCGCCGGCTACCTCGTCGAGCAGCTGGAGCTGCTCGGCTACGGAAGGGATGCTCCTCTTCGGCAGGAGCGCGGCGGCGATGGCCTGAATCGTCTCGCGGATGCGTTCTGCTGCGACCGCGTCCCCTTCGAGCTGCGCGAGCTGTCGCCGTAGCACGAGGAGGTCGAACCGCTTGGCGACCTCGTCGGGATCGCGCACCGTCGACGGCAGGCCGGCGAGGTGCTCGAGGATCTCGGCGGCGTCCTCCTTCGTCACGGCGGCCCAGCGGTCTGCGGAGACCCAGGTCTCGACCTGCTGGCGGTGGGCGCGCACGAGGAAGTTGTCGAGGTTCATCCCGGCCACGATCTCGTGCAGCCAGGTGGCCGTGGCCTCGCGCAGCGGCCTCTCGACACCGGCGCCGTCGAGGGCGAGCACGAGGCCGAGCCGGGACTCGAAGAGCCGTTGGGTGAGCGACTTCTGCAGCGAGCCTTCGGAGCCGGGCAGGTCCTGACTGAAGTAGTCGAGGTTGCCGCAGAAGTCGAAGACGAAGAAGTCCCTCTTGTCCTCGCCGGGGCCGAACAGGTCGGGCCGCAGTCGGGTGCCGCGGCCGATCATCTGCCAGAACTTCGACTTCGAGCGCACCATCTTGAAGAAAACGAGGTTGACGACCTCGGGCACGTCGATGCCGGTGTCGAGCATGTCGACGCTGATCGCGATGTGCGGTGCCTTCTCCGGCTGGGAGAAGTTGTCGATCAGGCTCTGGGCGTACGTCGTGACGTGGGTGATGACGCGCGCGAACTCGCCGCCGTACTCGGGGTAGGCGATGTTGAACCGCTGCTCGATGAACTCGACGTGAGCCTGGTTCTTGGCGAAGACGATGGTCTTGCCGAGCCGGTCGCCGCCTGCGACCTTGTAGCCCTCCGTCATGAGCGTGGCGAGCACCTTGTCGACCGTGTCCTCGTTGAAGAGGAACCGGTTGAGCTCCTCGGAGTCGATCGCGTCCGGTGGCCCGTCCTCACCCCAGTCGAGAGCGTCCCACTCGTCCTTGGGTGTCGCGGAAAGGCCTACGAGGTGGGCGTCGAACCACTCGAAGATCGCGCGGTACTTCTGGTAGACCGAGCGGTGGGCCTCGTCGATGACGATGAGGTCGAAGTAACGGGACCGAAGCGGCGGCTCCCCTCGTCCACATCGTTGATGAGGTTCAGGATCGTCGGGTACGTCGACGCGTAGACCCGCCCGTCAACGGACTTCTCGGCCACAAGGTTGACCGTCGTGACGCTGGGCAGGTGGGTCTTGAAGGCGTTGACGGCCTGGTTGACCAATGCTTGCGGTCGGCGAGGAAGAGCACCCGCTTGACCCAGTTCCCCTTCATCAGCTGGTCGACGAGCGCGATCACCGTGCGGGTCTTGCCGGCGCCGGTCGCCATCACCAGCAGGGCCTCGCGCTCGCGCTTGTCGAAGGCCGCGCCGATCGCCTTGATCGCGCGGGTCTGGTAGTACCGCTCGACGATGGAGCCGTCGATCGCCGCGCTCGCGAGTGGCAGACGGGTCTGCCGCCGCTGGATCATCAGCTCGAGCTCGTCGCGGGTGTAGAAGCCCTGGATCTCCCGCGGTGCATAGCCCGAGTCGCCGAACGCTGCGTCGTCCCAGACCCAGTGCTGGTAGCCGTTGCTGTAGGAGATCACCGGTCGGCGGCCGAATTCGGCCTGCAAGCAGTCGGCGTAGAGCCTGGCCTGCTGCTGGCCGACCTGAGGACTCTTCGTCGTTCGCTTGGCCTCGACGACGGCGAGCGGTAGCCCGTCGGCGCCCCACAGGACGTAGTCGACGAAGCCCTTCCCGGACCCGGTGGTCGAGCCTGTCGAGACCGGCATGCCGGTGACGGGGTACTCACGGTCGCGGTCCTGATCGAGCGGCCAGCCGGCCTCGGCGAGGAGAACGTCGATGATCAGGCGTCGGGTCTGCGCCTCGGAGTAGTCGTGGTCGTCCGGCCTGGTGTTGGCCGCCTGCGCGGCCGCGATCTGCGTCCTCAGCCCAGCGATCTCGGCGTCCTTGGCCGCTGCGAGGTCATCGCGCTCGGCCAGCGCCTTCGCGTGGGCCTCGTCGTGCGCCTTGAACTTCGCCGCCAGCCGGGCCAGCTCCTGGCGCGAGAGCGGCGCGCGTCTTGCCGCGAGCGCGGGATCGAACTGGCGCGCGGTCGGCACACCTTCGGGGTCGGTCGAGTAGTGGTAGGCCGCGAACACCACGACGTGGAACAGCGCACGCAGTACCTGGAGTGCGGTCTGCGGCCGGATGGGCCGGCTCTCGTGAGCGGCGGTGTTGCCGAGGCGCCGGATCAGGTTGAGCTTCTGGACGATTCCGATGCCCACCTCCGCCTTGAACGCAGCGTCGTTGATCCGAGCAGCAAGATCGTCCTGGTACGGCGCGCGGAGTCCCATCACGTCGTACAGATGGCGCACAAGCTGCTCGATCGCCCGTCGGCTGTAGAAGCACGCAGCCGCCGGATCGCTCGACAGGTACGACTCCGCCCGGAGGCAGTCGGCATGCACGGCCGGCAGGGACGTCTTGGCGAAGTCGAAGTTGCTCATGACGATCCCCTGGGCCGTCGCTGACCCTTCTTGCGGGCGTACTCATCCACGGCGCTTCTCGTGCTCCTCCAGACGCCGTCGGATCCCTGGAAGGCCTCAAGGCGACCGCGTTGCGCGGCTTGCCGAAGCGCCGCGATCGAGAAGCGGTCGTCAGCGAGCGCCACCAGGGGGACCCAGCCGGGCCGGTCCGGCGATGTGGGGCAGGATGAAGCGGTTGAGATTGTCGAGGATCGCCCGCGCCAGAATCTCGCCCAGGAAGTAACTATTCAGGTGCTCGGCGCGCCTGATGGGCGGCGGCCGACGGGGCGGTGATGCTGGTGGGGTTCGTGAGGCCGCATCTTCCCCCGTTGGCAGGTTCACGTGTCCGATTCGTCGTCCGGTTCGTCGTCCCCGGGTTCGGGAGCTCTTACGGTCGAGCAGTTGCTGGTGATGGTTGCGCAGCGTGATCGGCTGATCGAGTCGTTGACCGCGCGGGTGGCGGAGCTGGAGGCGCGGCTTTCGAAGAACTCGCAGAACTCGTCGAAGCCGCCGTCCTCGGATGCGTTCGTCAAGCCGCCGCCGAGGTCGTTGCGGAAGAAGTCGGGGCGCCGGCCCGGCAAGCAGGAAGGTGAGCGTGGGGCCCGGTTGGAGCCTCGGGCTGATCCCGACGAGATGGTGGTGCATCCGCCGCTGGCGTGTGGTGCGTGTGGGGAGGACCTGGCCGCGGCGCCGGTGGTCGGTGAGCA
>JAICKK010000226.1 GCA_025927955.1 Nocardioidaceae bacterium
CCGCCTGCGACGGGGTGCGTGACGTGGTGCGCGACGTCGTGGAGCCGGTCATGCGCCACATCGTGGCCCCCGCCGCCGACACCGGTCGCGGCCATGTCCCGGGCTCGGGGCACAATGCGGCCATGACGTTCCAGGACCTGATCGCCGGCCCGCCCCCGACGCACCTGCCCGAGGACCCGGCGGCCGCGGAGCTCGCCTCCGGGACGCCGGCCGCCACCGTGGTCCGGGCGCACCCCGAGTCGCCGTTCGCCTGGGCCGCACTCGCCGAGCAGGCGCTCGACGACGGCGACGTCGATGACGTGACGGGCTACGCCTACGCCCGCGTGGGCTACCACCGCAGCCTCGACCTGCTGCGCCGCAACGGCTGGAAGGGGCACGGCCCGGTCCCGTGGGAGCACGAGCCCAACCGCGGCTTCCTCCGGTCGCTGGCGCTCCTGGCCCGCGCCGCCGAGCGCATCGGCGAGGCACCCGAGGCGCAGCGGTGCCGGGACTTCCTGAGAGACAGCAGCCCCGCGGCGTACGACGAGCTCCTCGGCCGCAGCGACTGAGGGTTGCTCGAGGGGCCCACGCCCGTCGAGGCGCGCCAGCGTTGGTTGAGGTGCGCCACGCTGGTTGAGGTGCGCCACGCTGGTTGAGGTGCCCGAGCCCCCAGGGCGAGGGCCTCGAAACCATGGTCGGGTTCGCGCGAAAGGTGCGGGTGGTCTCGAGGCCCTCGCCCTGGGGGCTCGGGCACCTCGACCAGCGGTGGGCTGGGGCACCTCGACCAGCGGGGGCTCGGGCGCCTCGACCCAGGGCCGGGGTCTCAGCCGGCGACGCGCTCCTCGACGGGCGTCGCCGGAGTCCGGGCGCCGCCGCGGCCGAACATCGGGAGGCCCTCGGAGCGCCGGACCAGGCCCCAGGCGAACGGCATCACGACCAGCATGGCCACGCCGACCAGGACGATCAGCACGGGATGTGTCTGGTCCTTGCCGGCCCCCAGCGGTGCCCATCCCGCCTTGTCGAGCAGCGCGAGGCCGGAGATGGTGAGCACGACGACGAGGCCGCGCCGGATGAACCCGGACGGCACGCGGGGCGCGATGGTGGCGCCCAGGATGCTGCCGGGCACCGAGCCGATGATGAGCGGCACCAGGATGCCGAAGTCCAGCCCGTAGGCGACGATGTTGGACAGCGCCGCGGCCAGCACCAGCGGCACCGCCTGCACCAGGTCGGTGCCCACGAGCTTGACCGCCGACAGGGTCGGGTAGAGCATCACCAGCGCGATCATGATCACCGAGCCCGACCCGACCGACGTGATGCCGACGAGCAGGCCGCCCAGGGCGCCGATGGCCACGGTGGGCAGCGGCCGCACCACGATGTCCGTCGTCTCCGACTCGCCGCCGCCGCGTCGACGGCGGCGCAGCTCGAGGTAGCGGCGCAGCACGAACGTGGACATGGCCAGCAGCAGGGCGAAGCCGATGGCCAGCTGCAGGACCGTCTCCACGTCCGCCCCCGGCGCGACCCAGCGCACCAGGTGGGGGCCGACCAGGGCCATCGGCACCGAGCCGGTCATCAGCCAGGCCGCCAGCCGCAGGTTGGGGGACCCCTCCCGCCAGTGCACGAGCGCGCCGCCCGACTTGTAGACCGCGGAGGCCGTCAGGTCCGCGGTGACGACGCTGGAGGCGGCCCCGACGCCGAGGAACAGCAGCGCGGGCGTCATCAGCGCGCCGCCGCCCATGCCCGTGATGCCGACGACGATCGCGACCAGGAAGCCGGCGACGACGATCTTCAGCTGGTCGCCGTGCGCCAGCAGCCAGCCGTGGGCAGGGAGCTCGACGGCGAGCTGGTGGACGAGGTTCAACATGGTGGCTCTCCGAACTCCGGCTGAACGTGGGCACCGGCGACCCCCGTGGATGCACCGGACCACCATGATGAACAAAGAAGACTGTCTTTGTCGAGTTAAGTCTCGCCCGCGTGTCGCGGGTCACCGGCTCAGCCGGGCAGCGGCATCCGGAAGGCGCCCGGCTCCAGGTGCCAGGTGCGGTTGCGCTCGGGTCCGTAGACCTCGCCGTCGGCGCTGCAGTAGAAGTCCTGGCCGGACACCGAGACGCTCGTGCCGCGCACGTACAGCACGTCGTCGCGCTCGGGATGGCTGCCCAGCCGGAACCGCACCGCGTAGCCGAGCTTGGCCCACAGCGAGGTCGAGAACGACACCATCACGTCCACCTTGCCGTCGCGGGGGTCCGCGTGGGGCGTGATCGCCGCGCCGCCGCCGATCCGGGCGCCGTTGCCGACGGCCACCATGAGGACAGGGTGCGCCAGGTCGGCGACCACGTGGTCGTCCACCTGCACCCGCAGCCGCAGGTACGGCGGGCGCACCGCCGCCGCGGCCGCCCCCAGGACGTAGCCGGCCCGGCCGAGCAGCCGCTTGAAGGGCCGGGCGTTGACGGCGGCCTGGGCCCCGACGCCGATGTGCACGTTGTTGACGACCACCTCACCGAGGCAGTCGACGAGCAGGTCGACCGGCGTCAGGTTCCCGCGGACCACGACCCGGGCGGCCTCGGAAGGGTCGAGCGGGATGCCGGTGCCGCGCGCGAAGTCGTTGCCGGTGCCGAGCGGGACCAGCCCGACGACCGTGTCCGCGAGCTCGTGGCGCCGGTGCAGGGCGGCGACGACGGCGTGCAGGCTGCCGTCCCCACCGGCGACCACGACCTGCCGGCCGCCACGGCGGTGCAGCACGCCGTCCAGCTCGCCAGGGTTGCCGGTGGAGACCACCTCGACGTCCGTGGCGTCGCGCAGGACGGCCAGCGCCGGCGCGAGGGCTTCGTCCCCGCTGCTTCCGGCGTGGGAGTTCGTGATCAGCAGCACTGGCTCCATCAGCCGGAGGCTACCGTCTCGGCCCGGGCCCTGTCCGACGTACGGAAGTGCTCGCCGGGACGCGCGGTCAGGGAGACCGCCTCTGCTAGCGTGACCGCGCAAGAGCCCCGATGCGTCTGCATCCGGGCTCCCCGCGTCCCCAGAGAGGTGCCCGCATGCCCGCGACCGTCATCGTCGGCGCGCAGTGGGGCGACGAGGGCAAGGGCAAGGCCACCGACGTGCTCGGCAGCCGGGTCGACTACGTCGTCAAGTTCAACGGCGGCAACAACGCCGGCCACACCGTGGTCATCGGCGACCAGAAGTACGCCCTGCACCTGCTGCCCAGCGGCATCCTCACCCCGGGGTGCATCCCGGTCATCGGCAACGGCGTCGTGGTGGACCTCGGCGTGCTGGTCGAGGAGCTCGACGCGCTCATCGAGCGCGGCATCGACGTGAGCAGGCTGCTGCTGAGCGCCAACGCGCACGTCATCCCCGACTACAACCGCAGCCTCGACAAGGTCACCGAGCGGTTCCTGGGCTCCCGCCGCCTCGGTACGACGGGCAGGGGGATCGGCCCGACGTACGCCGACAAGATGAACCGGGTCGGCATCCGCGTGCAGGACCTCTTCGACGAGAAGATCCTGACCCAGAAGGTCGAGAGCGTCCTCGAGCTCAAGGGCCAGATCCTCGCCAAGATCTACAACCGGCGGGCCCCGGGTGTGCAGGACACGGTCGAGGAGCTGCTGTCCTACGCCGAGCGGCTGGCGCCGATGGTCGCCGACACCGGGCTGCTGCTCAACCAGGCGCTCGACCGCGGCGAGCGCGTGCTGCTGGAGGCCGGGCAGGCGACCCTGCTCGACGTCGACCACGGCACCTACCCGTTCGTCACCTCGTCGTCGGCGACCGCCGGCGGCGCGTGCACCGGCTCGGGGATCCCGCCCACGCGCGTGGAGCGGGTGATCGGCATCGCCAAGGCCTACACCACCCGCGTCGGGGAGGGCCCGTTCCCGACCGAGCTGCTCGACGAGGCCGGCGAGCACCTGCGCAAGACCGGGGCCGAGTACGGCACCACGACCGGGCGCCCGCGCCGCTGCGGCTGGTTCGACGCGGTCATCGCCCGCTACGCGGCCCGCGTCAACGGCGTCACGGACTTCGTGCTCACCAAGCTCGACGTGCTGACCGGCCTGGAGAGGGTGCCGGTCTGCGTGGCCTACGACGTGGACGGGACCCGGCACGACGAGATGCCCGTCAACCAGAGCGACTTCCACCACGCGAGGCCCGTCTACGAGGAGCTGCCCGGCTGGTGGGAGGACATCGGCGACGCCCGCAGGTTCGAGGACCTGCCGGCCAACGCCCGCGCCTACGTCAAGGCGGTGGAGGAGATGTCCGGGTCGCGGATCTCGGCCATCGGCGTCGGCCCCGACCGGGACGAGACCGTGGTCGTGCACGACCTCGCCTGACCGGTGACAGATTCCCTGGGCCCCCAGGGAATCTGTCACACCCCCGCTGTTGCAACGCCGGGGGTGTGCCTGTTCCTCTGGGCCCCCAGGGAATCTGGCGGCGCCGCCGCCCGCGCCAAGGAGCGGCCGCTGACCCGCGCCGATAGGGTGGGCGCCCGTGAGGACCCTCGTCATCGGCTCCGGCGGCCGCGAGCACGCGCTGGCGATGGCCCTGTCCCGGGACCCGTCGGTCACCGAGGTGCACGTGGCGCCCGGCAACCCGGGCACGGAGGCCGTCGCCGTCCGGCACGCGGTGGACCCGCTGGACGGTGACGCCGTCGCCGAGCTGGCCCGGGAGGTGCGCGCCGACCTCGTCGTCGTCGGACCCGAGGCACCGCTCGTCGCGGGGGTCGCGGACGCGGTCCGAGCGCGCGGCATCGCCTGCTTCGGGCCGTCGCGGGAGGCCGCCCGGCTGGAGGGCTCCAAGGCGTTCGCCAAGGAGGTGATGGCGGCGGCCGGGGTACCGACGGCCCGGGCCCGGGTGTGCACGACGCCGGCGGAGGTCGCGGCGGCGCTCGACGAGCTCGGGTCGCCCTACGTCGTCAAGGACGACGGCCTGGCCGCCGGCAAGGGCGTGGTGGTCACCGACGACCGGCAGGCGGCCCTCGCGCACGCCGCGTCCTGCGGCCGGGTCGTGGTCGAGGAGTTCCTCGACGGCCCCGAGGTCTCGCTGTTCGCGGTGACCGACGGCGCCACCGTGGTGCCGCTGCAGCCCGCGCAGGACTTCAAGCGCGCCCTGGACGGGGACGCCGGCCCGAACACCGGCGGCATGGGCGCCTACACGCCGCTGCCGTGGGCACCTTCGGACCTGGTGAGGAGCGTCACCGAGACCGTGCTGCAGCCGACGGTCGACGAGATGGCCCGGCGCGGGACCCCGTTCAGCGGGCTGCTCTACGCGGGCCTCGCGCTGACGTCGACGGGCGTGCGCGTCGTCGAGTTCAACGCCCGCTTCGGCGACCCGGAGACCCAGCCGCTGCTGGCGCTGCTCGCGTCCCCGCTCGGCGCGCTGCTGGCCGCCGCTGCCGAGGGCCGCCTCGACGAGCTGGGGCCGCTGATCTGGCACGACGGCGCCGCCGTCGCCGTGGTGCTCGCCTGCGACGGCTACCCCGACAGCCCGCGAACCGGCGACGTGGTCGGGGGCCTGAGCGAGGCCGGCGCGCTCGACGACGTCTCGGTCCTCCACGCCGGCACGTCGTACGACGGGCAGGGCAACGTGGTCACCTCCGGCGGCCGGGTGCTCGCCGTCACCGCGGTCGGCGTCGACGTCGCGGACGCCCG
>JAICKK010000239.1 GCA_025927955.1 Nocardioidaceae bacterium
AACACGTGTTCGATGATACCGGGCTGCGCCGACAGGATCCAGAGCGAATCCCCTTGTCCACAAGGGGAATCTGGCCCGGACTCCGGCCGCCGTGCTCACTCGCTCAGCTGCGCTCGACACGTTCCAGCCGCTACCGCCCGGCGACTTGCGAGCAGCCGGGGGACGCCGTACGTCAGGACCGCAGCCCGGCCATCCACTCCTCGACCGCACCCGGCTCGCGGGGCAGCGACGCGGACAGGTTGCGGGCACCGTCGGCCGTGACGACGACGTCGTCCTCGATCCGGATGCCGATGCCGCGCAGCTGCTCGGGGACGAGCAGGTCGTCCTCCTGGAAGTAGAGCCCCGGCTCGACCGTGAGCACCATGCCCTCGGCCAGCGTGCCGTCCTTGTAGGCGTCCGGCGCCGCCGAGGCGCAGTCGTGCACGTCGAGACCGAGCATGTGGCTCACCGAGTGCAGCGTCCAGCGGGCGTAGACCTTGCTGTCCGGGGAGAGCGCCTCCTCCGCGGACACCGGGAGCAGGTCGAGGTCCTCGAGGCCGTGAGCGAGCACGCGCATGGCCGCCTCGTGCGGGGCCTGGAACGGCACGCCCGGGCGGATGGCGTCGATGCCGGCCTCCTGTGCCCGCAGCACGAGGGCGTAGAGGTCACGTTGCACCGGCGTGTACGTGCCGTCGACGGGCAGCGTGCGGGTGACGTCCGCGGTGTAGAGGTTGCGTCCCTCCACGCCCATGTCGAGCAGCAGCATCTCGCCGGGCCGCACCGCTCCGGAGTTCTCGATCCAGTGCAGCGTCGTGGCGTGGCTCCCGCCGGCCACGATCGAGTCGTAGCCGAGGTCGTTGCCCATGGCGCGGGCCCGCCGGAAGAACGTGCCCTCCAGCCAGCGCTCGCCGTGGCGGAGCACCTGCTCCCACTCGCGGACGCCGTCCTCGAAGCCGAGCGCCGTGATGTCGCAGGCCTCCTGCAGCTGCTGGAGCTCCCAGTCGTCCTTGACGAGCCGCATCTCGGAGAGCACGCGGGCGAAGTCGTGGTCGCGCCCGCTGTCTGCCGGGACCTGCCTGTCCACGAAGGGATCGACATCACGCAGCACCCGGGTCTTGGCCGAGCCGCCGAGCCGCTCCTCGAGGTCCCCGAGGTGGCGCACCTCGAGCCCGAGCGCGTCCGAGATCTCCTTGAGCGACGGCCGGCGGCCGACCCACAGCTCGCCGTACCGGCGGTCCCGGAAGAACTCGTCGGTCTCGCGCGACGAGCGCGGCCTCGCGTAGAGGACGGAGTCGCCGCCCTCGAGCACCAGGACCGCGTCCGAGGTCTGGTTGCCGGTCAGGTAGACGTGTGCGGTGTCGGCGCGGAACCGGTAGTCGGTGTCGTTGGCGCGCACCTTGAAGCCGCCCGCGGGCACGACCAGCCGCTCGCCGGGGAACGTCTCCGCGAGCCGGGTACGACGGGCGGCGGCCGGGCCCGCGACCGGATGCCGCTCGACGTCGAGGTCCCGCTCTCCCCAGCCCTGCCTCATGAACGCGGCGTACGCCTCGGGGACGGGCTGGTCGTGCGACTCGGTGTGCTGGGCGGCCTCGGGGTGCTCGGTGACCTCCGGAGGCGCGCTCGTCTCGCTGTGCTCGCTCATCCGCTCACTCTACGACCGGCCGCGACCCGGCCTCATGGTCACCGGCTGCACCCGGTCGCACCGATACCCTGGGCGCATGACCGGTCCCGCCACCGGCCCGGGGCACGGAGGTCTGTATCCCGCCGGGCCCTTCGCGCCGCCGCAGGCGGTGCCGCCGGGGCTGCTGCACAGGCCGCGACGTGGCAACGTCGTCTTCGTCGTGCTGGTGTCGTTGGCGATGCTGGTGGGCGCCGTGGTCATGGGCGTGGTGCTGCTGCTCAGCAACGGGACGACCGCGCTGGCGATCGGCGTGGTCCTCGCCGCCCTGCCGGTCGGTCCGGTGATCGCCTGCTTCCTGTGGCTGGACCGCTACGAGCCCGAGCCGGTGCCCCTGCTCGTCGTGGCGTTCGGCTGGGGCGCCGTGGTGGCCACCGCGGTGGCCCTCGCGCTGCAGCTGCTCGACCAGCTGGTCTTCGACACCAGCGACGCGTGGGGCGGCGTGGTGGCCGCGCCGGTGACCGAGGAGGCGGCCAAGGGCCTGTTCGTGCTGCTGCTCCTGTGGTTCCGGCGGCGGCTGCTCGACGGCGTCCTGGACGGCATCGTCTACGCCGGCCTGGTCGGCGTGGGGTTCGCGTTCACCGAGAACATCCTCTACCTCGGTGGCGCCTACAGCGGCGCCGACGGCGCCGGACCGGGCGGGATCCGGTCCGCGACGGCCCTGTTCGTGGTGCGCGGCGTCTTCAGCCCCTTCGCGCACCCGCTGTTCACCTCGTTCACCGGGCTCGGCGTCGGCTTCGCCGTGGTGGCCCGGACCAGGAGGTGGCGCATCCTGGCGCCGCTCCTGGGATACCTGGCTGCTGTGAGCGCGCACGCGAGCTGGAACGCCTCCGCCTTCCTCGACGGAGGGCACCTGTTCGTGCTCACCTACGTGGTGGCCATGGTGCCGGCCTTCCTCCTCCTGGTCGGGTTCGCCCTGTGGGCCCGCAGCCGCGAGGGGCGGATGCTCACGCGCAGCCTCGTCGACGTCGCGAACCGCGGCCTGCTCGACCCCGCCGAGGTGCCGTGGCTGGTCCGGCTGCCCGCCCGCCGGGCCAGCCGCAGGTTCGCGCGCGGCTACGGCGGCCCGCTCGCGGAGAAGGTGATGCGGGAGTACCAGCAGCAGGCCGTCGAGCTCGGCTTCCTCCACGACCGGTACCTGCGCGGCACCGCCCCCGAGGACTTCTCCGCACGGGGTGCCGCGATGGTGCACCGGCTGCGTGCGCTGCGTCCCTACGTCGGCTTCCCGAGCCCGGTGCCCCGGTACGCCGCGCCGCCGCAGCACTCGCAGGGTGGCCGCCCGTGGTGACGCCGCCGGACGCCCTCGTCCGGCTGCGCGACGTCCTGGGCCGGACGGCGCTCCCGCTCGACGTGCCGGACGCCGAGCGGCACCGCGCCGCCCGCCGGGAGATGGTCGAGCAGCTCGACGACTACGTGCTGCCGCGCCTCGCGCAGATCGAGGCACCCCTGCTGACCGTCGTGGGCGGGTCGACGGGTGCGGGCAAGTCCACGCTGGTCAACACGCTCGTCGGGCGCCGGGTCACCGAGCACGGCGTGCTGCGCCCGACCACCCGCTCGCCGGTGCTCGTGCACCACCCCGCCGACGCCCAGTGGTTCGCCGACGGCCGGATCCTGCCCGGCCTGGCCCGCACCGGTCGCGCCACCGGTGACCCGGGCGCGCTGCAGCTGGTGGCCGACGACGGCGTCCCCGAAGGGCTCGCGGTCCTCGACGCCCCCGACATCGACTCCGTCGAGCGGGCCAACCGGACGCTCGCCACCGAGCTGCTCGCCGCGGCGGACCTCTGGCTGTTCGTCACCTCGGCCGCCCGCTACGCCGACCAGGTGCCCTGGGCCTTCCTGCAGACGGCGGCCGAGAGGAGCACCGCGGTCGCCATCGTCCTGGACCGCACGCCCCCCGAGGCGGTCGAGGAGGTCAGCGTGCACCTCGCCCGGATGCTCACCGACCGCGGCCTGCGCGACTCCCCGCTGTTCACCGTCACCGAGGGCGAGGTCAGCGACGAGGGCCTGCTGCGTCCCGAGGCCGTCGCCGAGATCCGGACCTGGCTGCACGCGCTGGCGGCCGACGCCAACGCCCGCCAGGCCGTGGTGCGCCAGACCCTCGACGGTGCCGTGCGGTCCCTGGCCCGCCGTACCCACGACATCGCGGACGCCGTCGAGGAGCAGGTGGGCACCGCCGTCCGGCTGCGCCAGGCGGTCGACACCGCGTACGACGAGGCGGTGGACCGGGTCGACGACGCGTCGGCCGACGGGACCCTGCTGCGCGGGGAGGTGCTGGCCCGCTGGCAGGAGTTCGTGGGGACGGGCGAGCTGCTGCGCTCGCTGGAGAGCCGGGTCGGCTGGCTCAGGGACCGGTTCACGAGCTGGGTGCGAGGCAGGCCGCAGCAGGCCGAGCGGGTCACCGTGGCCGTCGAGTCGGGGCTCGAGTCGCTGATCATGGAGCAGGCGGAGAACGCCGCGGAGCGGTCCGAGGCGTCCTGGCGCTCGCTCTCGGCGGGCCAGCACCTGCTCGAGGACTCCGGTCGCGACCTGGGCCGGGCCTCGCGCGACCTGCGTCCCCGCGCCGAGCGCGCGGTGCGCGACTGGCAGCACGGGGTGCTCGAGATGGTACGCACCGAGGGCGCCGACAAGCGGACCACCGCGCGGTTCCTGGCGTTCGGCGTCAACGGGCTGTCGCTGGCGCTGATGGTCGTGGTGTTCGCCTCCACGGCCGCCATCCCGACGGGCGCGGAGGTCGGGGTGGCCAGCGGTGGGGTGCTGCTCGGTCAGAAGCTGCTCGAGGCGGTCTTCGGCGACCAGGCGGTGCGCCGGCTGTCCGCCCAGGCGCGCAAGGACCTCGCGGTCCGGGTGGGGGAGCTGATGGACTCCGAGCGGCGGCGCTACCTCGAGGTGCTCGACCGGCTCGACCTGGATCCCGACGCGACCGCTCGGCTGCGCGAGGCCGCCCGGGGCGTGGACGACCTTCGCATCGCCGGCCGCGTGCTGCCGCCGGTTCCGCGCCCCGACGAGCCGGACGGGGCGGGGGAGCGATGACGGCACTGGTGCAGGGCGCCCGCCGCCTGGTCGGCCGGGGTGAGAACATCGCGAACCGCATCGACGGCCTCGAGGAGGCGGCCCGCGCCTCGCGTGGCCGGCTGCCCGACGACCTGGTGGCGGAGGCGGCGGCGGTCGCCGAGCGCGCGGGGGCGCGGCTGCGGCTGTCCGGGGACCACACCGTCGTGGCGCTGGCCGGGGCCACCGGCTCGGGCAAGTCCTC
>JAICKK010000027.1 GCA_025927955.1 Nocardioidaceae bacterium
ACCCGGAGCATGGCGTCCTCCCCTCGGGACCGGCGAGACCGGTCCTTCCCACAGGTTGACCCCTCTCTGATCGGGCGTCAACACGCCTCCAGCCACCCCCTACCCGGCGACCCTCCAGTCGACGACAGAAGCGATGGGAGCCGGTTCCCTGCCCGGGCAGCCCGGTCTGGATCGGCAGCGACGAGAGCGTCGGCGTGCAGCCGGGCGATCGCGAGCACCCCGGTCAGCGCTGTGCCTCACGGCGGCGCGTCCGGACCAGGTCGTGCACGCCGATCGCCACGGCGATCGAGACGAAGCAGATCGCGACGACGACGGCCAGACCCAGGGCACGTGAGTAGGAGGCGACGTTGTCTGCGGTGAGGGAGTTGAAGAAGACGGCGCCGATGAGGGCCTGGCCGATCGCCAGGCCGATCCGCTGCCCCGTCTGGAGCACGCCGCCCGCGGCGCTTCCCATCAGCGGGTCGACGTGCATCAGCGCGAGCGTCTGGTTGGGTGTGATCAGCATTCCTTGGCCGCAGCCCATCACGAACAGGGGGGCGGCGAGCGCCAGAGTCGCGTGGTCGTCGGGAAGATGCACGGCCACGACGGCCATGGCGATCGCTCCGACTCCGAACGTGACCGCTCCGGCGACCACCAGCTTCCGTCCGATGCGGGTGACCACACGGCCGGACAGCGGCGCGGACACGGCGCTGCCCACGGCGTACGCCGTCACCCCGAGCGCCGACTCCAGCGCGTTGTAGCCCAGACCGCGCTGGTAGAAGAGGGCGAGGACGAGCGGGAGCCCGGCGATGGCAGGGAAGAACGCCAGGGCCAGCGTGATGCCGGAGACGTAGGACGGTTGCCGGAACAGCCGCAGGTCGACCAGTGGGTCCCGCGACTCGAGAGTGAGGCGACGCTCCCGGCGTAGGAAGAGGGCCAGCAGGACCAGCGCCGGGACGGCCAGCCACGCGAGCCGGGCATCCTGGAGCGCGTCGTACTCCACGCAGGCGAACAGGACGCAGAACGTCGCGCCGCCCAGGAGCGCGGCGCCGAGGACATCGAGCCGGTGGTGGGTGGTTCCGCTCGGCGCAGGCAGCAGCCGTCGGGACAGTGCGATGACGACGAGGCCGACCGGGACGTTGACGAAGAAGACCAGCCGCCAGCCGAGCGTGGGGCCACCGAGCGCGATCAGCGCGCCGCCGACCAGTGGTCCGATCGCCGTGCCGACCCCGACCGTCGTACCCAGGACCCCGAAGGCACGGCCACGGTCGGCGCCGCGGAACATCTGCTGGATCAGCCCGGAGGTCTGCGGGTTGATCAAGCCGCCGAACAGCCCCTGGAGCACCCGCGCGCCGATCAGGAGGCCGGCGCTGGGGGCGAGGCCCGAGAGCGCCGAGGTCACGACGAACCCGCCCACCCCGACCTGGAACATCAGCCGGCGTCCGTGGTCGTCGCCCAGCTTGCCCCCGAGCACAGGCACCAGCCCGAACGCAAGCGTGTAGCCGGACACGATCCACTGGAGCTGCGACGAGCCGGCACCCGTGTCGTCGCCGATCGACGGCAACGCCACATTCGTGACGCTCACGTCGAGAAGTGTCATGAACATCGCGCTGCAACACACGACCAACGCGATCCAGCGGCCGCGGTCGGACTCGGTTGTCACCCCAAGATCGTGCCAGAGCGACGAGACACCCCTTGGTGTGCCGCCGTGGCCGTACCCTCCCCCACACCAGATCACGGCCCTGCTGGGGCGGCCGCCTTGGTGCCTCTGCTCGACAGAGAAGGATCAGACCCGGGCACGTCACCGAGCCGCGTCGCTGCTCGCGGCGTCAGGGACGAGCGCGGCCAGCATCCCTTGTGCTTCGCCGCTCATGGCCGGTGGATCCTCAGAAGACGGTCCAGTCGGAGTACGTGGTGAACGCGTCCAGCGCGGCCAGTCCGGCTGCCGAGCTGCCGGAGGGGCCGAGTGCGGGGCTCCACACGCAGGCGACACCGCGGTCGGGGATGACGGCCAGGATGCCGCCGCCGACGCCGCTCTTCGCGGGCAGCCCCACTCGGTAGGCGAACTCGCCGGCCGAGTCGTAGGTGCCGCAGGTCAGCATCACGGCGTTGACCCGCTTCGTCTGCCGCGCGGTGAGCAGCCGCGTTCCGTCGCGGAGAACGCCGTCGCGGGCGAGGAAGAGCCCGGCGAGCGCCAGCTCCCGGCAGCTCATGGAGAGAGCGCACTGCGCGACGTACTGGTTGATCACCAGGTCGACGGCACATTCCAGGTTCCCGTAGCTGGCCAGCAGGTGGGCGAGTGCCGTGGTGCGGTGGCCGGCCTCGAGCTCTGAACGGGCCACCTGTGGGTCGCTGCCCACGTCCGCGCACCCGCTCTCCCGGCGCATCAGGTCGCGAAGGGCGCCGGACGCGTTGCCGGTCAGCGAATGCAGCCGGTCGGTGACGACGAGTGCACCGGCGTTGATGAACGGGTTGCGCGGGCGCCCCGCCTCCTGGTCGAGCTGGAGCAGGGAGTTGAACGGGTTGCCCGACGGCTCGCGGGACACCCGCTGCCAGATGGCTTCTCCCTCGGCGGCGATCACCAGCGCGAGTGTGAAGACCTTGCTGATGCTCTGCACCGAGAAGCGCACGTCGGCGTCACCGATGACGTGCACCCGCCCGTCGCAGGAGGCGATCACCATCCCGAACTGGCACGGATCCACCGTCGCCAGGGCAGGGATGTGCTCGGCCAGCCGGCCGCGACCCACCTCGGGAGCGGCGGCCTGCTGCGCCCGCACCAGGGCATCCATGATCTGCACGTCACCATCCTCGCGCAGCCGACAGCCGAGCGGTCGGGTCGGGCTCAACGGGTCAGCCGCTCCACCAGCGCCCGGATCTCGCGCACCTGCCGCATCGCCCGGGGGCCGTCGGAGCCCTGGATGCCCATCGCGGCGACGGTCGTGCCGTCGGAGATGTCAAGGGTGGCCCAGGGGCTTCCGGACCGCAGGGTGACCGCGACGATCTCGTTCCACTCGTAGTGCCGGGTGCGGTAGCCGTTGACGACGGTCAGCCCGTCCTCGCGCGCGACCACCTTGCTGCGGGCCAGGGCGTACCCGGCCGCGTAGAACAGCAGCCCGAAGGCCACGACGGTGGCCTTCTGGTACAGCGTGAACTGGTCACGGATCTCCGGGGGGAACGCGAACCAGATCACCACCGCCGCGCCCAGGAGCAGGACCCCCAGGACCGCCGTCGCCATGCGGACCCCGAGGGGTCGGAACGCGTGAGGCAGGGGGAGCCCGGCGGCTCGGTCAGAGTCGGCAGGCATGGATGTCGGTGGAGAGGATACCGCGGGCACCGAGGTCGTACAGCTCGTCCATCACCCGCTGCGCCCGGTCGCGGCGGACCATCGAGCGGACGGCGACCCACCCCTCCCGATGCAGCGGGGAGACGGTCGGGCTCTCGATGCCGGGGGTCAGCGACACCGCCCGCTCGACCCGGTCCGCGGGGATGTCGTAGTCCATCATCACGTACGTCCGGGCCACCAGCACGCCCTCGACCCGGCGACGGAACACCTCGAAACCCGCGGGCGGCTCGGTCCCCGCCCTGGTCACCAGCACCGCCTCCGACTCGAGGATCGGCTCCCCGAAGACCTCGAGCCCGGCGTTGCGCAGGGTGCTGCCGGTCTCCACGACGTCGGCGATCGCGTCCGCGACCCCGAGCTGCACGCTGGTCTCCACGGCGCCGTCGAGCCGGACCACGGCGGCCTCCACCCCGTGCCGCTCCAGGTGCCGGCGGACCACCCCGTCGTACGACGTGGCGATGCGCCGGCCGGCCAGGTCCGCCACCGAGGAGGCGGTGCCGGGCGGGGCCGCGTAGTGGAACCGGGACCGGCCGAAGCCCAGCGGGAGCACCTCCTCGGCCTTGGCGCCGGAGTCGAGGAGCAGGTCGCGCCCGGTGATGCCCACGTCGAGGGTGCCCTCCCCGACGTACAGCGCGATGTCCCGGGGGCGCAGGTAGAAGAACTCGACGCCGTTCTCGGTGTCGGTCAGCGTGAGCCTCTTGAGGTCGTTGCGCTGCCGGTACCCGGCCTCGCTGAGGATGTCGCTGGCAGCCTGGGACAGCGAGCCCTTGTTCGGGACGGCGAGCCGCAGGAGCTTGTCGGGCACGTGGGACCTCTCGGCGTGGGGTGCGGGCTGGTCGTTGGGGGTTCCGGTGTGGTCAGAGATGGGCGTAGACGTCGTCGAGGCTCAGCCCGCAGCGCAGCATCATCACCTGCGCGTGGTAGAGCAGCTGGCTCAGCTCCTCCGCCGCCCGCTGCGGCCCCTCGTGCTCGGCGGCCATCCAGGACTCGGCGGCCTCCTCGACCAGCTTCTTGCCGATCGCGTGCACGCCCGCGTCGAGCTCGCGCACGGTGCCCGAGCCGTCAGGCCTGGCCTGCGCCTTCGCGCTCAGCTCGGTCCAGAGCTCGTCGAACGTCTTCATCGTGGTGTCCCTGTGTCGGTTCTGGGTGAGTCCTGGGTGGGTGCTGGGTGGGTCCTGTGGGCCCTCCGGGAGCGGGCGGCCCCAGGGTACGGCGTGCGACCCGGCCGGCGCGGCCCGCGTCCGCTCAGGAGCCGTCCGGCTCGTAGCCGCGGCGGATCCGGCGCAGCGTCAAGGCCGTGGCGAGCGCCGCGGCCGCCGCCTCGTAGCCCTTGTCCTCGCTCGAGCCCGCGAGGCCGGCCCGGTCCAGGGCCTGCTCCTCGGTGTCGCAGGTCAGCAGCCCGAACCCCACCGCGACGCCGGTGTCGACGGCGATCCGGGACAGGCCGTCGGTGGCCGCCGAGCAGACGTACTCGAAGTGCGGGGTGCCGCCGCGGATGACCACGCCGAGCGCGACCACGGCCTCGTAGCCCCGCTCGGCCAGCGCGCCTGCCACCACGGGCAGCTCGAAGGAGCCGGGCACCCGCACCACGGCGGGCTCCTCGACCCGGTAGTCGGCCAGGGCGCGCCGGGCACCGGCGAGCAGGCCGTCCATCACCTGCTGGTGCCAGCGCGCGGCCACCACGGCGACACGAAGGTCGTGGCAGTCGACCGGCTGGTCGTGCGGCGAGCCCTCTCCGCTCACGGCTCTGCTCCTCTCGAGACGTCGGCGGGGTCCGCGAGGTCCGGCAGGTCCGGCAGGTCCGGCAGGTCCGGCAGGTCCGGCAGGTCCGGCAGGTCCGGCAGGTCATGGCCCATCCGGTCCCGCTTGGTCAGCAGGTAGGCGAGGTTGTGGTCGTTGGGCCTCGGCGTCAGCGGCACCCGCTCGGCCACCGGGACGCCGTACTCCTGGAGGTTGGTGACCTTCGCGGGGTTGTTCGTCATCAGCCGCACCGACCGCACCCCGAGGTCGCGCAGCACCTGGGTGGCCGCGCCGTAGTGCCGGGCGTCGGCGGGCAGCCCGAGGTCGAGGTTCGCGTCCACGGTGTCCCGGCCGCCGTCCTGCAGCTGGTAGGCCTGCAGCTTGGCGACCAGCCCGATGCCGCGCCCCTCGTGCCCGCGCAGGTAGACCACCACGCCGCGGCCCTCCGCGACGATCCTCCTCAGCGCCTCGTGCAGCTGGGCACCGCAGTCGCACCGCGCGGACCCGAAGACGTCGCCGGTCAGGCACTCCGAGTGCACCCGGGTCAGCACCGGCTCGTCGCCCCCGATGTCACCGTGCACCAGCGCCACGTGCTCGCTGTCGTCGGGGGCGCCGAGCCTCGTCCGGTAGCCGTAGGCGGTGAAGTCGCCGTGCTCGGTCGGCAGCCGGGTCTCGGCGACCCGCTGGACGTGGGTCTCGTAGCGGCGGCGGTGGTGGATCAGCTGCTCGATCGAGATCATCCGCAGCCCGTGCTCGTCGGCGAAGTCCCGAAGATCCTGGCCGCGCTTCATGGTGCCGTCGTCGTTGACGATCTCGGAGATCACCCCGGCCGGCTCCAGGCCGGCGAGGCGCGCCAGGTCGACGGCCGCCTCGGTGTGCCCGGGGCGCACCAGCACCCCGCCCTCGGCGTACCGGAGGGGGAACACGTGCCCCGGCTGGGTGATCTCGTAGGGCTCGGTCGCGGAGTCGATGAGCGTGCGTACCGTGTGCGAGCGGTCCGCCGCGGAGATGCCGGTGGTGACGCCGTCGCGGGCGTCCACCGAGACGGTGTACGCCGTGCGCATCCGCTCCCGGTTGTGCGGGGTCATCAGCGGGATCCGGAGCCGGTCCAGGGTCGCCGCGGTGACCGGTGCGCAGACCACACCGGAGGAGTAGCGCACCATGAACGCCATCAGCTCCGGTGTCGACCTGCTGGCCGCGAACACCAGGTCGCCCTCGTTCTCCCGCTGCTCGTCGTCGACGACGACGACGGCACGGCCGGCGGCGATGTCGGCGACCGCCTCCTGCACCGTGTCCATCCGGACCCGCGGCGCACTCATGCGGGGTCCCCTCGCCGGTGTCTGCGGAGCTTGCGCAGCGAACAGCCGGATGAGGCGCTTCTCATGCCACCACCCGCTCCCGCTCCGTGGGCCGCTCTACCCGGCCGACCCGCAGCCACACCACGAAGCCCCACACGACCAGACCCCCGTAGACCACGAACAGGATCGCGCTGGGATACAGGTGCGAGTGCCACAGCAGCGGCACCCCGACCGCGTCGACGGCGATCCAGGCCAGCCAGAAGTCGGTCCAGCCGCGGGCCATCGCGTAGGTCGCCACCATCGAGCCGACGAAGATCCAGGCGTCGCACCAGTAGTACCAGCGGGGCGCGGGGTAGCCCGCACCGATGACGCTGAAGACCCACTGCAGCACGAGGACGCCGGCCAGCCACGCCGCGAGGTAGCCCGCGCGCTCGGCCGCGGTGGCCCATCTCGGCGTGATCGCGGGCCGGTCCGAGCCCAGCCCGCGGGCCCGCTTGACCTCCAGCCAGCGGTACCACCCGTAGACGCTGGTGACGGCGAAGAACACCTGTCTGCCCGCCTGGCCGAACAGCGGCGCCTGGGCCGCGGCCGTCGTGGTGGCGGCCACGAAGACCGTGAACAGCAGCACGTTGCCGACGATGCCCACGGGCCAGGCCCAGACCCGCCGGCGCAGGCCGCCGACGGCGGAGGCGAACCCGAAGGCGTTGCCGAGGATCTCCCGCCAGGTGATGGGGTGGCCGGCGATCGTCAGGTGCGCGTCGTACAACGTCTCGGCGAGGCTCATGAGCGGTCCTCACGGTGGCCGGCGAGCAGGCGCTCGACGTACTTGGCGATCACGTCGACCTCGAGGTTGACCCGGTCCCCGGGCTCCCGGTGGCCCAGCGTCGTTCGCGCCAGCGTCTCGGGGATCAGGGAGACGGTGAACGAGACCTCGCCGACGTCGACGACGGTCAGCGAGACGCCGTCGACGGTGACCGAGCCCTTGGGCACCAGGTAGCGGGCCAGGTCCGGCGGCAGCGAGATCTCGACGAGCTCCCAGTGCTCGGAGGCCTCACGGCGTACGACGGACCCGGTGCCGTCGACGTGCCCCTGCACGATGTGCCCGCCCAGCCGGCTGGTGGCGGTGACCGCTCGCTCGAGGTTGACCCGGCCGCCGGGCGCCAGCGTCCCGAGGGACGTCTTGTCGAGGGTCTCGCGCATCACGTCGGCGGTGAACGTCTCGCCGGCGCGCTCGGCGACCGTCAGGCAGCAGCCGTTGACCGCCACCGAGTCGCCGCGCCCGGCGTCCACGGTGACGTGCGGGCCGCGGACGGTCAGCCGCACGGCGTCGCCCTGGTCCTCCAGGGCCTCGACGACGCCCAGCTCCTCGACGATTCCGGTGAACATCTACTCGGTCCTCCCATGGTCGGGGTGCTCGGGTGCGAGGGTGAGCCGGACGTTGGCCTCCGCCCCCGCGCCGACGCTGGCGACGTCGCGCAGCCGCAGGTGCAACGCGTCGGCGATCGTGGTGATGCCGAGGTCGCCGACCGCGCTGGTGCCGGCGCCGAGCAGCAGCGGCGCGACGTACGCGACCACCTCGTCGACCACCCCGGCTCGCAGAAACCCAGCGGCCAGCGCCGGTCCGCCCTCGAGGAGGACGTGCCGGCACTCGCGGGCCAGCAGCTGCGCCAGGGCCCGGTGCGGGTCGCGGGTGCGCAGCAGGACCGTCTCGGCGGCGTCGTCGAGCACGCGCCGGTCGGTGGGCAGCTCGCGCAGCCCCATCACCGCCCTCAGCGGCTGGCGCTCGCGGGGCAGGTCCACGTCGAGCTCGTCGCGCACGGTCAGCCGCGGGTCGTCGACGAGCACCGTGCCGGTCCCGGCCAGCACCGCGTCGCACTCGGCCCGCAGCCGGTGGGTGTCGCGACGGGCCGGTGCCGAGCTCACCCAGCGGGAGCTGCCGTCGGCCGCGGCGCTGCGGCCGTCCAAGGTGGTGGCGAGCTTCCAGGTCACGAACGGGCGGCCGTGCTCGGCGGCGAACGACCACGCGGCGTTGACCTGCCGGGCCTCGGCGGCCAGGAGCCCGCCCTCGACGTCGACACCGGCGGCGCGCAGCCGCTCGGCGCCGCCGCGGGCGTTCGGGCTGGCATCGTCCTGGGCGTAGACGACCCGCACGACGCCGGCCCCGAGGAGCGCCTCGGCACACGGCCCGGTGCGACCGGTGTGGTTGCAGGGCTCGAGGGTGACCACCGCGGTGGCACCGCGGGCCCGGTCGCCGGCCCGCCGGAGCGCGTCGACCTCCGCGTGCGGCGTGCCCGCCCCGCGGTGGAAGCCCTCCGCCACCGGGACGCCGTCGGGGTCCAGCAGCACGCAGCCGACGCGCGGGTTGGGGCCCACGGGGACGCCGGGAGTGCGGGCCAGCACGATGGCGCGCGCCATCGCGGCCCGCTCGGCGTCCCGGCCGGTCATCGAAGCCCTCTCGTCCGTGCACGCGGACCCTGGGGCGTGTGTGGTGCCCTCGGCGCGCGCTCACGCGGCCGGGGACACCCGCGTGCGCTTCCCATCCGGACTGTGACCGTCGGTCCAGGAGTTCCACCTGGTCAACCGGCTGCTGGCTGCAGCCGGGTCGCGGACTGTCACCGCCGGTTCGGAGTTGCACCGACCCCAGAGCACGCGAGCGTTGTCGCTCGGGGACAGCCTGCCACATCTACCCGGGCGGGCGACACCGGGCGGCGGACGCGGCACTCTCGCGCAGGGAGGCGATCATCGCGGCCGGGTCGTCGGCGCCGAAGACCGCGGAGCCCGCGACGAACATGTCGGCGCCGGCCTCCGCGCAGCGCTCCACGGTCTCGGCGGACACCCCGCCGTCGACCTGCAGCCAGAGGTCGAGGCCGTGCCGGTCGATGAGGTCGCGGGCACGGCGGATCTTGGGCAGCATCAGGTCGAGGAACTCCTGTCCGCCGAACCCGGGCTCCACGGTCATCACCAGGAGCATGTCGAGCTCGGGGAGCAGGTCCTCGTACGGCTCGACGGGCGTGGCCGGACGCAGCGCCATCCCCGCCCGCGCGCCGTGGCCGCGCAGCTCGCGGGCCAGCCGCACGGGCGCGGCCGCCGCCTCGACGTGGAAGGTGACCGACCCGGCGCCCGCCTCGACGTACGCCGGCGCCCACCGGTCCGGCGCCTCGATCATGAGGTGGCAGTCCAGCGGGGTCGCCGTGGCCCGGGCGAGGGCCTCGACGACGGGCGCGCCCAGCGTCAGGTTCGGCACGAAGTGGTTGTCCATCACGTCGACGTGCAGCCAGTCGGCGTCCCGGACGCGCTCGGCCTCCTCGGCGAGGCGGGCGAAGTCGCTGGCGAGCAGGCTCGGCGAGATGCGGATCCCCATGGGCGGCGAGCCTAACCCTCGCCGACGAGCCCGGCCGCTACTGGATTGTCAGGACGGCGTTGTCCACGACACCGTTGAACTGGTCGCCCGACCCGCCGGCCGGCTTGCCGGTGGCGGTGAGCTTGCCGCCGATCGACAGCGGCGTGCCGGTCTTGGCCCACGTGAAGGTGCCGAAGCCGCGCTTGCTGGTGGCGGTCCTCGTCCACTGCTGCGTCACCGCACCGGTGTCGTCGAAGGCGTCCACCTCGATGCTGAGCTGGTTGCCGGTGCGGGTGCACGTCGCGTGGTACCACTGCGACGGGACGACCGTCAGCGGCGCGATCACGCGCACCGCGCCGGTGGCGCCGCTGCTGCCCCTCAGCCGGCACGACGGCTGGTGGTCGTCGACGTCCAGCTTGTACTGGGTGTCGCTGAACAGGCCCCGCTGGAACAGGTTGTCGCCGTTGTCCGTGCTGCCCCGGGTGTGCGAGGACGTCTCGGCGTCGATGTTGAAGTCCGCGGACCACGAGAAGTCACGGCTGCCGGGCGCCAGCACGTCGGTGCTGGTCCGGTTCACGATCTTGACGACCGCTCGGGGCCCGGTGCTCGAGGCGTCGAAGGTCGGGAAGCGCACCGCCGAGCCCTGCGTCGGCCGCGACTCGACGGCCTGGACGGTCCCCCCGTAGGCGGACACCACCGACGTCACCACGTCCGCCGAGCCGCCGTTGGTGAAGATCGTCTGCGACGTGCCGTCGGCGGCGACCACCGGCTCGAAGTCGTAGGACACCACGGTGTCTCCAGGGTCCGCGGTGACCGCGGACGCAGTGCCCGTCCCCAGCCCGATCGCGGCCACCACGGCCAGCACCATCGTCCCCGAGCGCACGCCGCTGCGGCGGCTTGCCCTTGCCCTCATTCCCAGCCCCCCTGAGTTGTTCGGTCAATCAAGCGCGAGGGGAACACTATGCGGTGCGGGCCCGGTTTGTCTGTACCAGGGCTCAGACTTTGCGCAGCAGCGCCAGGAACATCGCGTCGGTGCCGTGCACGTGCGGCCACAGCTGGACGGTTCCCGGCAGCGGTCCCGCCGTGTCGGGCACGCCGGGCAGCAGCGCCGTCGCGTCCTCGAGGCGTACGTCGGAGCGCTCGGCGAGCGCCGCCGCGACCACGCCCGACGTCTCGGCGAGCACGGGCGAGCAGGTGACGTAGGCGACCGCCCCGCCCGGTCTCGCCGAGTCGGCGGCCGCGTCCAGGAGCCGGCGCTGCAGCCGAGCCAGGTCCTCGACGTCGTCGGGCCGGCGTCGCCACCGGGCCTCCGGCCGGCGCCGCAGGGCGCCGAGCCCGGTGCACGGCGCGTCGAGCAGCACCCGGTCGAAGCGGCTCGACGCCCACGCCGGTTTCGTGCCGTCCGCGGTCACCACACCGAGCAGGCCCTCCCGCACCGCGGCGGTGGCCGACGCGACCAGCCGGGAGCGGTGCGGCGCCCGCTCGGCGGCCAGCAGCCGGGCCCCCCGCTCGCCCGCCAGCGCCGCCAGGAGGGCCGCCTTGCCGCCCGGCCCGGCGCACAGGTCGAGCCAGCGGGTGTCCGCGCCCGGCACGCTCGCGCGGGCCAGGGCCAGCGCGACGAGCTGCGAGCCCTCGTCCTGCACGCCGGCCCGGCCCTCCACCACGGCCGGCACGTGGCCGGGGTCGCCGGCGGTCAGCTGCACGCCGTACGAGGACCAGCGGGTGGGCGTGCCGCCGGCGGACACCAGCTCCGCCACCGACGCCAGCCCAGGTCGCGCGACCAGCGTCACCTTGGGCGGCGCGTTGTCGGCCTCCAGCAGCCGGTCGAGGTCGGGATCCGGCTGCGAGCGGTCCGCGGCGCGGCCCAGCTCGAGCGCGGACGAGCCGGGGTGGAGGGCGGCGGAGAGCAGCTCCACCACCCATCGGGGATGGGAGTAGGCCACCGCTGCGAAGCCGACCGGGTCCGTCGCGGGGTCGGGCGCGACCCGGCGGACCCACCCCGGCAGGTCGTGCGCCGCGACCTTGCGCAGCACCGCGTTGACCAGTCCGGCGGGACCGTGGCCCACCTCGGCGCGCACCAGGTCCACGGTGGTGGCGACCGCGGCGTGCGCCGGCACCCGCATCGCGAGCAGCTGGTGCGCGCCCATCCGCAGCGCGTCGAGCACGGCCGGGTCCAGGCGGTCCGGCGGCCGGTCGAGGACCGCGGCGAGCACCGCGTCGTAGCTGCCGCGACCGCGCACCGTCCCGGACACCAGCTCGGTGACGAAGGCGGCGTCCCGACCGCCCAGGCCGCGGCCGCGCAGCACCGACGGCAGCACCAGGTTGGTGTAGGCGCCCTGCTCCTCGACCGCCCGGAGCACGGCGAACGCCGCCGAGCGGGCCGGGTCTCCCCCGGCCGCGCGTCGTCGAGCCGGCCGGCGGCGCGCGCCGCTCACCCGAGCCGCGTCCCGGCGGCCACCCGCGCGCCCCGCGCCCAGGCGTCGGCAGGCATGTCGCGCTTGCCGAACGGCCGGACCTCCCCGAGCCGCACCGCTGCGGTCGCGGTCCCGACGTGCACGGCGCTCTTGGTCACCTCGAGCTCGCCGGGACCCAGGTCGCGCGGGTCGGCCGCGATCGTGACGGGGCCGATCTTGAGCCGCTCCCCCCCGAAGGTCGTCCAGGCGCCCGGCGCGGGCGTGCACGCGCGCACCCGCCGGTCGACCGCGGCGGCCGGCTCGGCCCAGTCGACGTGCGCGTCCTCGACGGTGAGCTTCGGCGCCAGGCTGACCCCGTCGGCGGGCTGCTCGCGGGCCTCGAGGGTGCCGTCCTCGATCCCGTCGAGGGTCCGCACGAGCAGCTCCGCGCCGCCGTCCGCGAGCCGCGCGAGCAGGTCACCGGCGGTGTCGGTCGGGCGCACCGCCTCGGTCATCAGGCCGTAGGTCGGTCCCGCGTCGAGCGCCGGAACGATGCGGAAGGTGGTCGCCCCGGTGACCTGGTCGCCGGCCCACAGGGCGCGCTGGACCGGTGCGGCACCGCGCCAGGCGGGCAGCAGGGAGAAGTGCAGGTTGACCCAGCCGTGCGGCGGGACGGCCAGCGCCTCGGCCGGCAGCAGCGCCCCGTAGGCGACCACCGGGCAGCACGCCGGCGCCAGCGCCCGCAGCCGGTCGAGGAAGGAGGGCTCCCGCGGGTGCGCCGGCGTGAGGACCTCCACCCCGATCTCCTCGGCGCGCCGGGCGACCGGTGAGGCGACCAGCCGGCGTCCGCGGCCCGAGGGCGCGTCCGGGCGGGTCACCACCGCGACCAGCTCGTGCCGGCTGCCGGCGACCGCCTGCAGCGAGGGCAGGGCCGTGTGCGGGGTTCCGGCGAAGACGACGCGCACGCGTGTCCCTCCCGGCCTCAGAGACCGAGGCCGCGGGTGGGGTGCGGCGAGAGCTTGACCGTCGGCGCGTCCTGCTCCCCGAACCACGGCGCCTCGCGCAGCATCTTCATGGCGAGCCTGCGGCTCTCCCGGTCGAGCCGGTCGATGAACAGGATGCCGTCGAGGTGGTCGGTCTCGTGCTGGAGGGCCCGGGCCAGCAGCTCGCGACCCTCCACGACCACCGGGTCGCCGTACATGTTGAAGCCCTTGGCGACCGCCCTCATCGCCCGGGTGCAGTCCACCGACAGGCCCGGCAGCGACAGGCACCCCTCCGGGCCGTCCTGCTGCTCCTCGGACAGGTCGAGCGTCGGGTTGACCAGGTGCCCGGTCTCGCCGTCGACGTACCAGGTGAACACCCGCAGGCCGACGCCGAGCTGGGGCGCCGCCAGGCCGGCCCCCGGCGCCTCCATCATCGTGTCGGTGAGGTCCGCCACCAGCCGCCGCAGCTCCTTGTCGAAGTCCCTCACCGCGACCGCGGGGGTGCGCAGCACCGGGTCGCCGAACAGTCGGATCGGCTGGACGGCCACGTGGCGGCTCCTCGGGACGGACCTGCAGGGCGACGGCCAAGTCTACGGACTGGGCCAACGTCGCCCGGGCTCACCCGAGCCCGACCGGGTCGACCTGCACCCGCACCATGGGCAGCTTGCGCGCCGAGCGGACGCCCTGCATCTCCACCAGCGTCCGGGACAGGTCGGCACCGGCCGGCCGCGGCACCCGCACGACCAGCCGCATCTGCGCCGGGTCGGTCGCGACCTGCCGGGGGCCCCGCTCGTGTGGCGGCACCTCGACCGGTCCGAGCACCTCGGCGCCCGGGGGCAGCCGCAGCGTGGCGACCGCGTCCGCGAGGTCCGCCTCCGCGCCGGTGAGGGTGGCCAGCCGCGAGGCGGGCGGCAGGTGCGCCGAGCGCCGCTCCTCCAGCTCACGCCTCGCGAAGCCGGCCGGGTCCCAGCGCACCAGCGCCTGCAGGGCGGGATGGGCGGGGTCCCCGACCGCCACCACCCGACCGCCGTCGGCCTCGCCTCGGGCCAGCGCCGCCGCGGCCAGCCCGCGGCGCAGCGACTCCTCGACGGTGCGCAGGTCCGTGCGGGCCAGCATCAGCCAGGTGTCGAGCAGCACGACGACGGCGTAGCCGCCGTCGACCAGCGGCTCGGCACCGGGCGTGGCGACCACCACCGAGGGCACCGGGTCGACGGTGGCCAGCACCCGCTCCCCCGAGGACGTGCGGACGGGGACCTGCGGGAACGCGCGGCCGAGCTCCTCTGCGGTGCGCCGGTCGCCGAGCACCGGGGCGCGCAGACCCCGCTCGCCGCACTCGGGACACGCCCACGACCGCTGCTCGGTCCCGCACCACCGGCACGACGGGGGGCGCTCGGCGGCGGTCTGCCGCAGCGGGCCGCCGCAGGGCGGGCAGCGGGCCGGAGATCGGCAGGTCTCGCACGCGAGGATGGTCGCGTACCCCTGGCGCGGGGTCTGCAGCAGCACCGGGCCACGCGCCAGACCGTCCCGGATGCCCTCGAACGCGGACCGTGGCAGCCGGGCGGTGCGCGCGTGCGGGTCCCGCTCCAGCTCGCGGTCGGTCGCCCCGGTGACCGAGACCAGCGGCGCGGCCGCCCGGACCGCCGGTCGGGGAGCGGTCAGCTCCGCGGCCCAGCCGGTGCGCAGGAGGTACTCCGCCTCGACGGTGCGCGCGACCCCTCCGACCAGGGCGGCGCAGCCCTCGTCGTCGGCCCGCAGCAGCAGCACCTCGCGGGTGTGGGGGTACGGCGCGCGCGGCTCCGCGTAGAGGTCGTCGCCGTCGTCCCAGATGGCGACCAGGCCGAGGTCGTGCACCGGGGCGAACGCCGCGGCGCGGGTCCCGACGACGACGCGCACCGCCCCCCGGGCCACCGCCAGGAACGCTCGGTAGCGCCGCGCCGGACCGGCCTCCGCGGTGAGGACGACGTGGCGGCCGGTGCCGAGCGCGGCGCTCAGCGCGGCGTCCACGCGGGCCACGTCGCGGTGGTCCGGCACGCACAGCAGCGACCCGCGGCCCGACGCCAGGGTCGCCGCCGCGGCCGCGGCGAGCAGGCAGGGCCACGACTCACCCGGCAGCGCCGACCACACCGCCCGGGGCGAGGCGCCACCGGCCAGGCCGTGGAGCAGCTCCGGGCCGCCCGGGTAGCCGCCCCAGCCGGCCGCGGCGGACGCGAGGTCGCCCGCCCAGGGGTCGCCGGCCGGTGACGGCCGCTTCTCGGTGGTGGCGTGCCGCGGTGGCACCGCGAGCCGCAGCACGTCCGAGCGGGTGCCGGCGTAGCGGGCCGCGACCAGCTCGCAGAGCCGGGCCACCGCGGGTGAGAGCACCGGCTCGGCGCTGACCGCGCGCCGCAGCGGGGACAGCCGGCCGGCGTGCTCGCTGGCGCCGGCGCGCTCGAGCACGAACCCGTCGACGTCCTGCCCGGCGAAGCGCACCTTGACCCTGGAGCCGGGCACCACCGTGTCATGCATCCTCGCGGGCACCAGGTAGTCGAAGGGCCGGTCCAGGTGGGCAAGCGGCAGGTCCACCAGGACCCGGGCCACCGGCAGCTCGGGCGCCGGGTCGGCCGGCGCCGGAGCGGTCGCCGCGGGCCGCTGCTGCGCCTCCCGGGCCCGCGCACGCACGACCTGCGGCAGGGGCGTCTCGCGCCCCGCGCGGTCGTCGGCGGCCTCGGGTCGTTGGCTCACCGGCTCAGTCTCGCAGCGGGCTCCGACAGTGTGCGGGGGGTGCTCGGCGGCCGGCGCCGGGGGTAGGGCTCCCGTGCGCCAGATTCCCAGGGGGCCCAGCGAATCTGGCGCCGCCCCGGTGTTGCAACGGCAGGGGTGTGCACGTTTCCCTGGGGGCCCAGGGAATCTGCCAGCGCCCCCTCAGACGCCCGCGGCCTGCTTGAGGGCGTCGACGCGGTCGGTGCGCTCCCACGTGAACTCGGGCAGCTCCCGGCCGAAGTGGCCGTACGACGCCGTCGCGGCGTAGATGGGGCGGAGCAGGTCGAGGTCGCGGATGATCGCGGCGGGCCGCAGGTCGAACACCTCGAGGACGGCCTTCTGGATGGAGGCCACCGGGACCGACTCCGTGCCGAAGCAGTCGACGTAGAACCCGACCGGCTGCGCCTTGCCGATGGCGTAGGCCACCTGCACCTCGCAGCGGCGCGCGAGGCCGGCTGCGACGACGTTCTTGGCGACCCAGCGCATGGCGTACGCCGCGGACCGGTCGACCTTCGAGGGGTCCTTTCCGGAGAACGCGCCGCCACCGTGACGGGCCATGCCGCCGTAGGTGTCGATGATGATCTTGCGCCCGGTGAGGCCGGCGTCGCCCATGGGGCCGCCGACCTCGAAGCGCCCGGTGGGGTTGACCAGCAGCCGGTAGCCCTCGCTTGCGATGTCGAACTGCTCCAGGACCGGGTCCACGACCTGCTTGGCGATGTCCGGGGTGAGCATCGTGTCGAGGCTGATGTCCTTGGCGTGCTGGGTGGAGACCACGACGGTGTCCACGCGAACCGGGCGGTCCTCGTCGTCGTACTCGATGGTGACCTGCGTCTTGCCGTCCGGTCGCAGGTAGGACATGGTGCCCGACTTGCGCACCGCGGTCAGCCGCTCGGCGAGCCGGTGGGCGATCATGATCGGCAGCGGCATCAGCTCGGGGGTGTCGTCGCACGCGTAGCCGAACATCAGCCCCTGGTCGCCGGCACCCTGCTTGTCCATCGGGTCCACGGAGTCGTGGCGCGACTCGTAGCCCGTGTCGACGCCCTGCGCGATGTCACCGGACTGCCCGCCGATCGCCACCATGACGCCGCAGGAGTGGCCGTCGAAGCCCTTGACCGAGGAGTCGTACCCGATCGCCAGGATCCGGTCGCGCACCGCCTTCTTGACGTCCACGTAGCCGCTGGTGGTCACCTCGCCGGCGACGACCACGAGGCCGGTGGTGAGCAGCGTCTCCACCGCGACCCGGCTCATCGAGTCCTGCTCGATCATCAGGTCGAGCACGGTGTCGCTGATCTGGTCGGCGATCTTGTCCGGGTGCCCCTCGGTCACGGACTCGGAGGTGAAAAGGCGTCCAGCCACGTCGTCGTACCCCTTGCTGCTCTGTGTTGGCGTTGTGTGTGTTGGTGCGGTGCGTTCGCGATCGGTCAACGGCCAAGATATCCCGTCGTACGGCGCGCTCCGGGGACGTCCCACGGAGCGGGTGGCGCTCAGCCGTCGCCCAGCAGCGCCACGACCCGGTCCCACACGACGTGGGCCAGGGCCGACTTGGTCCCGCGCGGGACGGGTGTCCGTCCTCCGGCCGAGTCCAGGACGACCGCCTCGTTGTCCGGGCTGCCGAAGACCCGGCCGCCGCTGACGTCGTTGACGACGAGCAGGTCGCAGCCCTTGCGGGCGAGCTTGGCGGTGGCCAGGTCCAGGACGGAGCGGCCCCGCTCCCCCGTCTCGGCGGCGAAGCCGACCACGACCAGGCCCGCCCGGGGCCGGTCGTGCGCGAGCTCGGCGAGGATGTCGGGGTTCTGCGCCAGCCGGAGCACGGGCGCGGAGCCGTCGTCGGCCTTCTTCATCTTGGTGCCGCTGACCTCGGTCGGCCGGTAGTCGGCGGGGGCGGCGGCCATCACGACCGCGTCGGCCACCGGGGCGCTCGAGCGCACGGCGTCCCGCAGCTCCGCCGTGGTCTGCACCGGCACCACCTTCACGCCGGCCGGGTCCGGCAGGGAGACGTTCGCGGCCACCAGGGTCACCTCCGCCCCGCGCGAGGCCGCCGTCCTCGCCAGGGCGTAGCCCTGCAGACCCGAGGAGCGGTTGCCGAGGAAGCGGACGGGGTCGAGGAACTCCCGCGTGCCGCCGGCGGAGACCACGACGTGGCGCCCGGACAGGTCGAGGAGGTTGGCCGCGCCGGAGCGGTCCAGGACGTCGCGGGCCACCGCGAACACCTCGGCCGGGTCGGGGAACCGGCCCTTGCCGGTGTCCGCGCCGGTGAGCCGACCCTCGGCGGGCTCGAGCACCAGCGCACCACGACGCCGCAGGGTGGCGACGTTGTCCTGGGTGGCGGCGTGCTCCCACATCTCGGTGTGCATGGCGGGCGCGAAGACGATGGGACACCCGGCGGTGAGCAGAGTGTTGGTGAGCAGGTCGCCGGCCAGCCCGTGCGCCGCGCGCGCCAGCACGTCCGCGGTGGCCGGGGCGACCACGACGAGGTCGGCCGACCGTCCGATGCGCACGTGCGGGACCTCGTGGACGTCGTGCCAGACGTCGGCGGCGACGGGCTTCCCGGACAGCGCGGCCCAGGTGGGGGCGCCGACGAACTCCAGGGCGGCGGCGGTCGGGACGACCGTCACGTCGTGGCCCGACTCGGTGAACAGGCGCAGCAGCTCGCACGCCTTGTAGACCGCGATGCCTCCGGTGACGCCGAGCACCACACGGGGCCGGTCGCCGCCGCCGGACATCTCGGCCGCGGCCTCAGACCTCGGGCGGCGCGACGGGTGCCGGGTCGTCCGCAGAGGCGGCCGGTGCCGCCGGTGCCGCCGCGGCCCTCGCCTCCGCCTCGGGGTCGATGTCCTCGCACGTCAGCAGGTCCGCGTTGATCTCGCGCAGCGCGATCGAGAGCGGCTTCTCCTGCACGTGGGTGTCCACGAGCGGCCCGACGTACTCGAGCAGGCCCTCGCCGAGCTGGGAGTAGTAGGCGTTGATCTGCCGTGCCCGCTTCGCGCTGTAGAGCACGAGCTTGTACTTCGAGTCGGTCTTGGTCAGGAGCTCGTCGATGGGCGGGTTGGTGATGCCCTCGGGAACCGGCAGGTTTGCAGACACGGACGACACAGGGAGGAGCCTCACTACGGTGGCGAGAAGTTACGGAGAGGGGGCTCGGGGCGGGCCCGTCATCAAGGCTACCAACTCCTCGGCCGCGACCGGAACTTCGGTGTTGACCACGGTGACGTCGAACTCCGTCTCGGCGGCCAGCTCCGCCCGGGCCGTCTCCAGCCGGCGGACCCGCTCCTCCGGCGTCTCGGTGCCCCGGCCCACGAGCCGGCGCACCAGCTCCTCCCACGAGGGCGGCTTGAGGAACACGAACAGCGCGTCGGGCATGCTCGCCCGCACCTGCCGGGCCCCCTGCAGGTCGATCTCGAGCAGCGCCGGCCGCCCGTGCGCGAGGGCCTCCTCGACCGGGCGGCGCGGGGTGCCGTAGCGCCAGGCCCGGTGCACCACCGCCCACTCCAGGAGGTCCCCACGGGCGACCATCGCGTCGAACCCGGCGTCGGAGACGAAGTGGTAATGGCGGCCCTCCACCTCCCCCGGGCGGGCAGGGCGCGTGGTCGCCGACACGGAGATCCACACCTCGGGATGGTGCATGCGGACGTACGCCGCGACGGTCCCCTTGCCGACGGCGGTCGGCCCCGCCAGGACGGTCAGCCGGCTCCCGCGCCCCGTCACCCGCCCGTCACCGGGCCGGGGAGTGCCGCCGGGCGTGCGCCGCCGGGCCGCCGAGCTCAGCCACGGGACCCGAACTCGCGCTCGAGGGCCGCGACCTGGTTGGCACCGAGGCCCCGCACCCGCCGGCTCTCGGAGATGCTCAGCCTCTCCATCATCTGACGGGCGCGCACCTTGCCCAGCCCGGGCATCGACTGGAGCAGGTCGATGACCCGCATCTTCCCGATGACCTCGTTGCTCTGGCCCTCCTGGAGCACCTCGACGATGGAGGCCCCGGAGTGCTTGAGGCGGTTCTTGATCTCCGCCCGCTCCCGCCGGGAAGCCGCGGCCTTCTCGAGGTTCGCCTGTCGCTGTTCCGGCGTGAGTCGCGGCAGAGCCACTGTGCTGACCTCGTCCTGTGCGGGGGTGCGGGTGATGGACATCCGAAATCTAGCCACGGGGGCGAGGTGGCGGCAACGCGGGGCCCTTCCGCGCCCCGCGGTACGCCGAGGCGTCCCGTTCCGCTCCCCCTCGTACGCCGAGGCGTCCCGTTCCGCGCCCCGCCGTACGCCGAGGCGTCCCGTTCCGCGCCCGGCCGTACGCCGCAGAGGGGCGCTACGCCAGGAGCCCGCGCCGGCGCAGCAGCGGATCGGTGCTCGGGGCCCGTCCCCGGACGGCGGCGAACGCCTCCAGCGGCTCGCGCGTGCCGCCGACCGCGAGCAGCTCGCGGCGGAAGACCTCCCCGCTGCGGCGGGTCGGGCCGCCCTGCTGGGTGAACCAGTCGACCATGTCCGCGTCGAGGACCTCGCTCCACAGGTAGGAGTAGTACGCCGCGTCGTACCCACCGCTGAAGACGTGCGCGAAGTAGGTGCTGCGGTAGCGCGGCGGGACGAGTGCGGACCGGACGCCGTGGCGGGCGAGGGCGTCTGCCTCGACCCGCTCCACCTCCTCGGGTCGGGGAGCCGGCTCGGCGTCGGCGCGCAGGTGCCACTCCTGGTCCAGCAGCGCCGCGCCGAGCATGGCGACGGTGTCGAAGCCCTGCCCGTGCGCCCGCGAGGCGACCAGCCGGTCCACCACGTCCTGGGCGAGCCGCTCGCCCGTCTCGTGGTGCACCGCATAGTGCGCGAGCACCTCCGGCCACCACGCCCACATCTCGTTGACCTGGGAGGGGAACTCCACGAAGTCGCGGGGCACCGCGGTCCCGGACAGCAGCGGGTAGACGGCCCGCGAGAAGAGCCCGTGCAGCGCGTGGCCGAACTCGTGGAAGCCGGTGCGCACCTCGTCGATGCTCATGAGCGCGGGCCGCCCGGCCGGCGGCTTGGGCACGTTGAGGCAGACCACGACGACCGGCAGGGTGCCCAGCAGCGTCGACTGGCCGACGAAGGAGCTCATCCAGGCACCACCCCGCTTCGTGGGCCGGGCGAACCAGTCGCACAGGAACAGCCCCAGGACCGTCCCGTCCTCGTCGTGGACCTCGAAGACCCGCACGTCCTCGGCGTAGGCCGGCAGGTCGTGGTGCTCGTGGAACCTCACGCCGTACAGCAGCGTGGCGGCGTGGAAGATCCCGTCGTGCAGGACCCGGTCGAGCTCGAAGTAGGGGCGCAGCGCGTCGGCATCCACGTCGTACGTCGTCGCCAGGTCGCGCTCGGCGTAGTAGGCCCAGTCCCAGGGCTGCACCGGGCCCTCGACACCGTCCGCGCGCATCAGCGCCTCGATGCGGTCGCGCTCCCGGTCGAGGTTGCGCATCGCCGGGCCGGCCATCTCGTCGAGGATCCCGAGCACCGCCTTGGTGGCGCCGGCGGTCTGGTCGTCGACGACGTAGGCCGCGTGGTCGCCGAACCCGAGCAGGGCCGCCCGCTCGGCGCGCAGGCGGGTGATCTCGACGACCAGGTCCCGGGTGTCGTGCGGGCCGCCCCTCATCCCCCGCGTCGTGGCGGCCTCGTGCAGCCGTCTGCGCAGGTCGCGGCTGTGCAGCGACGCCATGGCGGGCTGGCTCGTGGGCAGCACCAGCCGCAGCAGGTAGCCGTCGCGGCCGGCCTCCGCCGCGGCCTCCGCGGCCGCCGCGACCGCGCTGTCGGGCAGGCCGGCGAGCTCGCGTCGGTCGCTCAGCTGGACGGCACGCTCGTTGGCCTCGGCCAGGACACGGCTGCCGAACTCGGTGGTGAGCGAGACCAGCCGGGTGTTGAGGGCGCGCAGTCGCGCCCGCCCCGCCTCGTCGAGGCCGGCTCCGGCGCGCAGGAAGTCACGGCGGTAGCGCTCGACGACCCGGACCTGCTCGGCGGTCAGGCCGCGGTGCCGGCGTTCGTGGACCGCGTCGATGCGGGCGAACAGCCGAGGGTCGAGCCGGATCTCGTCCTCGTGCTCGGCGATCAGCGGGGCGAGCTCGCGCTCGAGCGCCCGCGTCTGCTCGTCGGCCATGGACGAGCACAGGTTGCCGTGCAGCAGGAGCACCCGCTCCAGGGTCCTGCCGGAGCGCTCCAGTGCCTCCACCGTGTTGGCGAAGGTCGGCTCCGCGGGGTCCGTGGCGATCGCGGCGACCTCCGCGCGGTGCTCGGCGAGGCCCACGTCGAACGCGGGGCGGATGTGCTCGTGCCGGATCAGGTGGAACGGCGGCAGCTCGAACGGCAGCGGGCTCGGGCTGCACAGCGGGTTGGTCTCGGGCATGCGGGCATTTCTACACGCCCCCCGCCTTCCGGGACGCCCAGGCGCCCGGTTCCGTGGTCCCTGGGACGCCCAGGCGCCCGGTTCCGTGGTTGCTGGGACGCCGAGGCGCCTGGTTCCTCGAGCCCGCCACCCGCCTCGGGTCAGCCGAGGGCGGCGAAGGTCTCAGCGGTACGGCGGGCAGCCGCACGCAGGGCCGCCGGGTCGGGGCCGGTCCGCAGGATCTCGCGCGAGCTGCTGGGCAGGACGCGCCCCGCCGCGGGGCCGAAGACCCGGCGCACGTCAGCGAGGGTGCCGCCCTGCGCCCCGACGCCCGGGACCAGCAGGGGACCGCCGATGTCGAGCGTCGCCGCGGTCACGTCCGCAGGCAGCTCGACGGTCGCCCCGACCACCGCGCCGAGGGAGCCGTTCTCGCCACCCGACGCGTTCCGGCTCGCGAGCCCGGCGAGGATCTCGGCCGCCACGCTGCGGCCGTCGGCCGTCCTAGCGTGCTGGACCGCCCGCCCCTCGGGGTTCGAGGTGAGCGCGAGCACGAACACCCCGGCGTCGTGGGCGCTGGCGGTCGCGACGAGGGGGTCCAGCGAGCCGAGGCCGAGGAAGGGACTGGCGGTGACGGCGTCCGCGGCCAGCGGCGAGGCGGGGTCGAGATAGGCGTCGGCGTAGGCCTGCACCGTCGACCCGATGTCGCCGCGCTTGACGTCGAGCAGCACGAGCGCACCCTGCTCCCGACAGCCGCGGACCACCCGCTCCAGCACCGCGATCCCGCGCGCGCCGTGCCGCTCGAAGAACGCCGACTGCGGCTTGAGCACGGCACAGACCGGTCCGAGTGCCTCGACCGCGGTCATCGCGAAGCGCTCCAGGCCCTCGACACTGTCGGGCAGGTCCCAGTCGCGCAGCAGGGCTGCATGCGGGTCGATGCCGGCACACAGCCGGCCCCGCGCCCCGACGGCCTCGGCCAGCCTGCTGCCGAACGTCATGTGGCCCTCCCGGTGAGCTCCCGCTGCAGCCGGGCCGGCCACAGTGCTCCCTCGAAGACGAACGCCGTGTAGGCCTGCAGCAGCGTTGCTCCGGCAGCGAGCCGTTCGCGCGCATCCTCGGCGGTGGAGATGCCGCCCACCGCGATGACCGTCGGCTCGGGCCCCAGACGCCCGCGCAGAAGCCGAAGGACCTCGAGCGACCGGGCCCGCAGCGGCGCCCCGGACAGGCCGCCGGCCCCGGCCCGATCGACCTGCGCGGGTGTGGAGCGGAGCCCGTCACGGGTGATGGTCGTGTTCGTCGCCACGACGCCCTCCAGCCCGAGCTCGAGCACCAGGTCGGCGACCTCGAGCACGTCCTTGTCGGCCAGGTCGGGCGCGATCTTGACGAGCAGCGGCACCCGTCGCCCCGGGACCGCGACGTCCGCCGCCCGTCGTACGGCGTGCAGCAGCGGACGGAGCCGCTCGCCGGCCTGGAGGTCGCGCAGTCCGGGAGTGTTGGGCGAGCTGACGTTGACCACGAGGTAGTCGGCGTACGGCGCCAGCAGCCGGGTGCTCCTCGTGTAGTCGGCGACCGCGTCCCCGTCCGCGACGGCCTTCGTGCGGCCGATGTTGACGCCCACGACGACGCCCCGTCCTGAGCCCGTCGACCGGTCGTGGCGCCGTCGCGCCGACCGCGAGGCGAGCCGGCGGGCGACCACCTCGGCGCCGTCGTTGTTGAACCCCATCCGGTTGACCACGGCCCGGTCCGCGGGCAGCCGGAACAGCCGCGGCCTGGGGTTGCCCGGCTGCGGCTCGCCGGTGACGGTGCCCACCTCGACGAAGGAGAACCCCAACGCAGCAAGGGCGTCGATGCCCTCGGCGTTCTTGTCGAAGCCGGCCGCCAGGCCGAGTGGTCCCGGGAAGTCCAGGCCCATGACGTGCAGACGCGCCGACTCGGGAGGGCGCAGACGTGCGGATGCGCCGACTCGGCGGGAGAGGGGGGCGGCGGCGCGCAGAGCCGCGAAGGCGAGACGGTGGGCCCTCTCCGCGTCGACCCGGGTCAGCACATGGTCGAACAGGAGCCGGTACGGCCTCAACTGGTCCTCATCCGGCGCGCCCAGTCCTGCAGCGAGCGGACGCCGATGCCGCCGGCGCGCAGCGCCTCGATGCCCTGCACCGCGGCACCGAGGCCCTGCACCGTGGTGATGCACGGGACGTTGCTCATCACCGCCGCGGTGCGGATCTCGTAGCCGTCGATGCGGGCCGAGCTTCCGCCCGTGGACCCGTGCGGGGTGTTCACGACGAGGTCGACGTCCCCGTCGAGGATCAGCTGCACGGTGGTGCGCTCGCCTCCCGGGCCCGGCCCCTCGAAGTGCTTGCGCACGACGGTGACCGGCACGCCGTTGCGCCTGAGCACCTCCGCGGTGCCCTGCGTGGCGAGGATCTCGAACCCGAGGTCGGCGAGAACCTTGACCGGGAAGATCATCGACCGCTTGTCGCGGTTCGCCATGCTGACGAAGACCGTGCCGCTGGTGGGCAGCGACCCGAACGCGGCCGTCTGCGCCTTGGCGAACGCGGTCCCGAAGTCGGCGTCGAAGCCCATCACCTCGCCGGTCGACTTCATCTCCGGACCGAGCACGGTGTCGACCTGGGCGCCGTCGGGGGTGCGGAACCGGTTGAACGGCATCACCGCCTCCTTCACGGCGATCGGCGCGTCCGAGGGCAGCACGCCACCGTCGCCGTGCGCGGGCAGCAGGCCGCTGGCGCGCAGGTCGGCGATGGTCTCCCCCATCATCACCCGGGCCGCGGCACTCGCCAGCGGCGTCGCCGTGGCCTTGGAGACGAACGGCACGGTGCGGCTCGCGCGAGGGTTGGCCTCCAGGACGTAGAGGACGTCGGACCCGAGCGCGTACTGCACGTTGAGCAGCCCGCGCACTCCCACACCCTTGGCGATGGCCTCGGTCGCCTCGCGGATACGCTGGACCTCCCGCGGCCCCAGGGTGATCGGCGGCAGCGCGCACGCGGAGTCGCCGGAGTGGATCCCGGCCTCCTCGATGTGCTCCATCACGCCCCCGAGGAACAGCTCCGTCCCGTCGTACACCGCGTCGACGTCGATCTCGACCGCGTCGTCGATGAACCGGTCGACGAGCACCGGGTGCCGCGGGCTGATCTCGGTCGCCCGCTGGATGTAGGACTCCAGCGAGGTCTCGTCGTACACGATCTCCATGCCCCGCCCACCCAGCACGTACGACGGGCGCACGAGCACGGGATAGCCGATCTCCGCCGCGATGCCCTGCGCCTCGACGAACGACGTGGCCATGCCGTGCTTGGGGGCGGGCAGCCCGGCGCGGGCGAGGACGCGGCCGAACGCGCCGCGGTCCTCGGCCAGGTCGATCGCCGCCGGAGGGGTGCCCACGATCGGCACGCCCGCGTCCTCGAGGCCCTGCGCGAGACCGAGCGGCGTCTGCCCGCCCAGCTGGCAGATCACGCCCGCGACGGGCCCGGCGGCACGCTCGGCGTGCACCACCTCGAGGACGTCCTCCAGCGTGAGGGGCTCGAAGTAGAGCCGGTCGCTCGTGTCGTAGTCGGTCGACACGGTCTCGGGGTTGCAGTTGACCATCACGGTCGCGTAGCCGGCTCCGCCCTTCGACGCCGACAGGGCCATGCTCGCGTGCACGCAGGAGTAGTCGAACTCGATGCCCTGTCCGATCCGGTTCGGCCCGGAGCCGAGGATGATCACCGCCGGAAGCTCCCGTGGCCGCACCTCGGTCTCCTCGTCGTAGGAGGAGTAGTGGTACGGCGTGCGCGCGGCGAACTCGGCCGCACAGGTGTCGACGGTCTTGTAGACCGGGCGGATGCCGAGCGCGTGCCGGACCCCGCGCACCACGTCGGGGTGCATGCCGCGGATCTTGCCGATCTGGTCGTCGGAGAAGCCGTGTCGCTTGGCACGCCGCAGCACCGGGACCGTGAGCTCCTCGGCCGCGGCCACCTCGCCGGCCACCTCGTTGACCAGCATGAGCTGGTCGACGAACCAAGGGTCGATGCCCGTGGCGGCATGGATCTCCTCCGGCGTGGCCTCGGCGCGCAGGGCGTCCATGACCTTCTTCAGGCGGCCGTCGTGCGGGGTGCGGATCTCCTCGAGCAGACTCTCCTTGTCGAGGTCCACCCACTCGTGCTCCCAGTCGAAGACCGCGTCCTTCTTCTCCAGGGACCGCAGCGCCTTCTGCAGGGCCTCGGTGAAGCAGCGGCCGATCGCCATCGCCTCGCCCACCGACTTCATGTGCGTGGTGAGCGCCTGGTCGGCGTTGGGGAACTTCTCGAACGCGAAGCGCGGGACCTTCACCACGACGTAGTCGAGCGTCGGCTCGAACGCCGCGGGGGTGCCCTGGCCGTCCGATGTCGTGATGTCGTTGGGGATCTCGTCGAGCGTGTAGCCGATCGCGACCTTGGCGGCGATCTTCGCGATCGGGAAGCCGGTCGCCTTCGACGCCAGGGCGCTGGAGCGGGACACCCGCGGGTTCATCTCGATGACGATCAGGCGACCGTCGGCCGGGTCGACCGCGAACTGGATGTTGCAGCCGCCGGTGTCCACGCCGACGGAGCGGATGATGCCGATGGAGAGGTCGCGCATCGCCTGGTACTCGCGGTCGGTGAGCGTCATGGCCGGCGCGACGGTGATCGAGTCGCCGGTGTGCACGCCCATCGGGTCGAGGTTCTCGATGGAGCAGACG
>JAICKK010000265.1 GCA_025927955.1 Nocardioidaceae bacterium
CCGCACCCGCCGCACCCACCGACCTTGCCCGGCCAGCCCGGGGCGTGGTGCTCCACGACCGCCACCTCGACGTCACACTGGCCGGGGAGGTGCGGCGGTTCCACTACGTCTGGCTGCGCGACAACTGCTGGTGCGCCGAGTGCCGGGTCCCCCAGACGCGCGAACGCCATCTGTTCACCGCCCTCATCCCGGCCGACATCGCGCCGGTGTCCGCGACCACCGACCCCGACGGCACCCTGCAGGTGGCCTGGACCGACGGCCACCGGTCGACGTACTCCGCCGCCTGGCTGGCGCGGTACGACTACTCCGAGCAGGCCCGAGCCGGGCGACGTCACGAGCCGACGCTGTGGGACGCGAGCCTCGGGTCGGTCCCCACCTTCGAGCACGACGCCGTGGTCAGCAGCGACCAGCACCAGCTGGCCTACCTCGACGCGGTCCGGGACTACGGCGTGGCCCTGGTGCGCCACACGCCGTGTGTCCCGGGCGAGGTCGAGCGCTTCGCCGAGAGGGTGGGGCACGTCCGCGAGACGGCCTTCGAACGCGTCCACAACGTGCGCCACGACCCGAGCGGCTACAGCGTCGCGCACACTCCGGAGGAGCTGTGGCCGCACACCGACCTGCCCAGCTACCACTGGCCCCCGAGCATCCAGCTGCTCCACTTCCTGGTCAACGAGGCCACCGGGGGCGAGAGCACCCTGACCGACGGCTGGTCGGTGCTGGCGGACCTGCGTGCCGAGGACCCGGGCGCCTTCGACGTGCTGTGCCGGGTGCCGGTCACCTTCCAGGTGTTCAGCGACGACGAGGACACCTGCGCCACCAGCCCGATCGTCAGGCTCGACGCCGACGGCCGGGTGCAGACCTTCAGGTTCTCCAACCACCTCGTCCAGCCGCTCGACACGCGCTTCGAGGACATGGAGGCCTTCTACGCCGCCTACCGCAAGCTGGGCCTGATGATCGCGAGCGGCCGCTACAAGGTCGCCTTCAAGACCGCCAACGGCGACCTGCTGACCGTCCACGGGCACCGGGTGCTGCACGGGCGCATGGCGTTCGACCCGGCCAGCGGGGCGCGCCACCTGCAGGACGTCTACATGGAGTACGACGACCTGATGGCTCGCCGGCGCGTGCTGCTCGGCGGCCACCAGCCGCTGTCCGCCCTCGACGGCGTGGGCCAGCGCTGACGCCCGGCTGTCGGGCCCGGTGACAGGCGCCGGGTGACGAAGGGCCGAAGTGACGATGGCCGGGTGACGGGCCGGCGCCCCCGAGTCGGGGCCGCACGCCACGATTGACCCGTGACTTCCGAGCGGCCGCGGCGCGTGGACCTCGAGCTCCGCCTGGCGGCGCGGGCTACCGAGGCCGGGCCGCCCACTCGCGCAGCCGGTCGATACGCCGCTGCAGCTGATCCGCGGTGGCGCTCGCGGCCGGCGGCCCACCGCACTCCCGACGCAGCGCCGAGTGCGTCACCCCGTGCGGCTGGCCGGTGCGGTGGTTCCAGGCGGCGACCAGCCCGTTGAGCTCGCGACGCAGGGTGGCCAGCCGCTCGTGTGCGGGCACGTCGGAGGGGCCCGGCGCGGGGCCTCGGGCATGCTGCTGCTGGCGCCGGGCGCGCTCGCTCTGCCGCGAGCGCAGCAGGTCCCGGACCTGGTCCGCCTCGAGCAGCCCGGGGATGCCGAGGAAGTCCATCTCCTCCTCGGACCCGACGTGCACCTCCCCGGCGTGCCCGAACTCGCCCCCGTCGTACAGGACCCGGTCGAAGCGCGCCTGCGAGCCGACCGCCTCGAAGGCAAGCAGCGTCTCGTCCGCGCTGGCCGCCTCGGAGGCCTGCGCCCGGGCCAGCAGGTCGTCCTCGGCCGCGAACAGGTCACCCTCGTCGCGGACCGTCCGGCGCAGGACGTGGTCGCGCTCGAGCTCCATCTCCGAGGCGAAGCCCAGCAGGCTGGGCACCGACGGCAGGAACACCGACGCGGTCTCCCCGCGCCGGCGGGCGCGCACGAACCGACCGACGGCCTGGGCGAAGTACAGCGGCGTGGCCGTCGTGGTGGCGTAGACGCCGACGGCCAGGCGCGGGACGTCGACGCCCTCGGAGACCATCCGCACCGCGACCATCCAGCGCTCGTCGCTCGCGGCGAACTTCGCGATGCGCTGGGAGGCCGCCTTCTCGTCCGAGAGCACGACGGTCGGCCTGCGACCCGTCGCCGACGCGAGCAGCGCGGCGTAGGCGCGTGCGGAGTCCTGGTCGGAGGCGATCACCAGCCCACCCGCGTCGGGGACGTGGCGGCGGACCTCGGTCAGCCGGGTGTCGGCGGCGGCGAGCACCGACGGCATCCAGGAGCCGTCCGGGTCGAGTGCGGTGCGCAGCGCCTGCGCGGCCAGGTCCTTGGTCAACGGCTCCCCCAGCCGGGCCGACACCTCGTCACCGGCCCTGGTGCGCCACTGCATGTCGCCGCTGTAGGCCATGAACAGGACGGGGCGCACGACCTGGTCGGCCAGCGCGTGCGCGTAGCCGTAGGTGTAGTCGGGAACGCACCGCAGCACCCCGGATCCGTCCTCGAGGGCGGGAGCGTAGGTGACGAAGGGGATCGGGTTGACGTCCGAGCGGAACGGCGTGCCGGTCAGGGACAGCCGCCGCCGGGCCGGCTCGAACGCCTCGCGGACCGCATCGCCCCAGGAGAGCGCGTCCCCGGCGTGGTGCACCTCGTCGAGGATCACCAGCGTCGTGAACCGCTCGGTCCGGATCCGGTGCGCCAGCGGGTTCACCGCGACACCCGCGTAGGTCACCGCGACACCGGCGAAGTCCTGGCTGGTGCGGCCCTTGCGCCCGGCGTACGACGGGTCCAGGGCGATGCCGGCCCGAGCGGCGGCCTCGGCCCACTGGGTCTTGAGGTGGTCGGTCGGCGCCACCACCGTGATCCGCTCCACGACCCGCCGGGCCAACAGCTCGGCGGCGACCGTCAGCGCGAACGTTGTCTTGCCGGCGCCCGGCGTGGCCACGGCCAGGAAGTCGCGCGGGCTCGACGAGAAGTACTGGTCGAGCGCGGCGGACTGCCAGGCCCGCAGCCGGGTGGCGGTTCCCCAGGCGGCGCGGGCGGGATAGGCGGGCGGGAGCTCGGCCAGCGGGGCGGGGACGCCGCTGGACAGGTCGGGATCGCTCAACGTCTGTGTCGGGTCGCTCTCAGGCGTCCAGGTCGTTGCGCAGCTGCTCCCAGGCGTCCTTGCACTCGGGACACACGGGGTACTTCTCCGGGTCACGGCTGGGCACCCAGACCTTGCCGCACAGGGCGACGACCGGGGTCCCCATCACCATCGCCTCGGTGAGCTTGTCCTTCTCCACGTAGTGCGAGAACCGCTCGTGGTCTCCGGGCTCGACGGGCGACTCCGTCCGCGAGGTCCGCGTGTCCTCGATCGTCTGCGTTCCGGGGCTC
>JAICKK010000084.1 GCA_025927955.1 Nocardioidaceae bacterium
CGGCGGCGGGAGCGGCGACGCCCCCTCCAAGGGCGACATCACCTGGTGGTACCTCTCCGGCCAGCCGAACCAGGGCATCCAGACGACGTCGGTCAAGCGCTGGAACAAGGCGCACCCGAAGGAGACCATCGGGATCACGTTCTTCCAGAACGACGCCTACAAGACCAAGATCCGCACGGCCATCGGCGCCGGCCAGGCCCCGACGATCATCTACGGCTGGGGCGGCGGCATCCTCGCGGGCTACGCCAAGGCGAACCAGGTGATGGACCTCACCGCGTGGCTGAGCTCCAACCCCGATGTGAAGAACAACGTCCTGCCGTCGTCCTACGGGCCGGCCACGGTGAACGGCAAGATCTACGCGTACCCCAATGAGAACGCCTCGCCGATCATCATGTTCTACAACAAGGACCTGTTCGCGAAGCACAACGTCCAGCCGCCGAAGACCTGGGACGACCTGCTCACGCTCGTCGACGTCTTCAACAAGGCAGGCGTCGCACCGCTGTCGCTCGGGGGGCAGTCGCGCTGGACGAGCATGATGTGGCTGGAGTACCTCTTCGACCGCGTCGGCGGCCCGCAGGTGTTCAACGACATCTACGCCGGCAAGCCGAACGCCTGGTCCAACCCCGACGCGATGACCGCCCTGACGATGGTGCAGGACCTCGTCAAGAAGAAGGGCTTCATCAAGGGCTTCGAGTCGATCACCGCGGACAGCAACGCCGACTGGGCGGTGCTGTACACCGGCAAGGCCGCGATGATGCTGCACGGCTCGTGGTCCTACGGCGGCATCAAGGCCAGCCAGCCCACGTTCGTCAAGAGCTCCATGGGGTGGGGTGTGTTCCCCACCGTCGACGGCGGCAAGGGCGACCCGAAGGACATCACCGGCAACCCCGGCCAGTACACGTCCATCTACGCCAAGGCGACCCCCGAGCAGGTCACCGCGGCGAAGGACTTCTTCGCCAAGGGGATCATGGACGACGACGTGGTCAAGGCGTACATCGACACCGGCCAGGTCTGCATCGCGGCGAACGCGCCGAAGTACATCGCCGCCTCCGAGGACAAGGACTTCCTCAGCTTCGCCTACGGAATGGTGCAGAAGGCCCCGAGCTTCCAGCAGTCGTGGGACCAGGCTCTGTCTGCGGCAACCGCGGAGACGCTGCTGAGCAACATCGACCAGCTCTTCTCCCTGGCGATCACGCCGAAGCAGTTCGCCTCCAACATGAACGCGACCCTGGCCAAGTGACTGGGCAAGTGACTGGGCAGGTGACCAGCACGACCGAGGGCATCGCCCTGGGAGGGGGTCTCCGGAACTCGGGGTCGACGGGCGGCAGGACGGGGAGCATCGCCTGGATGGTCCTGCCGGCGCTGGCCTTCTTCACGTTCTTCGGGGCGGTCCCCCTCGTCGGGGTCGTCATCCTCAGCATGACCGACTGGCCGGGCTTCGGCGCCCTCAGGGGCGCCGGACTCTCCAACTGGAGCTCGATCCTCCAGAGCAGCGTCATGTGGCACTCGCTCATGCTGACGTTCCTGGTCATGGGGCTGACGATCGTGATCCAGACGCCGCTGGCGCTCCTCCTGGGAGTCTTCACGGCCGGTCACCAGCGGTACCGGGCGTTCCTGGCGGTGCTGTACTTCCTGCCCCTCCTGCTGTCGGCGGCGGCCATCTCCGCCGCCTACAAGGCGCTGCTCGACCCGAACTTCGGGCTCGCAGCAGGACTGGGGGTGCCCTGGCTCAAGCAGAACTGGCTGGGCGATCCCACGCTGGCGCTGGGCGTGGTGCTGTTCGCCCTGGCCTGGCAGTACATCCCCTTCCACACCCTCATCTACCAGGGCGGCGTACGGCAGATCCCGCGCTCGCTGTACGAAGCCGCCTCCATCGACGGGGCGGGCACCGTGCGCCAGTTCATCAACATCACGCTGCCGCAGCTGAAGTACACGATCATCACCTCCGTGACCCTCATGGTCGTGGGATCGCTGACCGCCTTCGACCTGATCTACGTGCTGACGGGTGGCGGCCCTGGCGACTCGACCCGCATCCTGGCGCTGGACATGTACAAGCGGGGGTTCCAGGCCAACCAGATGGGTCCCGCGAGCGTGGTCGCGACGATCCTCGTCGTCCTCGGCCTGTGCCTGGCGCTGCTGCTGCAGCGACTCGGCGGCAAGGACGCCTCCGCAAGCCAGCAGGAGGGCCTGTAGATGACCACGATCACGAGCCGGGGCCGGGGCCGGGGCAGGCACCACGTCAACCTCCCGGCAGGCATCGCCGGGTGGGTCTGGCTCGCGGTGATCGTCCTGCCGCTGTACTGGATCCTCATCACGAGCTTCAAGCCGCAGGCGTCGTACTTCACGTCGAACCCGCTGATCCCGCCCACGCAGCCGACGTTCGACAACTACCGGCTGGTCATCGAGAACGACTTCGACCGGTACTTCGTCAACAGCGTCATCGTGACCGTCTGCGCCGTCATCCCCGCGGTGCTGCTGTCCTTCATGGCGGCCTTCGCCATCGTCCGCGGCAACAGCCGGTTCCTGCGGTTCTCCTCCCGGTTCCTGCTGCTGGGCCTGGCGATCCCGCTGCAGGCGACGATCATCCCGCTGTACCTGATCATCATCCGGCTGCACCTGTACGACACCCTCCTCGCGCTGATCCTCCCGTCGATCGCGTTCTCGATCCCGCTCTCGGTGCTCGTCCTGGCGAACTTCCTCCGCGACGTCCCGAACGAGCTGTTCGAGTCGATGCGCCTGGACGGTACGAGCGAGTGGGGCACGGTGTGGCGGCTGGCGTTCCCGTTGACCCGCCCGGCCATCGCGACGGTGCTGATCTACCAGGGCCTGGTCGTCTGGAACGGGTTCCTGCTGCCGCTGGTCCTGACCCAGAGCCCCAACCTGCGCCTGCTGCCGCTGGCCATCTGGAGCTTCCAGGGCCAGTACAGCGTCAACATCCCGGCGGTCCTGGCGGCCGTGTGCCTGACCACACTGCCGATCCTCGTGCTCTACGTCATCGGTCGCCGCCAGCTGGTCAGCGGCCTGAGCGCCGGCTTTGGAAAGTAGCCTCCCCGAGGGCCGGCCAGGTCCCACCCGGACAGGAACCCGCCACGTGAGTGGGCCGCTGAGGGTCGGCATCGTCGGTGCCGGCCGGATCAGCGGGCAGTACAGCGCCTCGCTCTCGAGGCTCCCGCAGCTCCGGGTGAGCGCCGTCGCGGACCTGGACAGCGCCCGCGCGCAGGCGTTGGCCGCGGAGCACCCCCAGGCCCGGGCCACCTGCCTGGAGGACCTGCTCGCGGCCGACGACGTCGACGTCGTCCTCAACCTCACGCCTCCCGCCGCCCACGCCGAGGCCGCCCTGGCCGCCCTGGCCGCCGGCAAGCACGTCTACGGCGAGAAGCCGCTGGCCGCCACGACGCGGGAGGGCCGCGCCGTCCTGGACGCCGCAGCCGCGGCCGGCCTTCGGGTCGGCTGCGCGCCGGACACCGTGCTCGGGACGGGGATCCAGACCGCTCGCGCGGCCGTGGACGCCGGGCACATCGGCGTTCCGCACGCCGCGACCGCGTTCATGGTCACGCCCGGGCACGAACGCTGGCACCCGGACCCGGAGTTCTACTACCGGCCGGGGGGCGGCCCGCTGCTCGACATGGGGCCGTACTACCTGACCACGCTGGTCCAGCTGCTGGGTCCGGTCCGGCGCGTGGTGGGCGCCTCCTCGCGGCCGAGGCACCGCCGCACCATCGGGGCCGGCCCCCGGTCGGGGACGACGTTCGACGTCGAGGTGGACAGCCACGTCACCGGGATCCTCGAGCACTCCGGCGGCGCCCTGACGACGCTCGTCATGAGCTTCGACACCTGGGCCGCCCGCCTGCCGCGGATCGAGGTGTACGGCAGCGAGGGGTCCCTCTCGGTGCCCGACCCCAACTACTTCGACGGCGCCGTCGAGCTGTCCACCGCCGCCGCCCCGGACTGGGTGCGGCTGCCCGTCTCCGCGGGGTACCTCGGGGCCGGACGGGGGTATGGCGTGGCCGACCTGGCCGTCAGCCTCGACGCGGACCGGCCGCACCGCGCCAGCGCGGAGGTGGGGATGCACGTGCTCGACGTCATGGAGTCCGTGCACGCCGCTGCGGCCGGCGGAACGGCCGTGGCGGTCACCACGACCTGCGACCGGCCCGAGCCGGTGACCGGGCCGACGAGCCTCAGCCGAGGCGAGGGCCGGTCCGCCAGCTGTCCGCAACGACCCCGAGGAGACACCCATGGCCACTGACTCGTTCCCGGGCGCCGCCGCGCCCGCACCGGGCGCCGACGCCCGGGTCGAGGAGCTGATCTGCCGGATGACCCTGGAGGAGAAGGTGGCCCAGCTGGTGGGCCTGTGGGAAGGGCGCGGCGGCACCGGCGAGGGCGGTGACGTCGCACCGATGGCCGACGCCATGCAGGCCGACGTCGACAGCCTGGAGGGCTTCGCCACCGACGGGCTCGGGCAGCTGACCCGGGTCTTCGGCACCACCCCGGTCGACCCCGCCGAAGGTGTTCGTGGCCTCGTCGCCAAGCAGCGGTGGCTGCAGAAGAACACCCGCCTCGGCATTCCCGCCCTGGTCCACGAGGAGTGCCTGACCGGGCTGGCAGCCTGGCGGGCGACCACCTTCCCGGCCCCGCCGTCGTGGGGCGCCAGCTTCGACCCCGAGCTGCTGGAGGAGGTCGGGGCCGCGATCGGGACGTCCATGCGCTCCCTCGGCGTGCACCAGGGCCTGGCCCCGGTGCTCGACGTCGTGCGCGACGCCCGGTGGGGCCGGGTGGAGGAGTGCATCTCCGAGGATCCCTACCTCGTCGGCACGGTCGCCAGCGCCTTCGTGCGCGGCGTGCAGTCCACGGGTGTGGTCGCGACCCTCAAGCACTTCGTGGGCTACTCGAACTCCCGCGCCGGACGCAACCTCGCGCCGGTGCATGCCGGGCCACGCGAGGTCGCCGACGTGCTGATGCTCCCCTTCGAGATGGCTGTGCTCGACGGGGGTGCCGACTCGGTGATGAACTCCTACGCCGAGATCGACGGGCTTCCGGTGGCCGCCGACGCGGACCTGCTGACCGGCGTCCTCCGGGACGCGTGGGGCTTCGAGGGCACCGTGGTCGCGGACTACTTCTCGGTCGCCTTCCTCCAGACCCTGCACGGCGTGGCCGACAACCTCGGGGACGCCGGCGCCCAGGCGCTGACGGCCGGGATCGACGTCGAGCTGCCCACGGGGGTGGCCTACCTGGCGCCGCTGGCCGAGCGCGTCCGCTCGGGGGCGATCCCCGAGGAGCTGGTCGACCGCGCGCTGCGCCGGGTCCTGCGCCAGAAGGCCCGGCTGGGGCTGCTCGACCCCGGCTACGACCCCGCCGCCGGCCTGGGAGTGGACGGAGACCTGGACCGCATCGACCTCGACCCGCCCGCGCACCGGGCGCTGGCGGCGCGCCTGGCCGAGCAGTCGGTGATCCTCCTCGGCAACGACGGCACGCTGCCCCTGGGCGTCGGCGCATCCGCCGGGCGCAAGGTCGCCGTCGTCGGCCCGAACGCGGACGACACCTCGGCGTTGTTCGGCTGCTACAGCTTCGCCAACCATGTGCTCGCCCAGCACGCCGGTGTCGAGCTCGGCCTGAACGCCGACAGCGTCCTGGCCGCCCTGCGCGCGGAGCTGCCGGGCGTCGACGTGACGTACGAGCGCGGCGCCGACGTCGATACCGGCGACACCTCCGGCTTCGGCGCCGCAGTCACGGCCGCCCGCGCGGCCGAGGTCTGCGTGGCCGTCGTGGGCGACCGGGCCGGCCTGTTCGGGCGCGGCACCTCGGGCGAAGGCTGCGACGCGGAGTCGCTGGACCTCCCGGGCGTGCAGCGTCAGCTCGTCGAGGCGCTGCTGGCCACCGGCACCCCGGTCGTCCTCGTGATGCTCACCGGTCGCCCCTACGCGGTGGACTGGGCGCTGGAGCGGTGCGCCGCGGTCGTCCAGGCATTCTTCCCCGGGCAGGAGGGCGCCGCGGCCGTCGCCGGCGTCCTGTCGGGACGGATCAACCCCTCCGGGCGCCTCCCAGTGTCCCTGCCGCGCTCGGTGGGCGCGCAGCCCTACAGCTACCTGCATCCCCGGCTCGGCGCGGCGAGCTCGGTGAGCAACGTCGACAATGCGCCGGTGCGGCCCTTCGGCCACGGGCTGTCCTACACCTCGTTCGAGCACAGCGACCTGCGCGTGGCGTCGGCGACCGTGCCGACGGATGCCTCGATCGAGGTCAGGGTCCGGGTGACGAACACCGGGGACCGGGCCGGCGCGGACGTCGTACAGCTCTATGCCACCGACCCCGTCGCCTCGGTGACCCGCCCGGTCGTGCAGCTGCTCGGCTACGCCCGGGTGGAGCTGGAGGCGGGCGCCGAGGCCACGGTGGTTCTCGACGTCCCCACCCATCGCCTCGGCCTCACCGACCGCCGCGGCGTGCGCGTGGTCGAGCCGGGCGCGGTCGACCTGTTCGTCGGCCCGGACTGCGAGCACCCGGAGCTGACCGCGGCGGTGGAGCTGAGCGGCGGCATCCACGAGCTCACTCCCGCCGACCGCCGCGTGGTCAACGTGGAGGTCCTCCGCGCCTGAGCTCCCCCGAGGTCCCACCAGGTCGAGCGTGTGAGGATCGGTCCCGTGACGACGCTGACGGTCATCGGGGGCCTTCCCGGCACGGGGAAGTCCACGGTCGCCCTCCTCGTGGCCGAGCTCTGATCACCGCTGCGACGGGCTCAGCGGGCGGGGGCTAGTGGCTCCGGCCCGGCCGTCGCCGGAGTGCGTGTGGCACGAAGGGGTCGTGGCGGCCTCCACCGAGTCGTGCACGCACAGCACGCCCTCGAGCTGGCACAGGTGCAGCAGGCGGGCGGGTCCGTGCTGCGGACCGATGAGCCGCAGGCAGCCGCCCGCGGACCGGACCGTGCGGTAGGCGCGGACCAGCGTGCCCACGGCCGCACAGTCCATGAACGTCACCTGCCGCAGGTCGACCGCGAGGTCCGGCATCCGGGCCGACGGCAGCGGCTGCAGTGCGCACCGCAGGGCGCAGCAGCAGGCGAGGTCGAGCTCACCGGCGAGGGTCACCAGGGTCAGCCCGTCGACGTCGCGCCGGTCGACCGCCCGATCGGCCACCGCAGCCTCCTCCCGTCGCGCAGGCTCTCGCGGCGGGAACGACCCCACGCGGCCCGGCCATCTCTGCTCGATGGTCCCTCCAGCGTGTGTCCGGGACCCGGCGTTGTCCATGGCACAGGTGGCTCATGTGGCGGATGGCACCTCGGCGGCGCGCACCGTCCCGGCGAGCCGGCGAACCGCGTCGCGCAGCGCCTGCTCGGCGTCCTGGCCGCCGGCGCGCGCCGTCACGACCAGCGCCAGCAGCCGCTCGCCGAGGGAGCCGTCGTCCGGCGCCGGGGCGACCCCCACCCTCGCGGCCCGGGCGAGCACCTTGTCGGCGAGGGCCAGCGCCGGCAGGGCGAGCGGCACGCCGTCCAGCACCGAGGCCCGGCCCTTCTCCGCGGCCTTGAGGTCCTCCCAGTTGCGGTCGACCTCGTCCGCGTCGGCGACCTCCACGCCGGCGAACACGTGCGGGTGCCGGTGCACGAGCTTGTCGACGATCCCGGTGGCCACGTCGTCGACGGTGAACCCGGCGGGTCCGGACTCCGCCGCGACCCGGGCGTGGAAGAACACCTGCAGCAGCAGGTCGCCGAGCTCCTCGCGCAGGTGCTGCAGGTCGCCGGACTCGACCGCCTCGAGCGTCTCGTAGGTCTCCTCCAGCAGGTACGGCGCGAGCGAGCGGTGGGTCTGCTTCCGGTCCCACGGACACTCCCGCCGGAGCCGGTCCATCACCCTCACCAGGTCCAGCAGCCGGGCGCCGGGCACGTCGTAGGAGCCGTGCACGACCTCGACCGGCACCTTCGGGTCGCCCGGGAGCAGGCTCGCGACCAGGTCCGGCAGCCGGTCGACCTCGTCGGTGGAGGCCAGCCACACGATGTCGGTCGCGGCCGCCGAGGCGAGCAGGTCGGCATCCGGACCCGCGGGTCTCTCGGCGACGGGGTGCCCGGCCTCGGCGACGGCCCGGGCCAGGGGCAGGTCGGCGGAGCGGGCGAGCCGGCGGGAGGCCTCGGCCACGGCGGACCAGGCGGTCCAGGTCATCAGGCCGGGCGCCACCCGGGGGCTGGTGACCAGCACGGTCAGCGGCACGGGGCCGCCCCCACCGCGCGTCGCCGAGCCGGCGCTAGCTGCACTTCTGGCTGGCGGGCAGCCCCGCCACCCACGAGCTCGGCGGCTGCGCCTGGGCGGCCGCGGTCGCGCTCTTGGACACCGCCACCGACACCGAGCCGCTCGAGGGCACCAGGGTGCCGTTGGTGAACGTGCCGAAGCGGGGGTCCACCGCCACGTCGACGTTGCGGCGCGCCCAGGCCGACAGCAGCCGGGAGCCGGCGGTGTAGGCGCTCTGGTCGGAGATGGTCGTGGTCCCCTGCCTCTGCAGCTCCCGGCGACCTGCCTCGACCAGGATGAGCTGGCCCTCCACGAGCTCCTGGAGGCGCTGGGTCAGGACCGAGCGCCGGTCCGCGGGCACCTGCGCCAGGGCGCTCTGGTTGGAGGCCATGAACGCGGACACCTTCCCCTGGTCGGGCACGATGCCGTGCGCCTGGCCGTACTGCTGGGCCAGCGACGCGTTGACCAGGTTGCGCAGCGCGTTCTGGCGCACCCCCCGGCTGGCGACGGCCTGCCCGGCCGAGGCGTTCGGGTTGTAGCACAGGGCGCGCGCGAAGGAGTCGACGCTGTCGCTGCTGATGGGCTTGGAGCCCACCATGGCGGCGGCGCCCGGGTGGACGCTGCAGGCGGACAGGACGCCGCAGGCGGCGGCGGCGAGCACCAGCCTGTGGAGGCTGCGGGTTCGGGTCACGACGGCTCCTGTGTCGTCTCGGGCTTCTAGGTCGGTGCGCCGGCCGGCACCCGGTCGACGACCGCGTCGATGACCTCGCGCGCCCAGTCCAGCAGCTCCTCGTCGCGCAGCGGCCGGCCGGCCACGACCGCGGTCGACGGACGAGGCACGAGAATCGTACGCAGCGGGGCCTTGACGATGCTCTTGGGGTAGAGCCGGCCCAGCCTCACCGTCGCCGACTCCGGCAGGTCCACCGGGGCGAACCGGACGTACTTGCCCTGCACGGTGACGTCGGTCAGTCCGGCCCGCCGTGCGCGGCCGCGGAACCTGGCCACCGCGAGCAGGCTGGCGACCGCCGCGGGCGGCTCGCCGTAGCGGTCGACCAGCTCCTCGCGGATCAGCGCGACGTCGTCGTCGCCGCGGACCTCTGCGAGCCGCTTGTACATCTCCAGGCGGAGCCGCTCGCTGGGCACGTAGTCGTGCGGCAGGTGGGCGTCGATCGGCAGCTCGATCTTCATCTCCGGCTCCTCGGCGGCCCCGTCGCCGCGGAACTCGCTGACCGCCTCACCGACCAGCCGGACGTAGAGGTCGAAGCCGACGTCGGCGATGTGCCCGGACTGCTCGCCCCCGAGCAGGTTGCCGGCGCCTCGGATCTCCAGGTCCTTCATGGCGATGGCCATCCCGCCGCCCAGGTCGGAGTGCTGGGCCAGCGTGGCGAGGCGCTCGTGGGCGGTCTCGGTCAGCGGCTTGTCGGGCGGGTAGAGGAAGTAGGCGTACGCGCGCTCCCGGCCGCGACCGACCCGACCGCGCAGCTGGTGCAGCTGGGACAGGCCGAGGGTGTCGGCCCGCTCGATGAGCATCGTGTTGGCGTTGGACACGTCGAGGCCGGACTCCACGATCGTGGTGCAGACCAGGACGTCGAAGCGCTTCTCCCAGAAGTCGAGCATCACCTGCTCGAGGCGGTGCTCGCCCATCTGGCCGTGCGCGGTCGCGACCCTCGCCTCGGGGACCAGCTCGCGGATCCGGGCGGCGGCCCGGTCGATGGAGTGCACCCGGTTGTGGATGAAGAAGACCTGCCCCTCGCGCAGCAGCTCGCGCCGGATGGCGGCGACCACCTGGCGGTCCTCGTAGGCGCCGACGTAGGTCAGCACCGGGTGCCGCTCCTCCGGCGGTGTGGTGATCGTCGACATCTCCCGGATGCCGGTGATCGCCATCTCCAGGGTCCGCGGGATGGGGGTGGCCGACATGGAGAGCACGTCGACGCTGGTGCGCAGCCGCTTCATCTGCTCCTTGTGCTCGACGCCGAAGCGCTGCTCCTCGTCGACGATGATCAGCCCGAGGTTCTTGACGCGGATGTCGGGGTTGAGCAGCCGGTGGGTCCCGATGACGATGTCGACCCGGCCGTCGGCGAGATCCTCGATCACCCGGGCGGCCTCCTTGTCGGTCTGGAACCGGGAGAGCCCCGCCAGCAGGACCGGGAAGCCGGCCATCCGCTCGCTGAACGTCGAGAAGTGCTGCTGCACGAGCAGCGTGGTGGGCACCAGCACCACCACCTGCTTGCCGTCCTGCACCGCCTTGAACGCCGCCCGGACCGCGATCTCGGTCTTGCCGTAGCCGACGTCGCCGCAGACCAGCCGGTCCATCGGCACCTGCTGCTCCATGTCGTGCTTGACCTCGTCGACCGTGGAGAGCTGGTCGGGGGTCTCCACGAACGGGAAGGCGTCCTCGAGCTCGCGCTGCCAGGGGCTGTCCGGCCCGAAGGCGTGCCCCCGGGTGGCCTGGCGCGCGGCGTACAGCTTGATCAGCTCGGCGGCGATCTGCTTGACCGCCTTGCGGGCCCGGCCCTTGCGCCTGGCCCAGTCACCGCCACCGAGACGGTCCAGGGACGGCTGCTCGCCACCCACGTAGCGGGTCACCTGGTCCAGCGCGTCGGTCGGGACGAAGAGCCGGTCGGGGGGCTGGCCCCGCTTCGAGGCGCCGTACTCCAGCACGAGGTACTCGCGGGTGGCGCCCTGCACCTCCCGCTGGCGCATCTCGACGTAGCGGCCCACCCCGTGCTGCTCGTGCACGACGTAGTCGCCGGGCTTGAGCTCGAGCGGGTCGATCTGCCGCTTCCTGCGCGTCGGCATCGAGCGCATGTCCTTGGTCGAGGCCCGCTGCCCGGTGAGGTCGTCCCCGGTGAGCACCGCCAGGCACAGGGACTCGTCGACGAAGCCGTGCTCGAGGGTCGCGGTGCTGACGTGCACGAGCCCCGGCTCCGGCTCGCCGTCCAGCGACTCGTGGTACCTGGCCGGGACGTCGTGCTCGGTGAGCACCTCCACGAGACGCTGCGCCGGCCCGTGCCCCTCGTGCAGCAGCACCACCCGGCTGCCGCCGCGCAGCCACGCCCGCATGTCCTCGATGGCGCGCTCGAGGTCGCCACGGTAGGCCTCGACGGTCCGCGCCGGCAGCACCCGCGACTCGACCGCGCCGGCCTCGACGTCGACACCGGAGCCGACCACCTCGCCGGTGGCGTCGCGCAGCGGTGGCCGGTCGAGCTCGGCGGCGTCGGGGTCGAGGCCGAAGGGAGACACGCTCCACCAGGCCTTGCCCTGCGCCAGGCACCGCCCACGGACGTCGGCCAGCGTGTGGTAGGACGCCGCACCCAGGTCGATCGGAGCCTGGCCGCCCGCGGCGGCCGCCGCCCACGACGCCTCGAGGAACTCCTCGCTGGTCGCGACCAGGTCGTGCGCGCGGCGGCGGGCCCGCTCCGGGTCCAGCACGAGCACGTGGGTCTCGCGCGGCAGCAGGTCGACCAGCATCTCCATCCCGTCGCTGAGGACGGGAGCCAGCGACTCCATGCCCTCGACGGCGTGGCCGTCGGCGACCCTCTCGGTGATCTCGGCCAGCTCCGGGTGGCGCTCGCCGAGCGCCCGGGCCCGGGCGCGCACCTCGTCGGTGAGCAGCAGCTCCCTGCAGGGCGGCGCCCACAGCCGGTCGGCCGGCGCCAGAGTGCGCTGGTCGGCGACCGCGAAGGACCGGATCTCCTCGACCTCGTCGCCCCAGAACTCCACGCGCAGCGGATGCTCCTCGGTCGGTGGGAAGACGTCGACGATCCCTCCGCGGACCGCGAACTCGCCGCGCCGCTCCACCAGGTCGACCCGGGAGTAGGCGGCGCCGGCCAGGCGGCGCACCACGTCGTCGAGCTCGGCCTGCGCCCCGACGGTCAGCTCGACCGGCTCCAGGTCGGCCAGGCCGCGCACCTGCGGCTGCAGCGCGGACCGGACCGGCGCCACCACCACGCGCACCGGCCCGTTCGAGGCGTGGCTGCCCGGGTGGCGCAGCCGGCGCAGCACGGCCAGGCGGCGGCCGACGGTGTCGCTGCGCGGCGAGAGCCGTTCGTGCGGCAGCGTCTCCCACGCGGGGAAGTAGGCGACCAGGGAGGGGTCGAGCACGCCTTCGAGGGCCCGGGTGAGGTCCTCGCCCTCCCGGGAGGTGGCCGCCACCACCAGGACCGTGCGGCCGGCGTCCACCAGCCCCTTGACCACGAAGGGTCGCAGGGCGTTCGTCGCGGTCAGGTCCAGGGCGGGCACCGTGCCACCGCGCGCCTGGGCGACGGCGTGCGCCAGCGTCGGCTCCCGGAGGACGAGGTCGGCCAGGCCGCTCACACCCACGAAGGTCATCTCCTGCACGTCTGGGTCGACAGAGCCGGTGGCGGTCGGGTCGACCGCCGGGGCAGCACGAGCACCCCCTGTCGTCCCGGAGGGGGTGCTCGAGGGGGTCGCCGGCCAGTCTACGAGGTGGCGCCCACCGGATCCCCAGCCACAGCCACAGCCGCCGTGCTCAGCCCTCGGTCGGGAGGTCCGGAGTCTCGCGCCCCTCGCGCTCGTCACGCTCGGCCCACTCCAGCAGCGGTGCGAGGTCGAAGACGGCATCGTCGATGCCGGCGTGCAGGTCACCGAGCTCGGCGAACCGGGACGGCACGGTGGCGATCGTGAAGTCGCCGGGCTCCGCGTCGTCGACCTCCTCCCAGCCGACCGGTGTCGAGACGGTCGCCTCCGCGTTCCCCCGGACCGAGTAGGCGGCGGCGATGGTGTGGTCGCGGGCGTTCTGGTTGTAGTCCACGAACAGCTGCGTGGGGTCGCGGTCCTTGCGCCACCACGTCGTGGTCACCTCCGGGGTGCGTCGCTCGACCTCCCGCGCGAACGCGAGCGCCGCCCGTCGTACGTCGGAGAAGCCGTGCTCGGGGCGGATGCGCACGTAGACGTGCAGGCCCTTGCCGCCCGACGTCTTGGGGAACCCCGTCGCGCCCAGCTCGTCGAGCACCTCGTGCACGACGTGGGCGACCCGCCGGACGGTGGCGTAGTCGCACTCGTCACCCGGGTCGAGGTCGATGCGCCACTCGTCGGGCTTCTCGGTGTCGGCCCGGCGGCTGTTCCACGGGTGGAACTCGACGGTCGACATCTGCACCGCCCACACGACCTGGGCCACCTCGGTGACGCACAGCTCGTCCGCGGTGCGGTTCCAGCGGGGGAAGTGCAGCCGCACGGTCTCCATCCAGGGCGGCGCACCCGAGGGGAGGCGCTTCTGGTGCACCTTCTCGCCGGTGACCCCGGTCGGGAACCGGTGCAGCATGCACGGCCGCTCGAACAGGGCGTTGACGATGCCGTCGCCGACGGAGAGGTAGTAGTGGACCAGGTCGAGCTTGGTCTCACCGCGTGCCGGGAAGTACACCCTCTCCGGGTGGGTGATCCGGACCACCTTGTCGTCCACCTCGACCTCGACCGCCGGGGTGCTCGACTTCGCCGCTGCCATAGGGGCGGACCTTAGCGGGACCTCGCGGTGGACGCCTCGCGCAGCCCGGCGCTCACTCGACGCCGGCGCGCCGGACGTAGTCGAGGATCGCGTCGGCCAGCTCCGGCCGGCACACCACCAGGTCCGGCAGCAGCACGTCGCGCTGGTTGTAGACCAGCGGCGATCCGTCGATGCGCGAGGTGTGCAGCCCGGCCGCGCGGGCCACCGCGACGGGCGCGGCGGAGTCCCACTCGTACTGGCCACCGGCGTGCACGTAGGCGTCGGTGACGTCTCGGACCACGGAGATGACCTTGGCGCCGGCCGAGCCCATCGGGACCAGGTCGGCGCCCAGCTCCCCGGCGAGCCCCTCCACGAACGCGGGCGGCCGCGTGCGGCTCACCGCGATCCGCGGCCGCTGCGAGGACCGGGCGGGGACGGTCGGCGGGTTGCCGGTGTCGAAGGTGGTGCCCAGCCCCGGCTGCGCGACGGCGCCGGCCACGAGCTCGCCGTCCTGCCACAGCGCGACGTGCACCGCCCAGTCGTCGCGCGGCGGCTCGGAGAACTCCCGGGTGCCGTCGAGCGGGTCGATGATCCACACCCGGGAGGCGGTGAGCCGGCCGGCGTTCTCGATGCTCGCGGCACTCTCCTCCGACATCACCGCGTCATCGGGCCGGTGCTCGGCGCACAGCGCCATGAGCAGGTCGTGCGCGGCCCGGTCGCCGGCGTCCTTGAGGGCCCGGCCCTCGAGCCCCTCGGCGCGGACCTCGGTGAGCCGGCGCCCGGCCAGCGTGGCCGCCCAGGCGGCGAACTCGTGGTCGTCGGAGGGGGCACTGCCGTCGGTCGCCGGGGACGTCGTCATGTGCCGAAGTCTGTCACGGGTGGCGGAGGCCGCCAGGGGGCCCATCAGTAGGCCCCACGGGCACGGGTCACCGCGGTGACGGTGCGGCAGGCGATCGCCATGTCGTCGACCAGCCGCCAGTTGTCGGCGTAGTAGAGGTCCAGCCGCAGCGACTCCTCCCACAGCAGGTCGGAGCGACCGCTGACCTGCCACAGGCCGGTGATCCCCGGCTTGACGACCAGGCGACGCCGCGCGACGGCGTCGTAGGAGTCGACCTCGGCGGGCAGCGCAGGGCGGGGCCCGACCAGGGACATCTCGCCGCGCACCACGTTGACCAGCTGCGGGAGCTCGTCGAGCGACGAGCGGCGCAGCCAGTACCCGACGCGGGTCACCCGAGGGTCGCGACGGATCTTGAACAGCACCCCGTCGAGCTCGTTCTCCTCCGCCAGCGCGGCGAGCAGCTCCTCGGCGTTGCGGTGCATGGTGCGCAGCTTGACCATGCGGAACGGCCGTCCGTCGCGCCCCACGCGGGTCTGGACGAAGAACCCGGGGCCCTTGCTGTCCAGCCGCACCGCCGCCCACAGGACGCCCAGCAACGGCGCGGCCAGCACGAGGAGGACGGCCGCGCCGACGCGGTCCAGGACCGTCTTGCCGAGCCGGGCCGTCGCGCTCGCACGCGGCACCGCGACCTCCAGGACGGTCCCGGCGCCCGAGACGGTGGGCCGCAGCCGGTGCGCCGACACGGACGCGACCGGGCAGACCACGCCCACGCTGACGCCGCTGGCCTCGAACGCCCAGCTCAGGTCGCGGACCACCTCTGCGCTCACCCCCGCACCCGGAAGCACGAGGACGGCCTCCGCCCCGACCCCGTCGACCAGCTCGGGAAGCGTCTCCAGGCTCGTCGTCGTCGGCACCAGCAGGCTCGGCTGCACCGCGGCGGCGGCACCGGCGTCGACCACGTGGCAGCCGGCGACCACGTCACCGGTGTCGGTCGCCGACGCGACGTAGCTCTCCAGTGCCTGCTGGGCGCCGACGAGCACCACCTTGCGAGGGGCGGTCGCGCCGCGCCGGACGAACCGGGCGAGCGCGGTCAGCGCGCCGGCGGCCAGCACGACCACGAGCGAGTGCCGCACCTGCGACGGCGAGGACAGCCCCACCACCGCCGTGAAGGCCGCCAGCACCGCCAGGGCCGCGACGGTGCGAGCGTCGCCGCGCAGGGCGTCGCGGACCGACGTGCGGGACGGCCAGGTCGCCGCGCGGGCCAGCGACACCAGCGCCCAGGCACCGAGTGCCA
>JAICKK010000033.1 GCA_025927955.1 Nocardioidaceae bacterium
ACCAGGTCGGCGGCGCGCTCCGCCACCAGCATCACGGTGACGACGGGGTTCACCGACGGCAGCGTCGGGAAGACCGAGGCATCCACGACCCGGAGCCCCTGGACGCCTCGGACCCGCAGGTCCGGCGTGAGGACGGCCAACGGGTCGCCGTCGGCGCCCATCCGGCAGGTGCCGGACACGTGGTACACCGTCTGGTGGGTCGCCCGCGCCACCGCGGAGACGTCCTCGTCCGAGCACACCGCGGGTCCGGGGAACACCTCCCGCAGCAACCACGACGCGAACGGCTCCCGGCGGGCGATCTCGCGGGCCAGCCGCACCCCTGCCACCAGCATCCGCTCGTCGTGGCCCTCCGGGTCGGTGAAGTACCCGTAGTCGATGCACGGTGGTGCGTCGGCGTCGGCGCTGCCGACCCAGACGCGGCCGCGGCTGTGCGGCTTGGCGACGTTGGGTGCGATGGAGACGATCCCCGCCGGCAGCACCGCGCCGTAGGCGACCGCGTGGTCGGCGACCGCCTCCACCGGGAAGTGCATCATCACGTCGGGCTGGCGGGGCGACCCCTCCAGGCTCACCATCGCACCCGCGTCCCAGCCGCTCGCGCAGGTGCGGGGAACGTCCCGTCCGGCCTCCCAGACCACCAGGCCCTCTGCGTGGTCCATGAGGTTCTCCCCCACCCCCGGCAGGTCGAGGCGCACCTCGATCCCCGCATTCTCCAGGACGTCGCGAGGACCGATGCCCGACAGCTGCAGCAGTCGAGGGGAGTCGATCGCGCCGCAGCACACCAGCACCTCTCGGCGGGCGGCGTGGTCGACTCGGCGGCCGTCCTGGCGCCGGACGCGCACGCCCGTGGCGCGGCGCCCCTCCAGGAGCAGCCGCTCGGCGCGTGCGCCGGTCACCACCGTGAGGTTCTCGCGCCCGCGGACGGGATGGAGGTAGTGGATCGACGTCGACGAGCGGAGGTTGGTCTCGGGGGTGTAGCCGACCTCGAAGAAGCCGGTCCCGCTCGCCTGCTCGCCGAGCTCGTCGTCGTTCCAGGTGGTGCGGACCGGCAGTCCGAGGGCCTGTGAGGCGGACCGGACGACGTCTCGGACGTAGGGGTTCTGGTCCGCCGGCGCGACGGGATGGATCGGTGTCTGCAGCCGCTCGTAGTACGGCAGCACCGTCCCGGCGTCCCAGCCGACGGCCCCGAGGGCGACCCACTCGTCGAGGTCGGCGGGCAGCGGGCGCCAGGCGATCATGGTGTTCGCGGTCGAGCAGCCGCCCAGGATGCGCATCCGGGCCTGGCGGATCCCCGAGTTGCCCCGGGTCTGCGGCACGCTGCGGTAGTCGAGGTCGTACTCCCCCTCGAGCATCTCCGCCCACCGGCTGATCGAGCGGGCGCGGGGCTCCTCGGCGTCATCGGGGCCCCACTCCAGCAGAAGCACCGAGACGTCGGGATCCTCCGAGAGCCGCGCGGCGAGCAGCGACCCGGCGGTGCCGCCACCCACCACCACATAGTCGTACGTCGACCCGCCAGCCCGTGGGCCCTCAGCCATGCGCGACCCAGGTCGTCTTCAGGGCGGTGAACTTGTCCAGCGCGTGCAGGGACAGGTCGCGCCCGAAGCCGGACTGCCCGAACCCGCCGAACGGCGTCGTGACGTCCAGGGCGTCGACGGTGTTCACCGACACCGTGCCCGCTCGCAGACGCCGGGCCACCCGGTGCGCCCGCGAGAGGCTGTCGGACCACACGGAGGCGGCTAGGCCGTAGGGCGTGTCGTTGGCGGCCCGCACGGCCTCGTCCTCGTCGTCGAACGCGAAGACCGCGAGCACCGGCCCGAAGACCTCCTCGCGGGCGATGCGCGCGTCGTACGGCACGTCGTCGAAGATCGTCGGCTGCACGAAGCAGGTCGACGGGGCGCCGGCGACCCCGCCGCCACCGAGGACCGTCCTCGACTCGGCAGCGCCGGACTCCACCAGGTCCACGACCCGGTCGGCGTGCTCCGCGCTGACGAGCGGACCCATGGTCGTGCGCGGATCCAGCGGGTCGCCGACGACGATGGCACGAGCTCGCTCCACCACGCGCTCGAGGAGCGCGTCCTTGACCGTCCGCTCCACCAGCAGCCGTGAGTTGGCCGAGCACACCTGGCCCTGGTTGGTGAAGATACCGGCGCAGACGCCGTCGGCCGCCGCGTCCAGGTCGGCGGTGTCGGCGAAGACGACGTTGGCGCTCTTGCCGCCGCACTCGAGCCAGACCTGCTTCATGTTGGACTGCCCCGCGTAGGTGAGGAACAGCTTGCCCACCGCGGTGGAGCCGGTGAAGGTCAGCACGTCGACGTCGGGGTGCAGGCCGAGGGCGCGACCGGCGGTCGGGCCGTCGCCGGGCACGACGTTGAGCACGCCGTCCGGCAGGCCGGCCTCCGATGCGAGCCTGGCCAGCCGCAGCGCGGACAGCGGCGACTCCTCCGCCGGCTTGAGCACGACGCTGTTGCCCGCGGCCAGGGCGGGCGCCAGCTTCCATACGGCCATCTCGAGGGGATAGTTCCAGGGCACCACGGCGCCGACGACACCGAGCGGCTCGCGGCTGATCAGCGCGAGGTCCGTGGGCGCGGTCGGCGCGACCTCGCCGTACACCTTGTCGACGGACTCGGCGTACCACGCCAGGATGGCGGCGCTTCCGGGGACGTCGATGGCCGTGGTGTCGGAGATGAGCTTGCCCGCGTCGAGGGAGTCCAGCAGGGCCAGCTCGGCGGTGTGAGCCTCCACGAGCGAGGCCAGCCGCAGAAGCACGGCCTTGCGCTCCCTGGGATGCGCGCGGGACCAGTCGCCCCGCTCGAACGCGGCGCGGGCCGCCCGCACGGCGGCATCGACGTCCTTGTCCCCGCACTCGGCGACATGGGCGAGGACCCGGCCGGTGGCCGGGTCGACGGTCGGGCGGGTGGTGCCCTCCACGGACGACACCTCGCGGCCGTCCACGAAGGCCTCGGTGGGGAAGGCCAGCTGCTCGGCCCGTGCGTGCCAGCCGGCGGCGTCGGTCTCCGTCCCCGCCACCGGGCCGCTCACGCGGTGCCCTCCTCGACGACCTCGGCCGACAGCGGCGTGCGGTGAGGCGATGAGACGGCGCGGCCGGGCAGTCTCCCGTAGGCGCGCATCAGGAGGTAGTAGACCGGCGAGATGACCGCGAGGCCGACGATCCAGGAGATGTCGACGCCGTGCAGCCGGGTGGCGATCGGGCCGGTGAACATCGTCGTGCTCAGGAACGGGATCTGGACGAGGATGCCCAGGAAGTAGCAGCCGATGGCGATCGGGCTGTACCTCCCGTAGGCACCGCCGTCCCGCTCGAACAGCGACTCGATGTCGTAGTCGCCGTGCTTGACCACGTAGTAGTCGACCAGGTTCACCGCGGTCCAGGGAACCAGGACGCACAGCAGCAGAAGCATGAAGTTGGTGAAGTTCACCAGGAAGTTGTCCTGTCCCGCGATCGCCATCACGAGGGCGCCGACGAAGAGGACGACCGAGACCACGGCGCGGCTGGTCGACCGTGGCAGCCACGAGGGCACCAGGGTCTGGCCGACCGTGATCGTCGACAGCGCGCCGCAGTAGAGGTTCATCGCGTTGGTGGCGGCGATGCCGATGCCGAACACCGCGATCACCAGGCCGCCGATCCCGTGCGTGAGCGTCGAGAGCCCGTCGACGGTGTCCGCCTTCGGCAGCGCGGCGCCGACGAGGCCGCCGAGCAGCATGGGCAGCAGCGAGCCGAGCACGCAGCCGGAGTAGGTCGCCCAGAAGGCCGGCCGCACACCGGTGTCGCGGGGCATGTAGCGCGTGTAGTCCGAGACGTACGGCGCGTAGGCGATCTGCCACAGCGCGGCCAGGGACAGCGTCCCGAAGAAGCCCACGAGCGTGAAGCCGCCGCTGCCGAGCGCGGTGTGGCTGAGCCCGTTGACGAACAGCACCCACACGAAGGCCAGCAGCAGGGTCAGCCCCGAGACCACGCTCATCAGGCCGGTGAGGGCGTGGATCAGCCGGTAGCCGACGATCGCGCCGACCACGCTGACCAGGCCGATGACGATGATCGCGGGCGTGGCCGAGAGGCCGAAGAGCGAGGACAGCGCCTGCCCGCCGAGCACCATGTTGGAGGCGAAGAACCCGACGTACATGAAGATCACGAGGGTGACCACCAGCAGGCTGCCCTGGGACCCGAACTGTGCGCGGGTCTGGAGCATCTGGGGCACGCCCATCTGCGGTCCCTGCGCGGCGTGCAGGGCCATCACCACGCCACCGACCACGTTGCCGAGGGCCAGCGCGGCGAAGGCCGCCCAGATCGGCAGTCCGTAGACGGCGGTCGCCACCACACCGGTCGCGACCGTGAGCAGCATGATGTTGGAGCCGAACCAGATCGTGAACAGGTCGCGCGCCCTGCCGTGCCGCTCGGTGACCGGGATGTGGTCGATGGTTCGCTGCTCGACCTGCAGGGTCGTGGTCGGTGCGGCCTGGTTCATCTAGGTGTGCTCCCTACAGCTGCGACCATCGGTCGTCCGGTGGGTGGGTCGGCACCACTATGCGAGACCGCCGGCCATCTGCCCAGCGCTATTTTCCGCAGCAAGGCATCGGTTCGACAGATGACCAGCATCGGCATCCTGTCGTTGACCCGAGCCGGGCGCCGTCCCCATCCTGGGACTCCTTGCGAGGAGAGGCGGCACGATGACCACCACCGTGGGACTGGCCCAGTGGCTCCCGGCCTGTGGGAGACCGGCCGAGAACCTGGCGGACGCCCTCGGCCACGTCCGCGCGCTGGCCCGGCGCGGCGCCGGGCTCGTGGTCCTGCCGGAGCTCTGGCCGTCGGGGTACGACCCTCGGACGCTCGCGACGGATGCGCGGGCGGCCGCAGAGCCGCTCGACGGCCCTCGCGGTCGGGAGCTGGGGAAGGTCGCTCGAGACCACCACCTGTGGCTGTTCGCCGGCTCGGTCCCCGAGCTGGCCGGCGACCGGCTCTTCAACACCTGCGTGGTCTACGGACCCGACGGCACCCTGCGCGCGGCCCATCGCAAGGTGCACCTGTACGTGCCGCTGGGCGAGCACGAGGTGTTCGCCGCCGGTGCCGGCCCGACCGTCGTCGAGGTGGACGACATCGGGACGGTCGGCCTGAGCACCTGCTTCGACGGCGACCATCCCGCCTACGCCAGGGCGCTGCACGACCTCGGCGCCCGCGTCGTGGTGTCGCCGTCGGCGTACGAGGTGGGAGCGCGGACCTGGTGGGAGGTGCTCTACCCGGCCAACGCCCTGGCCAACGGGCAGTGGTGGCTGATGGCCAACCAGTGCGGCGGCTCCGGGCCGTCGGCCCTCCTCGGTGGCAGCCGCGTCATCGCCCCCGACGGCACGGTCGTGGCCCAGGCACCCTGGCACGGCGAGGACGCCCGCCCCGAGAAGCCGCACCTCGAGGTGGTGACCCTCGACCTGCCTGCCGGGGTCCGCGAGGCCGAGGAGCTCTCCGGCGCCCTGTGGGCGTCGTAGTCCGGCCACTCCCCCGCCGGCCGAGGTGCCGAGCCCGTCGGCCGGGTGGCCGAGCCCGTCGCCCGCGTCGCCGAGTCCGTCGCCCGAGTCGCCGAGTCCCGTTGGTTGAGGTGCCGAGGCGCTAGCCGCTAGCCGAGGCCTCGAAACCACGGCCACGTTCGCGCGAAGGGTCACCGTGGTTTCGAGGCCCTCGCCCCTGGGGGCTCGGGCACCTCCACCAACCGGGGGTCCGGTCCGCCTCGCGCTGGTTGAGGTGCCGAGGCGCTAGCCGAGGCCTCGAAACCACGGCCACGTTCGCGCGAAGGGTCACCATGGTTTCGAGGCCCTCGCCTCTGGGGGCTCGGGCACCTCAACCAACGTCGGCTCGGGCCGGCGTCATGCGGTGGACACAGACCTGAACCCGCTGGCGAAGAGAGACGGGGGTCGGGCAGCATGACGGGATGGCCGAGCCGTCGTTCACGCTGGTGCAGCTGAGGTACTTCGCGGCAGCGGCGGAGCTCGGCAGCATGACCGCGGCCGCTCGGCAGCTGAGGGTCTCCCAGTCCGCGGTGTCGACCGCCGTGGCCCAGCTGGAGAACGAGCTCGGCGTCCAGCTGCTGCTGCGCCACCACGCACGCGGGCTGACCCTGACCGCGGCCGGCGAGTCGTTCGTCAAGGAGCTGCGCAGCTTCCTCGTGCATGCCGGCGAGCTCGCCGACTCGGCACGGGAGGCCGGTGACGCGCTGGTCGGGGCTCTGTCCCTGGGCTGCTTCGAGACGCTCGCGCCCTTCCATCTGCCCGGGTTGCTCGCGGCGTACGAGGACCGCTTTCCCAGGGTGCATGTGAGCGTGGTCGAGGGCGAGCACGCACAGCTCAGGCGAGCACTGCACGACGGAACCTGCGAAATCGCGCTGATGTACGCCCTGCAGCTCGATGACGGCATCGACCGGCTGCTGGTGGACACCGCCCCGCCGTACGCCATCGTGGCCGAGGACCACCCCCTCGCGCGGCGGGGTCGGGTGTCGCTGAGCGAGCTGGCCCCAGAGCCGATGATCCTGCTGGACCTTCCCCACAGCAACGCCTACTTCGAGTCGATCATGTCGTCGTCGGGCCTCGTGCCGCATGTGCGCTTCCGCACCTCGGGTTACGAGACGGTGCGCTCGCTGGTCGCCCACGGCCACGGCTATGCCCTGCTGAACCAGCGTCCCGCACGTGACGAGACCTACGACGGCAAGAAGGTGGTGCCGCTCGACCTGAGTGACGACCTGCCACCGCTCGAGATCGTGCTCGCATGGATGCGCGGCACTCGCCTCACTCGCCGTGCGCAGACGTTCATCCAGCTCTCCAGCGAACTGTACGCCGCCCGCACGCGGAGCCGAGCGCGCAGCGGGTGAGCAGCGGCCTCGGCAACCACCGCGGTCACCTTGCGCGCGCAGGTGCGGGTGGTTTCGAGGCCCTCGCCCCTGGGGGCTCGGGCACCTCAACCAGCGGCGTCGCGTTGGTTGAGGTGGCGAGGCGCTAGCCGAGGCCTCGAAACCATGGTCACCTTCCGCGCGTCGGTGCGGGTGGTTTCGAGGCCCTCGCCCCTGGGGGCTCGGGCACCTCAACCAGCGGCGGGGTCGGAGAGCTCCACCATCGAGGGGGGCTCAGCTACACGGGGTGAGGGACGCGCCGGTAGCCGTGCGCAGGAACGCGAGCAGGTGGGCGCGGGCCATCGGGGCGTCGACGTGGGCGTTGCGACCCACGAGGTGCAGCCCGAAGGCGTCCTCGAGGGCGACCGCGTTGACCGCGACGACGTCGACCGTGGCCCGGTCGAGCGCGAACAGCCCTTGTCGGCGTCCGGCCTCCAGCACCCCCGCGTACAACGACACCTCACGGTCGAACAGGGCGGTCATCAAGGCGGCATGGGTTCGGCTGCGGGCGGCGTGCAGGTGCAGCTCGTAGAGCACCGTGCTCGTGGCGTCGCCGCCGTCGGGCACGCCCTGCTCGACCAGGGCCAGCAGCTGCGCCTGCGGGGTCTCAGCCGCCTCGACGGCTCGGCGCCGGGCCCAGTAGAACCGGTCCACCGCGTCCTGGTGCACGTCGGCGACCAGGTCGTCGAAGTCACGGTAGTAGTAGCTCACCGAGCCCGCCGACAGCCCCGCCTCCTGGGCGACGTCCTTGATCCGCAGGCCGGTCAGCCCCCGGCGGTGGATGGCGCGCCCGGCGGCCTGCACGAGCTCGCGCTTGCGGACGGTCTGCTCCTTGGGCCGGGCCATGCCGACCATTATTGATGGTGGTCATCAGAAAATCATGGCCAGAGGGTGCTGGCGCAAGGAGCCATCTGCCAGGATGCTTTGCGATACGTCGCAAAGAATGGGGCCGACCACTCGTGGCAGTGCGCTCAGCAGCAGGAACACCTGCCGACCGGGTCTTCCGGGGCGGCGTGGTGCGCACGCTCGCGACGCCCGGCTCCGAGCCGTCCGTCGAGGCGCTCGCGGTGTCCGGTGGCAGGGTGGTGGCCCTCGGAGACGTGGCGCTCGACCTGGTCGGGCCGCGGACCGACGTCGTCGACCTCGAGGGCGGCGCGCTGCTGCCGGGCTTCCAGGACGCGCACGTCCACCCGGTCCTGGGGGGCCTCCAGCAGCTGCGCTGCGACCTGAGCGAGCTGCACGACCTCGACGCCTACCGGGCCGCCGTGTCCGGCTACGCCGAGCGCCACCCCGAGCTGCCCTGGGTCGAGGGGTCGGGCTGGTACGGCGACGTGTTCCCCGGCGGCTTCCCGGACCGGCTGGAGCTCGACCGGCTGGTGCCCGACCGGCCGGCGGCGCTGGTCAGCCACGACGCGCACGGGGTCTGGGTGAACAGCCGCGCCCTGGAACGGGCCGGCATCACGGCTCGCACGTCGGACCCCGACGGCGGGCGGATCCTGCGCGACTCCGGCGGGGAGCCGACGGGGATGCTCCTGGAGGCCGCCGCCGACCTGGTCCTCCGGCTTCGCCCGGCACCGGACCGGTCGCTGCTGGAGGCCGCCCTGCGTCAGGCCCAGGCGTACCTGCACGGCCTGGGCATCACCGGCTGGCAGGACGCGGCCGTCGGCGACGCGCTCGGCCTGCCCGACACGTTCGACCTCTACCGCCGTGCCGCGGACGAGGGCTGGCTGACCGCGAAGGTCACCGGAGCCCTCTGGTGGCAGCGCGACGCCGGGCTCGAGCAGGTGGAGGAGATGACGCGCCGGCGCGCCCTCACCGCGAGCGGCCCGTTCCGCGCCACCGCCGTCAAGATCATGCAGGACGGCGTGTGCGAGAACCTCACCGCGGCCGTCATCGAGGCCTACACCGGCCATCCCGGCAACCACGGGCTGAGCTTCCTCGAGCCGGACGAGCTCTGCGCGGCGGTCGGCAGGCTCGACGCCGAGCGCTTCGACGTACACCTGCATGCCGTCGGGGACCGTGCGGTCCGGGAGTGCCTGGACGCCGTGGACGCCTCGGGTGCGTCGGGCTGGGACCACCGGCACCAGCTGGCGCACCTGGACCTGGTCGACCCCGCCGACACCGGCCGGATGGGCCGGCTCGGCGTGATCGCCAACGTGCAGCCGCTGTGGGCCCGCTGCGACCCCGTCCTGGTCGAGACGAAGCTGCCGTACCTCTCCGCGGACCAGCAGCGGCACCACTTCGCCTTCGGCAGCCTGCTGCGCGGTGGCGTCCCGCTGGCCATGGGCTCCGACTGGCCGGTGTCCAGCCCCGACCCCCTGTGGGGCCTGCACACGGCGGTGAACCGCACGGCTCCCGCCGCCGACCCGCACGCCCGCGACCAGCGATCGCAGCAGGTCCCGCTGCTGCCCGGCGAGGCCGTCGGCGTGGTCGACGCCCTCCGCGCCTACACCGTGGGCGCGGCCCGGGCCAACCGCCGCGACGACGACACCGGGACCCTCGAGCCCGGCCGGGCCGCCGACCTCGTCGTCCTCGACCGCGACCCTCTCGTCGCGCCGCCCGACGAGCTCTCGGCGATCCGGGTGCGGGCGACGTACGTCGACGGCGCCCTCGTCCACCGCTCGCCCTGACCCGGCACCGTCCACCGTCCGCCCGAGCCGAAAGCCGTACACATGGACCTGACCACACCCACCGCCCTCGCACAGGAGCAGACCGGCAAGCTGCACAAGACGCTGGGCCGCTTCGACATCGTCTTCCTGCTGATCGCGGCCGTCGTGGGCCTGGAGACGCTCGGCCAGGTGTCGACCTTCGGTGCCGAGGCGTTCACCTGGACCCTGGTCCTGGCCGTCACGTTCCTGGTCCCCTACGGCCTGATCTTCGCCGAGACCGGCGCGGCGTTCACGGAGGAGGGCGGCGCCTACACCTGGGTCCGCGACGCGTTCGGGCGCCCGCCCGCCGCCATCGCCGCGCTGCTGACGTGGGTGACCCAGCCGGTCTGGGTCGGTGGCTCGATGGCCTTCCTGGCCACCGAGAGCTGGAACGTCAACCTCAGCCACATCTCCTCGGGCTCCGTCGGGGACTACGCGTTCAAGCTCGTGTTCATCTGGCTGACCGTCCTGGCGGCGATCGTGAGCCTGCGCTACGGCAAGTGGCTGCCGACGGTCGGCGCCCTGCTCAAGGTGGGCCTGCTCGTCGTCTTCGTCGGCACCACCGCGGTCTACGCCCTCCAGCACGGCATCGTCGACATCTCCCTCGGCGACTTCAGCCCCACGCTGAGCGGCCTCCTCGCGGCCACCCCCGTGCTGCTGTTCGCCTACCTGGGCTTCGAGTCCGGCAACAGCGCCGCTGCGGAGATGAAGAACCCCGCCCGGGACGTCCCGGTCTCCATCATGCGCTCGTGCGCGACGGCCGCCGGGTGCTACCTGCTGCCGATCTTCTCGATCCTGCTCGTGGTGCCGGCCGAGAAGATCACCGGCATCGGCGGCTTCTTCGACGCGACCGCCACGGTCTTCGGCGTGTACGGCGCGGCGGCCGGCCCGATGCTGCACGTGATGTCGGTCCTGCTGGTCTTCATCCTGATGACGCAGGGCGCCGCCTGGATGATCATCTCCGACCGGATGCAGGCCATCGCCGCGGCCGACGGCGCGTTCTTCGGCGGGTTCTTCGGTGTCTTCAACCGCGCGCTGAGCACCCCGGTCCGGGTCAACTTCCTCTCCGGGGTCGTCGGCACCGTGTTCATGCTGGCTGCGCTGCAGGTGAGCGGCAGTGCCGGTGCGGTCTTCGGGGTGGTGCTGACCATCTCGATCACGACGTTCCTGCTCAGCTACCTCCTCGTGATCCCCGCCGCGGTGCGGCTGCGCTCGCGCTACCTCGAGCGGCCGCGGCCCTTCCGGGTCCCCGTCAGCGACGCGGGCTTCGCGGCCCTCGGCGGGATCTGCTTCGTGTGGGTGCTGCTCGGGTCGTGGGTGGCCATCTTCCCGGGCACGCTCGAGGCGCTGTTCGGCGTGTCCTACCCGTTCCTCGACGTCTGGGGCGTCAGCCGCGGGCAGTTCGAGGTCTTCACCCTCGGCACGCTGGCCGTCCTGCTGGTGCTCGGCAGCCTCGGCTACTGGCGTGGCGCCCGGCTCCGCGCCATCCCCGGACTCGACGCCACCTCATCCCCCGGTACGACGGCCGAGCCCGCCGTACCCACCACCACGACGCTGGAGGAGACCTCCTCGTGAGCGCGCTCGACGCCACCGCCCGGCACCCTCTCGACCGCCTCACCGCCGCGGAGATCGCGCGCAACCGCGTGGTCCTCGACAAGGCGGGGCTCATCGGCCCGGCGACCCGCTTCCCCCTCGTGATGCTGGCTGAGCCGGCCAAGGCCGACGTGCTCGCCTGGGCACCGGGCGACCCCGTCCGGCGGCGCGTCCGCACCGTCCTCCTGGACCGCGGCACCGGAGCGGTCACGGAGGTCACGGTGTCGCTCGACGACGACGAGGTCGTCGCGCAGCGGACCGTCGACGTGGTCGCGGAGGGCCAGCCGCCCATCATGGGCGAGGAGTTCGACCTCGTGGAGAAGGTGCTGTGGGCCGACGACGCGTGGTGCGCCGCCATGGCCCGGCGCGGGCTGGACGACCCGCGGCGCGTCCGGGTCTCGGCGCTGAGCGCCGGCAGCTTCGGGATCGACGGCGAGGACGGCCGGCGGCTGGTGCGCTGCCTGTCCTTCCTGCAGCTCGACGACGACGACAACGTCTGGGCGCACCCGGTCGACGGGGTCGTGGCGTACGTCGACCTGGTGACCGCCGAGGTCGTCGAGCTGATCGACGAGGGCGTGTTCCCGGTCCCGCAGGAGACGGCGAACTTCCACCGCCCCGACCCGCAGCGGCCCGAGCGGACCAGCCAGCGTCCCATCGAGATCACCCAGCCCGAGGGTCCCAGCTTCACCGTGGACGGCGACGTGGTCCGCTGGGAGGGCTGGGAGCTGAGGATCGGGTTCGACCAGGTCGAGGGGCTCACCCTTCACCAGGTCGGCTTCCGGGACGGCGACCGGCTTCGGCCGGTGGTCTACCGGGCCTCGGTCGCCGAGATGGTGGTGCCCTACGGCGACCCCTCGCCGGTGCGGTTCTGGCAGAACTACTTCGACGCCGGCGAGTACTCGCTGGGCAAGGACACGAACTCGCTCACCCTGGGCTGCGACTGCCTGGGCGAGATCCACTACTTCGACGCGACGATCGCCGACGACGACGGTCAGCCTCGCCACCTGGGCAACGCCATCTGCATGCACGAGGAGGACGCGGGCCTGCTCTGGAAGCACACCGACATGTACAACGGCGTCTCCTCGACCCGGCGCCAGCGACGCCTCGTCGTGTCCTTCTTCATCACCGTCGGCAACTACGACTACGGGTTCTACTGGTACTTCTACCTCGACGGCACCTTAGAGCTCGAGTGCAAGGCGACGGGGGTCGTGTTCGCCTCCGCCTATCCGGGACCGCTGCCGGACGGCAGCGAGTACCCGTGGGCCAGCGAGGTGGCGCCGGGTGTCGGGGCGCCGTACCACCAGCACCTGTTCTCGGCACGGCTGGACATGATGGTCGACGGACTCGTGAACGCCGTCGACGAGGTCGACGCCCAGCGCGTCCCGGTCGGCCCCGGGAACCCGTACGGCAACGCCTTCACCAAGCGCGCCACCCGGATCGCCCGGGAGTCGGAGGCGGCGCGCCTGGCCGACGGCTCGGTCGGCCGCGTGTGGCAGGTGAGCAACCCCGAGCGCCGCAACGCCATGGGCAGGCCGGTCGCCTACGAGCTCCACCCGGAGGGGCTGCCGACCCTGCTGGCGGACCCGTCCTCGTCGATCGCCCGGCGCGCCGCCTTCACCACCCGGCACCTGTGGGTCACGGCGTACGACGAGGCGCAGCGCTACCCGTCCGGGACGTACGTCAACCAGAACCCCGGCGACAACGGGGTCGACACCTGGGTGAAGGCGGACCGCGACCTCGACGGGGCCGACCTGGTGCTGTGGCACACGTTCGGCCTGACGCACTTCCCGCGGCCGGAGGACTGGCCGATCATGCCGGTCGACCGCACCGGCTTCGTGATGATGCCGGTGGGCTTCTTCGACCGCAACCCGGCCCTGGACACGCCCGAGCCCCGCGCTCACTGCTCGCCGGGCTCGTCCACCTGCTGCGGCGAGGGGTGAGCGGGCTGCACGAGGCGGCCTTGGTCGTCCCGGTGGACGACACGGGTGGACGGCAACGGGCTCGATCTCCGCTGTCTCACCTACGCATGTGGCCGGCGAGGGCGACGATCTTGGCCGCGACCCGGTCCGGGTCGACCAGCATGTGCAGGTGCCGCCCCGGCAGCGTGGTCACCCGCCATCCCCGCCGGCGCGCGTCGGCCACCTCGTCGACGTACCCGTCCCCGAACGCGAGGTAGGCCGCGTCGAGGTCGTCCCAGCCCGGCGGCACGTCGATCGTCTCCTCGAAGTAGGACAGCGGCAGTCGCTGCTGCTCGCGCTCGACCCGCTCCCGGGTGGCCGCGTCCGGGAACAGGGGCGCCACGTCGTCCTCCTCCCACCACCGGGTCCAGACGGGAAGCATCCCCGCGGAATCGGCCCGGGCCCGCAGCAGGTCGAGGAGCGCCGCGGGAGCCAGGTGCAGTGTCCCACGCGAGGCGGGGAGGACGGCGTCGACGAGCACCACGCCCCGGACGGACCGCCGGGTGACCAGGGCGGGGACGTAGGCGCCGGCGTTGCTGTGGGCCACGAGCACGACGTCGCTCGTCACGGGCAGGGCCGACGTCAGGGCGCACAGCACGTCGTGCGTCGTCACCACCCGCCGGGGAGCGGCGCACACGACCGCCTCCCAGCCGCCGGCCCGCAGCGACCGGGCGGCGGGCTCCCACACGGACGGCCCCAGGAGCGGGCTGGGGAGGAGGGCGAACGCGGGGGCCATGGTGCGACCATAGGAGCACGGTCATTGTGTGGCCTGCCCGAGGACGGGAACATCACCGCATGGGGACGAGCGGACAGGAGCCGGACCGTGGGTCCGCTCGGCGGAGCGACTCGCGACGCAGCCGGTCGGACAGCTACCGCATGCTCCGCCTCTCCGTCGGGCGGCACCCCGGTGACGTGACGCGCATGGTGGTCGCGGCCGGTCTGGTGCTGGCCTGCCTGGTGGCCGCGCGGCAGTCCTCGGTGAACCCTGTCGAGGCCGCGATCTTCACCCAGGTCGAGGAGCTCCCGTCCTGGAGCGCGCGAGGGTGGCAGGGCGTGGCCCTCCTCGGCTCCTGGCCGGGCATCGCGTTGGCCGGCGGCATCGCGCTGTACTTCAGCCGGATCCGGCTCTCCTCGGGTCTGGTGGCCTCCGGTGTGGTGGCCTGGTTCCTCACGGCCGTCATGCACTGGGTGACCGAGCCCCGAGCCATGCCGCTGGCGTTCGCACACGAGGCCCTGCGCTCGCCGGGAGCCAGGGGGTTCGACTTCCCCGACGCGCATGTCGCGGTCGCGGCGGCGCTGGCGACGGCGGGTGCGCCGTACCTTCGGCGACCCTCACGACAGATCATGTGGGTGCTGGTGGTCCTGGTGGCGGTCGCCGACGTCTTCCTCGGCAAGAACCTCCCTCTCGGTGCCTTCGCCGGGGCGGTGCTCGGCTGGGGCACCGGCACGCTATCGCACCTGGTGCTGGGCGCACCTGGGCGCCGCGCCTCGGAGGAGAGCGTGCTCGCCGCCCTGCGCGACAGTGGCCTGGACCCGGTGCGGATCTCCACCACCGGCCGGTTCCTGCTGCGACCGCAGGAGTTCGAGCTGCTGACCGCCGACGGCGACCGGCTGCAGATGAAGCTGGTACGGCGGCTGCACCGGCTCGCCGGTCCGACGTACAAGCTGCGACGGGCGGTGGCGTCCCTGGACACCCAGTACGACCCGGGACTGTCGACCCCACGCCACGAGGTCGAGCACGAGGCCTACATCACCCTGCTCGCCGAGCGGGCCGGTGTCGGTGTGCTGCCGGTGCTGCTCGCCGGAGAGATCGAGCACGGACCCCCCTTCCTGATCCGGCGCCACATCGACGGGCGGCCGCTGTCGACCCTGGATGCCGACGAGCTCGACGACGACCTGCTGGCGAGGATCTGGGAGGACGTCACGACCCTGGGCCGCCAGCACATCGCCCACCATGACCTGCGGGCGGCCAACATCCTCGTCGACCGGGCGGGGCAGCCGCGCATCGCCGACTTCACCCTGAGCCGGGCGGGAGGGCCACGGGCGCAGTCCGCGCAGGACGTGGCGGAGATGCTCGTGTCGCTCACCTCCGTGGTGGGGGTCGACCGGGCGGTGGACAGCGCGGTCGAATCCCTGTCCCAGGAGACGCTGGAGGAGGCGCTCCCGCACCTGCAGTGGCTGGTCCTGCACTCGCGGATCCGCAACCAGTGCGGCAGCGCGAAGGTGACCCTCGCCTACCTGCGCGAGACGCTCGCGGAGCGGATCGGCGTGCCCGTGCCGTCCTTCCGCTCACCGGTCCGCCCGGCCACCGTGGCGATGATGCTGGCCGGCGGGTTCGCGGTGTACCTCCTGCTCCCCCAGCTGGCCAGCATGAGCCAGGTGCTGAGCTCGCTGGCGGAGGCGGACTGGCGCTGGCTCGCCGTGGTCGTGATCAGCGGCATGCTGGCCATCTTGGCCTCCGCGGTCACGGTCCTCGGCTCGACTCCGCAACGGCTACCGGTCCGCAAGACGCTCGCCGTGCAGGTCGCGGCCGCGTTCACCGGACGCACGACCGCGGCCGGGATCGGCTTCTACGGCGTCAACATGGTCTTCCTGGAGCGGCTCGGGCTCCGGCGCACGCACGCCGTCGGCGTGATCCTGCTGAACCGGGTCGCCATGGGCCTGGTCAGCGCTGTCGCCACCGGCCTCGGTCTGCTCGTCATCGGGAACGCGGTCCCCCTCGGTGAGCTCGCGATCCCCACCGGACCGCTGGCGCTCTCGGGGGTCGCAGTGGTGGTCTGCGTCGCGGTCGCCGTGCTCGTCTCCCCGTTCGGCAGGCGCCGGGTCTGGCGTCCGCTCGCCGCCAGCACGCACGAGCTCGGCGCCGAGCTGCTGCCGGTGCTGCACCGGCCGTTGCGCAGTGCCCAGCTGTTCGGCGGCGCGATCGCCTTCCTGGCCCTCTCCGCGTACGGGCTGGCCGCGACCTTGTCCGCGTTCGGCGCCGACTACCCCCTGCTGCCGGTGCTGGCGGTGTACATCGTCGGGTCCACGCTGGGCCAGATCGCCCCGACGCCCGGCGGGCTCGGGGCGGTGGAGGCGGCGCTCGTCGCCGGGCTGACCGCCGTCGGCGTGGGCTCGACCGTCGCGGTGGCCGCCGTCCTCGCCTCTCGGCTGCTCAGCTTCTGGCTGCCGGTGCTGCCCGGCCTGGTCGCGTTCCGGGTGCTCCAGCGTCGAGGCGTGGTGTAGCCGGGCGGGCCCCGCCGGTCACTGACCGCTCGCGCTCGACGCTTGCGGGTGCGCAACGAGTGGGCGTACCGAACGGAGCTGGGGACGTGCCGATGGGCTCCCGTCAAGGCCTCCCGCCGCCTCCACGCGCGGCCGTGCCGCCGGCGGTGGACCCGCTGGCGATCTTCTGCAACCGTGACGGTTTGCCTACCCGTGCGATGGGTACGCACTGATCCCGAACCGTTGCGTGAGCGCAACGGTTCGGGAGTGGGAGTGGACAGCCCCACGAGACGAGGTGGCGCTGAGGCATGGTCGGTACCGCTGCACACACGAGGCAGCCGGAGCACTCGGGGGCCGAGGGCCCCCGCCCCTCCAGGACGCTCGACCGGGGCCGGCTGGTGCGCGACCTCCGGACGGTGGTGCGCGGGGAGGTGCGCTTCGACGAGGCCAGCCGCCACCTCTACGCCAACGACGCGTCCATCTACCGCACCGTCCCGGTGGGCGTGGTGATCCCCCGCGACGACACGGATGTGGTGACGGCGCTGGAGGTCTGCCGCCGCCACCGAGCACCGGTCCTGGCTCGTGGCGCCGGCACCGGCCCGTCGGGGCAGAGCGTGAACGCGGCCGTCATCTTCGACTTCTCCAAGTACATGAACCGGATCCTCGACCTCGACACGCAGGCGCGGACCGCCACGGTGCAGCCGGGGGTCATCTGCGACCAGCTCCGCGACGCGGCGATGGAGCACGACCTCACGTTCGCGCCCGACCCCGCCACCCACGACCACAACACCCTGGGCGGGATGATCGGCAACAACTCGTGCGGGACCCACTCCGTCTACGGCGGGAAGACCGTCGACAACGTCCTCGAGCTCGACATCGTGCTCTACGACGGGACCCGGATGACCGTCGGCGTCGACGAGGAGGAGGACCTCGACCGGATCATCGGCGCGGGCGGCCGGCGTGGGGAGATCTACTCCGCGCTGCGCGACCTCCGTGACGAGTTCGGCGACCTGGTGCGGGAGCGGTTTCCCGGATCCCGCGTCGGGTGTCCGGCTACAACCTCGACGACCTGCTTCCCGAGAAGGGGTTCAGCACGGCCCGCGCCCTGGTGGGCAGCGAGTGCACCTGCGCCCTGGTGCTCTCGGCGAAGGTGAGGCTGCTGCCGTGGCCGAGGAAGCGGTCCCTGGTGGTCCTGGGCTACCCCGACTCGCCCACCGCCGCCGAGCACGTCACCGACATCCTCGACACCGGTCCGGTCGGCCTGGAGTTCTTCGAGCGCGGCATCGTGGCCAACCTCCGGGCGAAGGGGTTCGAGTCGGCCGGCATGGGCGAGCTTCCCGAGGGCGACACCTTCGTGCTGGTCGAGTACGGCGCGGACACCCAGGAGGAGACCGACCGGGCCGGACACGCGATCCGGGAGCGGCTGACCGCGTTGCCGCACACGCCCGACATCAAGGAGTACGACGACGAGCAGCACCAGGCCGACATCTGGGAGGTCCGGCGCGGCGCGATCGGATCGACCCGGATCCCGCAGCAGCACGGCGGACAGGCCGGCTGGGAGGACGCCGCCGTGGACCCGGCCCGCCTCAGCGGCTACCTGCGCGACTTCCGTGAGCTGGTCGAGCGCTACGGCTACCACACGGTGCTCTTCGGGCACTTCGGTCAGGGTTGCATCCACAACCGCCTCGACCTGGACCTCACGACCGCCGAGGGCATCACGAGGTTCAACGACTTCATCGACGAGGCCGCCGACCTCGTCCTGTCCTACGGCGGGACGCCCTCGGGCGAGCACGGCGACGGGCAGCTGAAGGCGGCCTTCCTGCCGCGGATGTACGGACCCGAGCTGGTCGACGCCTTCGAGCGGTTCAAGGCGATCTTCGACCCCGACTGGGCGATGAACCCCGGCAAGGTCGTCAAGCCCCGGGCGCCCGTGGACGACCTGCGGCTGGGAACCCACTACCACCCCGCGGAGCTCGACACGCACTTCGCGTTCCCCGAGGACGGGTTCAACTTCGCGGACGCCGCGAACCGCTGCTTCGGGGTGGGCAAGTGCCGTCACCTCGACGGGGGGACCATGTGCCCGAGCTTCATGGTGACCCGCGAGGAGAAGAACTCCACCCGGGGCAGGTCGCGGATGCTCTTCGAGATGATGGAGCAGTCCGGCGAGCGGCGGCACCCGTGGCGCGACGAAGGTGTGAAGGACGCCCTCGACCTCTGTCTCGCCTGCAAGGGCTGCAAGGGCGACTGCCCCGTCCGCGTGGACATGGCCACCTACAAGGCGGAGTTCCTCTCCCACTACTACGAGGGCCGGCTCCGGCCGCGCTCGGCGTACGCGATGGGCCTGATCCAGAGGTGGAGCCGCGTCGCCGCCTGGCGCCGTCACTGGCCAACAGCACCGGGTCGGCGCCCGTGGTCTCCCGGCTCCTCAAGCTCGCCGTCGGCGTCGCACCGGAGCGCGAGCTGCCCCGGTTCGCCCCCCGCACGTTCCGGAGCCTCCACCGCGGGCACCGGGCGGCGAACCCCGACGGCCCGCCGGTGATCCTGTGGGCGGACACCTTCAGCAACGGCTTCACCCCGCACGTCGCGCAGGCCGGCGTCGAGGTGCTCGAGGCCGCCGGCTTCAACGTGCGCGTCCCGGCGTCGAACCTGTGCTGCGGCCGGCCGTTGTACGACTACGGGATGCTCGACACCGCACGCCGCTACCTCGACACGATCCTCGACAGCCTTCGGGAGGAGATCGAGGCGGGGGTCCCGGTCGTCGGTCTGGAGCCCTCCTGCGTGGCGGTGTTCCGCGACGAGCTGCCGAACCTGATGCCGCGGAACCAGAACGCCCGGCGGCTGTCCGCCCAGACGTTCACCCTCGCCCAGCTCCTGGACAAGCAGGCCCCGCACTGGCAGCCACCACGGCTCGACGCGGCGGCGCTGGTGCAGGTCCACTGCCACCAGGGGGCGGTCCTCGGCTACGACAAGGAGAGGGCGCTGCTCGAGCGGATGGGCGTCCGGGTCGAGGTGCCCGACAGCGGTTGCTGCGGGATGGCCGGAAGCTTCGGCTTCGAGAGGGGCGAGAAGTACGCCGTCTCCATGGCGTGTGGCGAACGGGTCATCCTCCCCGCGGTCCGGGAGGCGCGGCCGGACACGCTCATCGTCGCGGACGGGTTCAGCTGCCGCGAGCAGATCGCGCAGTCCACCGACCGGACCGCCCTGCACCTGGCCGAGGTGGTCGCGATGGCGCTGCACCCGCCGGATCCGAGGATGAGCCCGGCGTACCCGGAGCGACGAGCCCGGCCCGCGGACGACGGCCGCGCTCCGGACCGCAGCCGTCCCGTCCGCGCGCTGGCCGGTGCGGCTCTCGCCGCGGGAGCGGCCGCCGCGGGCACGGGCCTCGCCCGAGCGGTCGGACGACAACGAGGCCATCACCAAGCGCCGGGGGCCTGACACCCGGCGGCGGACCGGAGACCCACACAACAACGGGAGAGACACGATGGCAGACACGACGACCGCCTCCGACGTCCTGGTCGACCGACTCGTCGAGTGGGGCGTCGACACCGTCTTCGGGCTGCCCGGTGACGGCATCAACGGCCTCATGGAGGCGTTGCGCAAGCGGCACGACCGGATCAGCTACATCCACGTCCGCCACGAGGAGGTCGCGGCGATGGCGGCCGTCGGCTACGCGAAGTTCACCGGCCGGCTGGGCGTGTGCTTCTCCACGGCATCGCCGGGGGCGACCCACATGCTCAACGGGCTGCTCGACGCGAAGCTCGAGGGCGCCCCGATCCTGGCCATCTCGGGAATGACCTACAGCGACCTGATCGGCACCAGCTACCTGCAGGACATGAACGTGGACTACATGTTCAACGACGTGGCGGTGTACAACCAGCGGATCATGAGCCCGCAGAGCGTCGTGAACGTCGTCGACTACGCCTGCCGCACGGCGTTGACCGAGCGCGGCCCGGCGCACCTGGCCTTCCCGATCGACTACCAGGCGGCCGACGCCGAGTCCGGGCAGCGCTTCCAGCGCAACGTGCCGGGGCACTCGTCGACGGCCTACCGTCCTCCGGTCCGGGTACCTCTGGGCAGCGACCTGGAGGCAGCCGCCGAGCTGCTGCGCGGCAGGACCAAGGTGGCCATCCTCGCCGGCGCCGGCGCCCGAGGAGCGGGGCGGGAGCTCGAGGAGCTCGCCGAGAGGCTCGGGGCCCCCGTGGTCAAGGCCATGCTGGGCAAGGACTGCATCCCCGACGACTCGCCGTACACCACCGGGTCGATCGCGTTGGTGGGCACCCGGCCGAGCGAGGACGCGTTGGAGCAGTGCGACGCGCTGGTGATCGTGGGCAGCAGCATGCCCTACATCGAGTACTACCCCTCACCGGGGCAGGCCGTCTGCGTCCAGATCGACGACAAGCCGGCGCGGATCGGCCTGCGCCACCCGGTCGACGTGCCACTGTGCGGCGATGCGGCCGCGACCCTGCGAGCCCTGCTGCCGCTGCTGGACCGCAACGAGGACCGCGCCTTCCTCACGCAGGCACAGGAGGGCATGAAGGACTGGTGGGCGCTCATGGAGGAGCGGAGCACGCGCGAGGACATGCCGATGAAGCCACAGGTCCCGGCGTGGGCGCTCAACGAGGTGCTCGACGACGACGCCATCGTCTGTGGCGACTCCGGGACGGTGACGACCTGGGTGGCACGTCAGGTCAAGGTCCGCAAGGACATGCGGTTCAGCTTCAGCGGCACGAACTGCTCGATGGCCGCCGGTCTTCCGTACGGGATCGGCGCCCAGGCCGCCTACCCCGGGCGGCAGGTGGTGGTGTTCACCGGTGACGGCTCCCTGACGATGCAGCTGGGCGACTTCCTGACCTGCGTGCAGCACCGGCTTCCCGTGAAGATCGTCGTGGTCAAGAACAACACGCTCGGGCTGATCAAGTGGGAGCAGATGGTGTTCCTCGGCAACCCGGAGTACGGCGTGAACATGGCCCCGCTCGACTTCGTGAAGTTCGCCGAGGCCTGTGGGGCGATGGGCGTGCACGTCGAGAAGCCGGGCGAGTGCGTCGACGCCATGCGCGCGGCCATGGCCTACGACGGTCCGGCGATCATCGAGGTCGCCACCGACCCGCACGAGCCACCCATGCCCGCCAAGGTCAAGAAGGCCCAGGTCACCAAGCTGTTCGACGCGCTCAAGGCAGGCACCCCGAACCGGAACACGATCGCGTTGCAGATGGTCAAGGACGTCCTCGACGAGTCCAGCTTCGACGCCAGTCCCGGCGGCCTCATCCCCGACTCCTTCGCGAAGGTCGCCTCCTCGGTGGCCGGCGCAGCGACGCGCCGCTCACGCAAGCACGACGACCACGACGACGAGCCAGGGGCATAGGCGTCCGACGTTCGGCGTAGAACGGCAGCGGCGCGTACTCCGGCGGCGGCACCGGCCTCATCCGGTCGTCGTCGGCGTCGAGCGGGTGACCGTGCACGTCCTCCACGCCGGTCAGGTACTTCACGGCCGCATGTGCCGACGCGACGATCGGGATCCCGAGGATCGCGCCGAAGATGCCGCCGAGCAGCCCGCCGCCGGCCAAGGTGAGCACGATCGCCACCGGATGCAGGCGTACCGCACGCCCGACGACGAACGGCTGCAGCAGGTGTGCCTCGACCTGGTTCTCCAGCAGCAGGACGGCGAGCAGGATGACCGCGGGCAGGAGACCCTGCGTGACCAGGGTGACCAGCACGGCGAGGCCGCCGAAGATCAGTGCGCCGATGATGGGGATGAAGCTTCCGATGAAGACCATCACCGCCAAGGGCACGGCGAGCGGCACGCCGAGGAGGAACAGGACCGTCCCGATGACCACCCCGTGGAACAGCGCGATGAGCGCGGTGCCGACGACCCAGCCGGACAGCACGTGCCAGGCGCGGTAGCCGGCGCCGCGGATGCTCGGCTGGACCACGCTCGGGAGCAGCCGGACCGTCCACGCCCACATCCGGTCGCCCTCCTCGAGGAAGAAGAAGGTGACGAAGAACATGATGATGAGTCCGGTGATGACCTCGCCGAGCACGGCCCCTGCGCTCAGCAGACCGGTCGCGACCACCTGGGTGTGCTGCTGCAGGGCGCTGATGGCACGGTTCTGCAGGTTCTGCAGCTGAACGTTGTTCGCTCCCGGGAGGTGCTGCAGGTCGCCGCGGAGCTCGCTGGCCAGGCTGTCGACCTGGCCGACGAGCTTCGTGTAGTCGGCGGAGGCCTGCTGGGTCACGAAGTAGCCGACGGCCGAGAGGACCAGGAACGCGACGAGGAGGGTTCCCCAGGTCGCCAGCGCGCGGGGGAGCCTCAGCCGCCGCAGCACATGCACGAGCGGATGCAGCAGGGCCGTCAGCAGCAAGGAGAAGAAGACGGGCAGCACGACGAGGTAGAGACGCCCGAAGAGCGTGACCAGGGCCAGGAACGTCGCCGCGACCAGCAGGATCCGCCAGCACCACGCGGCCGCGACGGCCAGCCCGGCAGGAACGGATGGTCTCCACGCCACTCCCGCCTCCGGCGACACGTCCCTGCCCCGCTCGACTGCCATCGCCGTCACCCTCCCGAAGACTCCCGATCATGACCGTGGGGGGCCTCGTACCCCGCTGGGGCCAACACAGCGCGGCTCGACGAGCATGAGCCTGGACGGTCCGGATCTCGCGCCGGGCTCGCACTGCGAAGAGCTCGTCGTCACATCCAGGCACCTGCCATCGTCAACAGACGTAGCCACCACCTCGACGCGAGGTCCATCCTCAAGGAGCAGTCATGTCTCACCCAGTCGACTTCCAGGACGTCTCGACGACCGGGCTGGAGTCGTCCCCCGTCGCCGCGGCGCTGGCCGGCCTTCGAGCCAACGAGGCCCGGTACTTCAAGAACAAGTACGCGCACGTCTTCACCGTCCAACCTGCGGCCGAGGCGGTGGAGATCATCGACTGGGTGCACGACATCCTGAAGACCGAGCGCGACCTTGTCATCGAGTCCAAGCCCCTCGAGGCGACGGCCTTCGAGGTCGACGGGATCCGGATGGCGTACGTGTTCTACGAGTCCGGCCTGTCGATCAACGTGATGTACACGAAGGCCGACGGAGGCAAGCGCGCCGTCGGGTTCAAGCTCTCCGACGGGATGGACGTACCCGAGGAGCTCGCCGCGCGCTTCAAGTTCGCGCGGCAGAGGTCCAAGCTCGCGGGCACGATCCGCGGCTCCTTCTTCGTCATCAAGGGGACGTACTAGCCAAGGCGCTCGGACCGCTGGATAGGACGTGGCCGCGTGCCGACCAGCATCCCCGCGCCCCGCCGCGCCCTCTGGGCACGACCCCGTGTCGAGTCCCCTGGCGGCGTACCAGGATCGGTCCTGGACAGGCTCGTCAGGTGAGAGCCGCAGGGTAGGCGCCTCAGGTCGTGGATGCGGCCGGCCGGCGTGCGATCCATAGCCGCCGATCGGTGGTGACCCGCAGGTCGCCGCGACGGCGTACATCGCTCCTCCCGCCGTCGAGAAGCGCCTCGAGCTCCTCGCGGTCGGTCGGCTCCAGCCGGTCGGCGACCGCGTCGCGGATGCGCGTCAGCGAGGCAGCGGCGTACTCGCCCACCACCGGAGCCGACGGTCGCATGAGGTCGACGACGATCGGGCGGTCCCTTTCCACGACCAGGCCCAGCCGGGTCAGGCGCCTGCCCCAGTCGCTGCCCATCGTTGGCATGTCGACGGCCCGGTCGGCAGCGAGCAGTGCGTGGGCGCGCGCCTCCGCCGCGCCCCCCGGGGTGTCGACGGGGACGAAGCGAGGAAAGCCGGAGAGCTCAACCACCGCCAGCAGGCCGCCCGGGCGGATCGCCGCGACCAGCCCGGCCAAGGTGCGGTCGGGGTCGACGAGATGATGCAGCGAGGCGGAGGCCCAGGCGAGGTCGACGGGCTGGATGTCGGGGACACTGTCATCGAGATCCGCACGCAGGGTGGAGACCCGGTCGCGAAGACCGAGCTGCTCGGCGCGCCGGCGAAGGCGCTCGAGCATCTCCTCCGACGAGTCGACCGCCAGCGCGTGCGCGCCGGCGAACTGCCGCAACAGCCCGAACGTCCCGGTCCCCGTGCCGGCTCCCAGGTCGAGGATGCTGCGCACCGGGGAGTCGACCAGCCGGCCGATGTCGGTGCGGACGGCCTCCAACGCCTCGGCGAGCACCTCGGCATCGAGGTCGAGCAGATCCGGAAGCCCCTCGGGCACGTCGTCGTGGGCATCGCGATGGACGTGCGGATCCGAGGTGGCGTGGTGGCCGTGGTGGTGACTCATCCGACGATCCTAGGCA
>JAICKK010000119.1 GCA_025927955.1 Nocardioidaceae bacterium
CTAGGGCCGCGGACATACGTGAGCTTGTAGACGTCTCGGTAGGTCGCCACGCCGCGCAGCGGGTGGCAGCCGTGCCTCGCGGCGATCTCGAGGGCCTCCTCCATGTCGTCGACGGAGAAGGCGATGCGGTGCATGCCGATCTCGTTGGGCACGGTGGGCTTCGTCTCGATCGCCTCGGGGTGGAGGTACTCGAAGAGCTCGACGCGACCGTTGCCGTCCGGCGTCTGGAGCATGGCGATCTTGGCGTGGTTGCCGTCGAGGCCGACGGCGGTGTCGGTCCACTCTCCGCTGACAGTGTCTCGGCCGAGGACGGTGAGACCGAGGTCGGTGAAGAAGGCGATCGTCGCTTCCAGGTCGCGGACGGCGATGCCGACGTTCTCCAGCTTGATGGGCATGCGTGCACCGTAGCGAGCGGGGGGCACTCGTTCAGGTCGGCGGTGCGGCGACCTCGTGGCGGCCGCACGTGTGAGCCTTGACCGGTGATGCTGGACGCGGTGTTCGAGTGGCGGGGTCGGTCGGTGGCGTGGAGCAGCGCGGGGACGGGTCCCCCGGTGGTGCTCTGTCACGGCACGCCGTGGTCGTCGGTGCTGTGGAGGCCGTTCGCCGAGGCGCTCAGTGCCGAGTTCAGCGTGTACCTGTGGGACATGCCCGGCTATGGGCAGTCCTCCAAGCTCGTCGACCATGCGGTTGACCTCGGGGTGCAGAGCGAGCTGCTGCGTGACCTCCTCGAGCACTGGGGGTTGGAGTCACCACACCTCGTGGCGCACGACTTCGGCGGTGCCGTCTCGCTGCGCGCACACCTGCTTCACGGCGCGTCGTACGCCTCTCTGGCGCTGGTGGACGTGGTGGCGCTGCGGCCTTGGGGATCGGACTTCTTCCGGCTCGTGAGAGGGCATTCGTCGGTCTTCGCGGCTCAGCCGGCCGCCGTCCACCGTGGAGCCGTGGAGGCCTACATCGCCGGCGCCAGCCACCGCGGGCTCAACACCACCCAGATGGACGCCTTGACGGCGCCTTGGCTCTCCGAGGAGGGCCAGGGCGCGTTCTACCGTCAGATCGCAGCCGCCGACGAACGCTTCACCGACGAGATCCAGGACCTGTACCCCCGGCTCGACCTCCCGGTGAAGGTGATCTGGGGCCGCGAGGACGCGTGGATACCCGTTGAGCGGGCCGTCGAGCTTGCCGCCATGGTTCCTGGCGCCGAGCTGGACCTCGTCGATGACGCCGGCCACCTCATCCAGTACGACGCGCCCGTACACCTCGCGATGACGCTGCACCGCTGGCTGCGGGCGGTGTCGTGAACGCCTCGCATGAGCGTCAGGATCGATGGTCTGGCCAGCCAGGTCGTCATGGGGACCGGAACCACGTCGACGCTGGTCTACGCGAGCGCGCTCGGCCTGGCCACCTGGGCCTCCTTCGAGTCGCGCTGGTGGCTCCGTCGAGCACCTCGGACCCAGGACAGCGGCCGGCACTACGCAGTCGATGCCGATCCGTGTCCGAGCCATGTGGCAGGCTCGGACGATGAAGGCATTGGAGGTCATCACCAACCTGCGCACCGACGACGTCGAGCGCGCCAGAGGGTTCTTCGGGTTCCTCGGGCTCACGGAGGACGGCATGGACCAAGGCTGGGTGGCCCGGTTCACCTCCCCAGAGTCGGGCGCCTGTGTCCAGGTCGTGACCCGGGACGCGACGGCACCAGAGGACTCGGTCATGACGATCAAGGTCGACGATGTCGATGCCGCGTGCGATGAGGCGCAGCGACGTGGCTATGAGGTCGTTCACCCGCTCACCGACGAACCGTGGGGCATTCGCCGGTTCTTCGTCCGCAGCCCTGATGGCCACGTCATCAACGTCGCCCAGCATCGCTCGTGAGAGCTCTGATGCACGGTGACCGCTGGTGGCCCGCTCCGGCCGCAGCGGCAGGAGGGGCAGGTCACCGCCGGGTCATGGGCGGGTGCCTTGGGATCGTCCATGGTGCCACTCGAAGCCCGGACGACCAGCGCCTCCAGGCTCTGGTCCCGGTAGCCGGCGGGCGTCACCACGGCATCCAGGCTCTCCTCCGCGACAGCGCCAGCGGCTGCCGAGACCGCGCCTACCGCTGACGGACGGCGTAGGACAGGTGCGTCACCCTCGGGGAGGGCTCGGCGCAGACCGGCACCAGGGCCAGGCGGCCCGCGTCCACGCCCTCGAACAGGCGGATCCCGGAGCCGAACAGCACGGGCGACAGAGCGATCGAGAACTCGTCGACCAGGCCCGCGTTCAGATACTCGAGGATCGTCGCACCACCCCCCGCGATGCGGACGTCGCGGTCGCCGGCAGCCTCGCGGGCCTGGGCGAGGGCGGGCTCGATGCCGGCGTCGACGAAGTGGAACGTGGTGCCGCCCGACCGCTCCCACGGGTCGCGCCTCTCGTGCGTCACGACGAAGACCGGCGTGTGGAACGGCGCGTCCTCCGGCCACGCGTGCTCGCCGGCGTCGAACATGCGCTTGCCCATCACGCTCGCGCCCGTGCGCTCGAACGTCTCACGCACGATGTCGTTGTCTCGCCCTTCCTCCCCGCCAGCCCCGAGCGCCAGGTTCTCCCGGAAGAACCGCTGGGGGAAGAGCCACTGCTGCAGCTCCATCCACTGCTTGCCCATGAGGTCCTCGAGGGACTCGGGCGCGATGAAGCCGTCCAGCGACATCGACACGCTGAAGAACACCTTTCCGGCCATCAGTCCTCCGCTCCCTCCGGTGCGATCTCGCTGACATAGGCAGCCAGCTTGCTCAGGGTCTGCTGTCCGCCCTCGACCGCGTGGTACCTCTCGACCGCCTCGTCGCGCAGCTCCCTGGTCGGGAACACCGTGCGCATCTCGACCCGGGTCGCTGCACCGTCGGGCTCGAACGTCAGGACCGACTCGAAGGCGTTCGGGTCGCCGCGGACCTCCCCGTGACGCAGCGCGATGCGCTCCGGCGGGGCGATCTCGGTCCAGGAGATCCACTCGGTGTAGTCGGTCCCGTCCGGACCGTGCATGACGAAGTCCCACTCACCGCCGTCTCGGAACTCGAACGACTGCGTGGTGGTGGTGAACCCCTCCGGTCCCCACCACTGCGACAGGTGCCGGACCTCGGTGAACGCCTCGAACACCAGCTCCCGTGGGGCGTCGATGACCCGGGAGATGACGATCTCACGGTCGGCCGGCGCATCCCGCACCGGCGCTCCTCGTCTGGTCGCGCTCATCAGCTAGTCCTCCTGTCTTTGCTGCTTCAGGTCGTGCACGTATGCGTCCAGACGGTCGAAGCTCTCGGCCCAGAACCGCTCGAACCCGCCGGTCCACTCGTGGACCGGCCGCAGCCCCCGGGCGTCAAGGCCGTACAGGCGCTGCTTGCCGGCCTTCCGGTCCCGCACCAGCCCGACCTCCCGGAGCACCCGCAGGTGCTTGGACGCCCGCGGCTGGGCCATTCCCAGCTCCTGGGCCAGCTCCGTCACCGGCCACTCACCCGCCCGCAGCAACACCAGCATCTGCCGGCGCTGCGGCTCGGCGATCGCGTTGAAGACGTCCGACGTCGTCGCTGCTCTTGCCACGTCGGAAATCATATTCCTATATCGGAATACGTCAAGCCGCCATCACCCAGGCGAGCCTTGCCAGCCGAGCTGCAGCCGGGCCCTCTCCCAGGACCTCGACGCCGGCCCTGTCCGACCGATGACTTCCGTGCCGTCACCGAGTCGTAGTGCTGAGCGCCCGCAGCGGCGTACCAGCGCCAAGGGAAGCGAGTCAGCATGGCCAGGTCCGCATTCATCGGCGACGGCGAACGCGCCGGACACCGGACGACTGCACAGGTCGCCGACCATGCGTGATCCACGACCCCGAAGCGTCGAGGGAGCGGGAGGCGAGCTCCCACCGCTCACCGTCACCCCGGTGCTCGTGGCCGAGCTGCTCGCCGAGGGCGAGCGGATGCCGGTCTACGTGCACGTCATCGACCATCCGGGCGCGCGCGTGCTTGTCGACACCGGTATGACGCAGCTGCACCCGGCGGTCGCCGACACGGATCCACGGCTGACACCCCTGAGCGTGCAGCCCGACTTCGACCTGGCCAGCGTCGACATCGTCATCAACACGCACCTGCACTTCGACCACTGTGGCGGCAACCACCTGTTCCCCGGCAGGCCGATCTACGTCCAGCGACGCGAGCTCGACGACGCGCGCAGCCAGGACGACTACACGATCCGCGAGTGGGTCGAGGCGCCCGGCGTGCGGTACGTACCCGTCGACGGGGCGCTCGAGCTGCTGCCGGGGATCCGGCTCCTCCCGGCGCCGGGCCACACGCGAGGCTCGCAGGTGGTCGTCGTCGAGACGCTCGGTCGTTCGGTCGTCGTGGGCGGCGACATGGCGGTCTTCTTCGCCGACCTCGACGCGCCGCGCACCGAAGGCCAGCGGCTGGTGCGCGCGTTGGATCCTGAGGAGGTCTGGCTCTCGCACGAGCACGAGCCGTGGCGGCCGCAGGCCGACCAGCGCGTCTGACCCGGGGCGGCGAGTGCGTCCGCCAGATGGTCCGCCCAGGCGCCGCCAGCTCCCTGTAGAGCCCGACGCCGTCACGGCGCCTCCTGGTCGTCCCCTTGCAGGATGACCGGGTGGCCAGCAGCAACGGCTCGCGGTAGCGCGCGCTCTGGCGAACCGGCCCCACCGTCCTGCTGGCCGACGCCAGCCGTGGGGATGGCCTCGGTCGGTCGGCGGCGGAGTGGACGAGGTCGCGTCCCTGGACCGCCGCGACTCCGGGGATGCCGTGAGCCTCGATCGCAGGGCATGAGCACCTATCAGGCGGCGATCCGGACCGGAGCGCCGCCTGATGCGGTAGGGGATCTCAGGAGAGGTGAACCCGGACGGTGTGGACGGCGCCCCGCGTCTTGATGCCGAGGTTCCACAGCGGGTGACGCCTCATGGCGCCGTCCATCGTGACGCCCAGAGCCCAACGGTGGTACCCGGCCTTGCGGAAGCCCTTGTCCGCCTTGGTGGGCGTCCTCGGGTACACGGCCGCGTCGTAGTACACCGGCCTGGTCGCGGAGTGCACGACCACGGTGTAGGTGCGTCCGGTGCGCACGTGGAATGCGCCGTGGCGGTAGCCGGCGCCGGCGACGACGGCGTCGAGCAGCCGGTAGCGACCGCTAGCCGCATGCTGGTTGCCGGCTCGGTCGACGGCGACTGCGCGGTAGGCGTAGGTCGTGGTGAGGCCGTGCCGGGCAGCGACCCGCCGGGTGAGCTGGCAGGAGTCCACGCCGGACACGGCGTCGGTGGCCCGGCAGGTCGCGGCGGGGTGTGCGCGGTAGGTGCCACGGTTGCGGACGCCAGGGGTCCTCAGGGCCGGGGCGGTCCTGTCGATGTCGATCCCCGAGACGCTCACCGTGGCGACTCCGCCGTCAGCCGCCCTGATGGTGCGCGAGAGCGACTGTCCGCCGGCGCTGCGCGTCAGCCGGACCGGAGCGGGGCAGCCTGCGACCAGGGCAGCGCCGTGGGCGGTACAGCTGAACCGGACGATGACCGGCCTGCGGTACCAGCCCGAACGCGTCTTCGGCGTGCTCGAGGTCAGGCGCGCGAGGATGGTCGGGTCCTCGCGCACGGTCGAGGTCGAGGACGGCGCCCAGTTGGTGGCGCCGGAGTAGACGGCGGCCACGTGGCGCCGCGCACCGGCCGGGACGGCGTACGCGAGGGTGGCCGTGCCGTGCTTGAGTGCCGCCCTCCCGACGGTGTCGGACCCGACGCGGATGGTCACCCCACCGGTCGGGGTGCCGGCTCCCGGTGTCGCGGCTGCCACCCTCGCGGTGATGCTGGAGCCGGTGAGCGTGAGCTCGGTCGTGGTGCGGGCCGGGTCGATGACCAGGGTGCTGGTCGCGTCCGCGGCGGCGTTGCGGACCGCCGTCGGGGTCAGGCGGACCGAGACCTGGTAGCTGCCTGCGGGCAGCGGGTCCCCGGAGGCGGTGGCCAGCGCGACGTCCGCGGCACCGTTCTCGGTCGTGACCCCCGGCAGAGTGGTGCCGTTGACTTGCACGCTCACCGTGCCGTCCACCGGCTCCCCGGAGGTGGTGTCGCTGCCGGCGACGTGGGCCTCGAGGTGCTGCCCGAACACCGGCGCGCTCGGCCCGAAGTCCAGCGCGAGGCTCGTCGGGGCCGCGGTGACCGTCACCTGCTGGGTGACCTGGCCGGCGGGGCTGTGGCTGCTGTCGCCCGCCTGGTTGTAGCGGATCTCGCAGGTGCCGGGGGCATCGAGGATGACCTCGGTGCCGGTGAGGTGGCAGACCTCGCCCGAGGCCGGGGACAGCGAGGTGCTCACCCGGAGGCCGGAGTCGGAGGTCGCGGCGGGGGTGTAGGTGTCCCCGGGGTGCGGGGTCCCCGCGTCGGAGGTGACCGTGATGGTCTGGTCGCTCGTGGCGGGGGTCACCGGCGTCCACTGCGCGTACAGGGTCTGGTCGGAGGTCACCGGGTCGGTGAAGTCCCACTGGGTGCCGCCGGTCCGTGCGGTGAACCAGCCGACGAGCGTGTACCCGTCGCGGGTCGGGGGCTCGGGTGCGGTGGCCGGACATCCGGAGTCCGCGGTCTGCGGCGCCGGCGCGGTGCTGCCGTCGGCGGTGTCGAAGGTCGTGGTCACCTGCGAGGTGGCGGGTGCGGTCCAGCTCAGGGTGACCCATCCGTTGCCGCGGTTCGGCCCGACGTCGTTGGCGTACTGGTAGTAGTAGGAGTTCCCGCCGACTCCGCCCGCGTTCGTCTGGCCACCGGCGCCACCACCGCCGCCGTAGTAGCCGCCGCCACCTCCTCCTCCGCCGCCGTAGTAGGAGCCGGCGCCGCCTCCTCCGCCTCCGCCGAAGCCGCCGGGCGTGCCGGAGTACTCGGGGTGCTCGGAGAGCGTGCCGCCGGCTCCGCCGGCGAACGAGGTGAGCCCCTGCCCGCCCTTGCCTCCGGTGGAGGTCGGAGCCACGCCGGCGCCGTCACCGGATCCGCCGTCCTGCCCGGCGCCGTACCAGTTGCTGCCGGATCCGCCGCCGCTGTCGCTGGTCCCGGCGCCGCCTGGTGCTGCCTGGTACCCGCGCACCGTGGTGGCGTCCCCGCCCGGTTGGGCGACGCTCGACCCGCCACCGCCTCCAGCGACGATCAGCGGGCGGTAGGGGTCGCCCATGAGTACGTCCATGGGGTCATCGGAGGCGTAGTAGATGAAGGTGCCGCCGCCGCCGCCCTGCCCGCGGCCGCCGCCGGTGCTGGAGGTGGTGTCGCCGCCGGCACCTCCCACGACCAGGAGGAGCTGCTGTCCGGGGGTGACGTAGACCTGGTCGCTGCTGAACGTGATGCCTGCACCGCCGGGGATCGTGCGGGCCGGGTAGACCTGCGGCTCGTCGCCGGGAAACATCGGTGGGAAGGTCCGCTCCGGGATGTTGTAGCTGCCTCCGGAGGCTCCGGCGACGGTGGCGGTGAGGGTGTCGACCCCGGCTGGGACCGTGAAGGTCTGGGTGTCGCCGGTGTAGCCGAAGCTGGCGCTGGTCGGCGCGACCGGGCACGCGGAGAAGGCCGGGGTCGCGTCGGCCGGTGCCGCCGCCAGGGCACCGCCGGCCAGCGCGGCAGCGAACGCAGCGGTGGCCGCGACCAGGGGCCGGGCGCGGTTCCGGCGCCTGGACCGCGGGATCAAGGACGGTGGCACGGGGCACGCGGGGTCGAACGCAGAATCGGGCAGCTCGGGCATGAGGGTGGGCCTCTCCTCTTCCGGACGTCGCAGCGGAAGGAGTGCCCGAGTGCGCGTGCGCCAATGTGTCAGTAACTGTACTGATTGAACCATTTGTCGCGCTTGATCGGGGGCGAACCTGAGATCGCGGTTCCCCGTGCCGAGGAGGTCGTGGCCGCGGACCGGTTCGCACTTCTGCCCAAGAATGCCGCCGCGCGGTCTCCGAAAGGGAATACACAATCGCGCGCAGGGGCGTCCCCGCCGGGGCGCCTCAGCGGCTTCCTCGCTCCCGATCAATGGTCCAAGCCACGCTGGACGACTTCATCGACCCAGTGGCAAACTGCCCGACGTGGGCGGTCACCTTCTCCATCTGGTGCACTGGCTTCATGCCGAATCCGAATACGGTGGGCCCTTAGCGATCGTGGGAATCCTCGCTGGCCTGGTGATCGGATACACGCAATTTCCCGTGCTGCATCCGGCGGAACTCTGCACCGCCGAGGGCATCGGACGCGATGCTTTCGGGAATTGCCCGGACTTCATAGACTTCGAGCGACTGCTTGAGGTGCTCACCCTTGGCCTTCTCCTCGGATTCTTCGGCCTCGTCCTGGGTTACATCGTTAGGGGCGGCAAGTCTGCCGAGTGACGCGAGCGATCTGGGGAGCGAGCACCGTCGACGGGTCCGAGGCTGGTCTGCTCGCGAGCGCCGTCTGACTGTCGCCGTGCCGACGCGCAGGCCATGGAGCGGTGGGAATGGGTGCGGTTGCGGGCCGCTGCCGTGGTCGACGGACCTCGCCTTCGACTCGAGTCGGCGCGTCCAAGCTGTGCACTCGAGCTTCGGTCTCCGGCGGTCGGTTCCACCGGTTGACCCACCGTCGAGGGGCTTCCTGCCGGGGACGATCGCGTGTGCGTGGAGGGCATCCGGGGAATCGCCGGATGCGGGCATGCTGGTGGCCGTAGCGCCGTAGGGCCGGATGGGCCGCGGGGGTTAGCCGGCGAGTCGGTTGATCTTGCGGATCTGCTTGTCGAAGGCGCGGGGAGGTGCGACGCGGCGCAGGACGCTGACGCGTGTGGCCGTCGAGCCGGCGGCGTACCGCAGCTTCGGCTTGGAGTCGGTGGCGGCGGCGACGATGGCCTTCGCGACCACGGCCGGGTCGTCGGCGTGGCGCATGGCCGTGGCCAGCACCTCACGCGAGACGTCGCGCTGTGCGGCGTACACCGGCAGCGGTGAGTCGGGTGCCAGGCTGTTGGCCTCGAACCCGGTGCTGGTGTAGGCCGGCTCGATCAGCAGCACCCGGACCCCGTGCTCGCGGAGCTCGTGGTCGACGGACTCCGAGTAACCCTCGATCGCGTGCTTGGTGGCGGCGTAGATGGCCATGAAGGGGGCAGGGATCAGGCCGAGTACCGAGGAGACGTTGAGGACACGGCCGCCGCCTCGGGCGCGCATGTGCGGCAGCACTGCGTTGGTCATCCGGATCGTGCCGAAGACGTTGACGTCGAAGACATTCTTGGTCTGGTTGATCGAGCTCTCTTCGCCTGCACCTGCCGCACCCACACCGGCGTTGTTGACCAGGAGGTCGATCCGGCCGAACCGATCGATCACCCCCTCGACCAGGGCACGGACCGACTCGTCGCTGGCCACGTCGAGGTCGAGGAACGTGACCCCGGCGAGCGGCTCGGCGTTCGCCGCGTTGCGACTGGTGCCGACCACCTGGAAGCCGGCGTCGACGAGGGCGAGCGCGACTGCCCGCCCGATTCCTGAGGAGGCGCCCGTTACCAGGGCCACGGGGGGAGTTGTCTGCATGTTCATTCCTTTCCTCGAGTCTTCTCGGCCGTCACGCGAGCGCGCCTTCTGGCGCGGTCTCGGGCGCCGGTCGGGCCCGCATGCCGAAGGCGGCCCCGGCGGCCATGAGCAGCACCAGTGCCGCCACCACCCACATCTGCCGGAATCCGTCGATCGCTGCCGCACCGACGTGGTCGCCCACCAGGGCGAACAGGATGCTGATGCCGACCACGAAGCCGATCTGCCGTGCCATGGTGACCACCCCGCTGCCGGTTGCGGCCATCGGCGCCGGCAGGTGGTGGGTCGACCCGGCCATCAGGTTGGGCAGCGCCAGGCCGACCCCGATCCCGCCGATCAGCCAGGCGGGCAGGTAGGCGGTCAGGTAGGCCGGTGTCTCACCCATGCGGATCGCCAGGACCGTGCACCCGAGTGCGCAGATCACGGAGCCCGCGGTGACCAGCCGGCTCGGCGATGCCCTGGGCAGCAACCGCTGGGTCAGCACGGTCGTGACCGGCACCAGCAGCGGCCCCAGCGCGACCGCGAGCCCGGTGCGCAGCACGCCGTAGCCCCACACCTGCTGCATCCACAGCACGCCGACCAAGAGGTTGGCCGCGAAGCTGACGTTGAACAGGAACATCGCCAGCACCGACCAGCGGAACGTGCGGACCCGCAGCAGCGCAGGGTCGATCACCGGCGAGGCGTGCCGGGTGGAACGCCACGCGAACAGTGCCGCAGCCAGGACTGCCAGCCCGAAGGCCGCCCAGGTTCGTCCGCCCGTCCAGCCCCACTCGTGGCTCTTGACCAGACCGAGGGCGAGCAGGCCGCCGGCGCCGGCGATCAGGGTGGCGCCGAGGAGGTCGGGCGTGGGCGCATCGTCGTCGACCGGCTCGTCGCGGACCACCCGGGCAGCGGCGACCAGGATCAGCAGCCCGACCGGGACATTGATGACGAACACCCATCGCCAGGACAGCTCGGTCAACAGGCCGCCCACGGTCGGGCCGATCGCGGCGGCCACCGCGCCGACAGCCGCCCACACTCGCACGCCGACCAGACGACGCCCAGGGGGCAACGCGGCCAGGAGAATGCCGAGACTGGTCGGGGTCATGGCCGCCGCTCCCACGGCCTGCAGCGCGCGGAAGACCACCAGCACCCACACGTCGCCGCTCAGGGCGCAGGCAGCGCTGGCGAGCGTGAACACGGCGACGCCGAGCAGGAAGAGCCGGCGACGCCCGTAGCGATCGGCCAGTCGGCCGAACGGCACCATCAGCGCCGCAACGACCACCGCGTAGCCGTTCAGGACCCAGCTCAAGTCACCTGGGGTGGGCCCGTCGGGCAGGCCCACTCCCAGGTCGCGGCCGATCCGGTCAAAGGCAACGTTGACCACGAAGAGGTCCAGGCTGGAGAGGACGGCCGCTCCGACGGTCACCAGCAGCACGACACGGGCAGCGGACGCATCTCGCGGCGCCAGGTCCGAAGGCTGACTTTCCAAGGGCATAGTCAGTCATGCTAGAGGCCTGGCTATGTGAACCGCAAGCCAGCAGTTAGCATCGTTGCATGGTTCTGCGTTTGACCGGACGACTGGCCCGCCGCCGCGGGCCCGTCGGTGACCGCTGCCCCATCGACCGCACGCTCCAGATCGTGGGTAGCCGTTCGGCGTTCCTCCTGCTCCGCGAGGCGCTCTACGGAACAACCCGCTTCGACGACCTGGTCCGTCTCACCGGCTTCACCGAGGCAGTCGCCGCCAAGCGGCTCAAGGAGCTCGTCGACCACGGGCTGCTCGAACGCCGGCCCTACCAGGAGCCCGGCCAGCGCACCCGGCACGAGTACGTCCTGACCGACCGCGGCCACGACCTGATGCCCGCCCTGCTCGCCCTCGCCCAGTGGGGACGGACGCACTCACCCCGCAAGGACGGTGGCCCCACACCGCTGCACGACGGCTGCGAAGCAGAGGTTCGGGTCGTGATGCAGTGCGCCGCAGGGCACCCTGTCGTCGAAGACGAGCTGGTCCTCACCAGCTGAGGATGGGTCAGCGGGTGGTCCGCCATGCTGTGCACGCTCTTTTGGGCTGGTTGCTGCGCGGCTCCTCGGCGACCTGCACAATGCCTTGCTCGAGTAACCAATCGGCTTCCTGCTTGCACGGCTCGCAGGGGTAGCCCAATCGAGCGCGCGAACCTTCGTCGTCAGGATCCCAGTAGTCGCAGAGGCCCCGAGCGAGGGCGTCGCGTGAGGCCGCGGCGAAGCGCGGTTCGTTCATAGCGCCCTGCCCCGACTTCCGCAGATGATGGGCACATGCGGCTCTCTCTGAGGCGAAACGTGCAGGTCAGCCACTTGCAGGGGGCTCCGAAACACGAATTGGTGTAGGCACACGACTTCGGGCGTGTCGCTCGACTTCCCCGGTTGTTC
>JAICKK010000146.1 GCA_025927955.1 Nocardioidaceae bacterium
CGGATGGGCGACCCCTCCGCGAACCACCGCTCCCCCTCGGCATCGTGGACCCGGTCGCGCCGGCGCGCGCCCTCCGGGCCGGCGACGCGGGCGAACAGCCGGCTGCCGAGGCCGTCGCGGACGTCGCCGACCAGGCCGCTCACGAGGGGCGGAACGAGTGACATGCTCACTTTGTCGAGTATGCCCCGGTGGATCGGCTCTGCCCCGTCCCGACTCCACAGACTCTCGGCCGACCCGCCCGGCCACTGCGGTCCGGGCCGCGCCGGAGGAAGTAGGCTCGGCGCGTGAGCGCGCCAGGACCCATGACCCAGGACGATGGCGCGGGTCCGGACAAGGAGCGTGCGACTCCCATGAAGCGGCAGCACCTCACGCTCGTGGGCCTGACCGAGGACAAGCAGCGTCTGCTCCTGGTCAGCGACGCCGGCGAGGAGTTCACCCTCGCCGCCGACGCCCCCCTCCGGGCCGCCCTGCGGGGCGAGCACGCCCGCCCCGGCCAGTTGGAGATCACCATGGACAGCGCCCTGCGCCCCCGCGACATCCAGGCCCGGATCCGGGCGGGCGAGACACCGGAGATGGTCGCCGCCGTCGCCCAGACGACCCTGGACAGGATCATGGCCTTCGCCACGCCGGTCCTCGCCGAGCGCGCGCACATCGCCGACCGTGCCCAGCGCGCCTCGCTGCGGCGCGGCGCCGGCGAGGGATCCGCCCGGGTGCTCTCTGACGCGGTGGCCGAACGGCTCCGCGCCCGAGACGTCGACCCGCAGACGGTCGAGTGGGACTCCTGGCGGCGTGAGGACGGTCGCTGGACGCTGGTCGCGGACTACCGGTCCGGCGAGAGCGCACGGCACGCCGAGTTCGTCTACGACACCGCCGGGCGCTACGTGGTGGCCGAGGACGACGAGGCGCGCTGGCTGGTCGGCGAGCCGTCGACCAGCCACGGCCCCCAGCCGCGGACCGGCGCCGGGCCCCGCCGGCTGGCCGCGGTCGGCCGGAGCGAGGACGAGCTGCCCCTCGGCGAGGACGCCATCGAGCTGGTCGCCGACCCGGTCCCCGAGGAGCAGGACGAGCACGAGCCGGAGCCCGGGGCCGCCTCCCGGGCGGAGGGCGACCACACCGCCGACGCGGACTGGATCGCGGTCCAGGCCACGCAGCGACCGGTCGAGCTCGGCAGCGAGGCCGACGAGCCGGATGGTCCCGGCGACGAGGAGCCCACGGTCGAGGTCCGCGCCGAGAACGACGAGCCGGCGGCCCGGCGACCCGCGAAGAGGGGCCGGCGGCCGTCCGTGCCGAGCTGGGACGAGATCATGTTCGGCGGAAGCAGCCCTCGCGAGTGACGCCGTGCCGGCGGTGCGGGGGCTGCCGCGCGGCCACGACAGGCCAGCTAGCGCTAGCCGGCGAGGAGCCGTCGGAAGTGTGGTTCGAGACGTGATGGTCCGTGGAGGCGCTCGAGGGTGGGGTCGCGGCCGAGGTAGTGGGCGCCGGTGGCGTCCAGGCGCGCCCAATGTCCGTGCGGTGAGCGCCACCAGAACACGCCGGGCCGGGGCTGGGCGTAGGTCCAGCCACCGAAGGTCTTCAGCCGGTGGTGGAAGCGGCCGAGGGCGCCGATGTTGTCCGGGGCGGTCTGGCCCGGTGGGCCGCCCTCGCCGAGGGGGACGTAGGCGGTGATGTGGTCCTTGTCGGCCTTCCGCGAGGACAAGGTGCCCCAGGGGAACACCTCGAATGGCTGGCGCAGCTCGACCACCTCGCGGACCCGGCCGGTGACCTCGTACCCGTCGACCGACGGGGAGTCGTCGAGGTCCACGACAGGGATGACGCGCACCCGGCAGTGTCGCAGCAGGTCCACCGCCTGCTCAACGGTCACCGGACCCACGTCCTCCACGCGCACAGGGCCACGGGTCTGCCGCTGGAACGTCTCGGCCGACACGTGCACGTACAAGGTCGCCGGCGGCAGGAACGCCTCGGCGGGGACATCGCGCAGGTCCACCACCGGCACCGGCCGCGCCGGCTCCTCGGGCTCCTCGCGCTCGTCGGGCTCCTGGGGCAGGTCAGGCTGGTGGCGCTCGGCCCACGCCAGCAGGGCCAGCGCCCGGGCCGGGACCGCCAGGATGCCCACGGCCAGCGACCGGAGCACGTCCATCTCGAGGTCGGCCGCGTCGGCGGGGTGCACGCCGTCCTGCCCGGTCAGGCCGGCGACCTCGAGGGACCCCTGGAGCTTGAGAATCTGCGCGATCCGGTCGCACATCGCGTAGAAGAAGATCGCGTCCCCGGCCCGCGCGCGGGCGTAGATCGTGGTGGTGCCGTACTCGTTGGAGCGCCCGGTGCGCACGAACCGCGCCATCTCGGCGCTCACCCGGCGCTGCTCGGCCGCCTCCGGGTCGACCGCGATCACCGCGGCCTCCACCAGGGCCTCCATCCTCGCCCACGGCACGGTCCCCACAAAGGGCGCCACCCGGGCGTCGACCACCTCGGCCTGCGCCCCGGACAGGCCGGCCGCCCGGGTCGCGCGGACCACGTGGCGGGCCTGGAAGAACCGCACCCGCCCCGCCTCGACCGCCGCCCACAGCCGCGGATGCCGGTGGCGCACGTCGAGCACGTCCCGCATCAGCGCCCGTGCCCCGGTCGTGGTCAGGTCCAGCAGCAGGCCCAGCTCACCGGCCGCGAACTCCCGCACCCGCGGCGACCCGTCACCACCGATCCGAACCGACCGCTCCCTCCCCGGCAGCACGCGACCCCGCCGCGAGGTCGCGACGGTCCCGCTGTGCAGGTCGCACCAGTGCGCCACCAGGCGCACCTGCGCGATCTCGGCCTCCACCACCGCTGCCCGCGAGGCCGCCAGCGCGTCGGCACACCCCGGCGCATCCAACGCCACCACCGGCTCGCCCTTCACGACACGAACGCTATCGGCGACCACCGACACTCCTGTCGCCGCGACGGGTCCGGACCATTGTTCCGGGCGGCGGGCGGACCTACCATCGGACCATGGGTGGGCAACCTGCCGCCGGCCTGGCGCTGTGCGCCCTCGTGACCGTCGTCGCCGTCCTGGGCCCGCGCCGCCTGCGACGGCTGTGGGCGCTGGCCGCGGCGGTCGGCGTCCACCTCGACCGGCGTCGTGCCCCCTCCCCTCAGCCGCTCGGCCGGCCCATCGAGCTGATCGCCCGTGACGCCCAGCGGCTCGGTCAGCGGTTCCGCTACGTGCCGCCCGACGTCTCGTTCGCGCGCTTCGAGGGACGTCGACGCGCCTACGACGAGGTGCTCGCCGAGGCCTGCCGCAGCCTGGGTGTGGAGCACCTGCTCGAGGTCCTGCCCCCCGGACAGGAGCTGGACATCGAGCGGCTCCGGGTGGAGGCGGTCCTGGACCGGGCCGGGCTGCGGCTCGACGACGTCGCCTGAGACGGGCACTGGGGTGCCGGGGGGTCGGCCCCTGGGAGATCACCGCCCCCCGGCCCGACCATTAAACGACGGCGGAGGGGCATTGGTCACTCCCTGGGAGCAGTGAAGTTTCCGAGACGATGCTCGGCTCGTGTCCGGCTCACGCCTCTCCGGTCGCGACGGGCCGCGAGCGGTCGCTGACCCAGCCGCTCCACGAGCCCGGGTAGAGGGCCGCCCGCCGCCCGAGCAGGTGGAGGGCGAACAGGTCGTGCGTCGCGCTCACTCCGGACCCGCAGTAGACGGCCACGTCGCCGCCTCGCCCGACCGCGCGGTACGTTGCGGCGAGCTCGTCCCCCGGCCGGAACCGCCCGTCCTCGACGTTGCTCAGCGTCGGCACGTTGACCGAGCCGGGCACGTGGCCGGCCACGGGGTCGACGGGCTCCCGGTCCCCGCGGAACCGCTCGGGCGCCCTGGCGTCCAGGAGCGTGCCGGTGCGCGCGACCGCCGCGGCACCGTCGGCGTCGACCACCGGCTGGTGGCCCGGGTCGGCCGGGAGGTCCCCGGGGCGGACCCGGACCGGCCCGGTCTCCACGGCTCCCCCGGCGCGGCGCCACCAGGCCCAGCCGCCGTCCAGGACCCGTACGTCGGGGTGGCCATGGTCGAGCAGCAGCCACCAGGCCCGGGTCGCCGCCTGGGAGGACCAGTCGTCGTAGACCACCACCGGCCGCTCCCGGCTGACCCCGCAGCGCCGCATCGCGGCCGCGAACCGCTCCGGGTCCGGCAGCGGGTGGCGCCCGCCGGCGTCCGGAGGGTCGGCGGGCGGGTCGGCGAGGTCGGTCTCCAGGTCGACGTACGACGCACCCGGGACGTGGCCGGCGAGGTACCGGGCGTGACCGTCGTCGCGCGCCAGCTCCCAGCGCACGTCGAGCACCGTCACGTCCGCGAGCATGCTGAGCAGCTCCTCGGCGGTGACCAGCGCGCTCATGACCCCATCCTGCCAGCCGCGGGGGCCCGATCGAGCCGGTGCGCCGAGCGCGCCGGAGGACCTAGGGTGGGCGTCGGGTTCGACGTCTTGGCGGCCCCGATGCGACGACTGGTCCTGACCGCCGGGGCTCAGGAGAACGGCAGCGGCTCCCCGATCATCGACACCGCGTGGGCGCGCGACGCGGTCAGCCGTCGCCGGTGGTGCTGGCGGCACAGCACCTCGTAGCCGACCTCGGCCGGCTCCCTGTCGTCCTCGTCGACGTCCCCGACGACGATCACGTCGCCCACCGTGACCATCTCGCCGTTCTCCGTGCGCGCGTTGTGCGTGGCTCGCTTCCCGCACCAGCACAAGGCCTCGACCTGCAGCACCTGGGTGCGGTCGGCGAGCTCCACGAACCGCGCGGAGCCGGGGAACATCACGGTCCGGAAGTCGGTGAGGATGCCGAAGGCGAACACGTCGACCTGGAGCTCGTCGACGACGCGAGCCAGCTGGTCCACCTGCTGGGGCAGGTAGAACTGCGCCTCGTCGCAGACCAGGTAGTCGACCCGGCCGCCCTGGGTGAGGGTGTCCACGACGTATCCCCAGAAGTCGAAGTCCGCCGACACCTCGATGGCGTCGTGCCGCAGTCCCAGGCGGCTCGAGAGTGTGGCAGCCCCGGCGCGGTCACGGCTGGTGAAGATGCGTCCCGCACGCCCGCGGGCGGCGTGGTTGTGGTTGGTCTGGAGGGCGAGGGTCGACTTGCCGGAGTCCATGGTCCCGGTGAAGAACTGCAGCTCTGCCACGGGCGTCCATCCTTCCACCTGTCCGCACGCCGACCCCTGCGGCCCGCATGTCAGGCCACCAGCACCGGGACCAGCATCTCCGCGGAGGTCAGCGACCCGTGCAGACCCACGAGCCGGGTCTCGTACGGGAACGACGCCGAGCTCATCACCGAGAAGTCCCCCCGGGCGGCCACCATGACGTCACCGAGGCGGGGGCGCACGGCCGGCGCCACGGTGCCGAACCAGCCGCGGTCGACGGCCTCGTCGCGGGTCAGCACCTTCGCCCGGTCGCCCAGCGTCCCGCGCCACGCGGCCGCGACGTCGTCGACGGCGCCGCCCCGGCAGTAGAGGTGCCGGAACCGAGCCTCCCCGCCGAGCACCGCGATTCCGTCGAGCAGCCCCGGCCGCTCGTCGACGTCGAGGCGCTGGTCCGCCGGCGAGTCGACCATGCCGTGGTCGGCCACCACCACGATCCGGATGTCGTCGGGCAGCGTCTCCCTCAGCTGCTCGGCCTCGGCGTCGACCATGGACAGCTGCAGCCGCCAGGACGTGGAGTCGACGCCGTACCGGTGACCGGTCCAGTCGAGGTCCCCCTCGTACATGTAGGCCAGAGCCGGGCGCTCCGAGCAGGCGGCGAGCACCGCCGCGATCCGCTCCCCGACCCGGTCCGCGCCGACGAACGCCGCGCCCCGCTGCCCGGCGACCGTCAGCCCCGACGTCCTGAACTCCCGCTTGTTGACCACGGTGGTCCGCACCCCCGCCGCCGCCAGCCGGCCGAACGCGGTGGGGTGCGGCTGCCACTCCTCTGGGTCGACCGACTTGCTCCAGAGCAGCGCGTTGAGCAGGTCGTCGGTGCCGGGGATGCGGTTGGTGAAGCCCACCACGCCGTGCACCCCGGGCATCAGGGCCGTGCCGAGCGAGGTGAGGCTGGTGGCCGTCGTGGACGGCACGCCCACGGTCGCCGGCGCCTGCTCCCCGAGCAGCGAGTGGAGGTACGGCGCCTGCTCCTCGTGGTCGCGCAGCAGCTCGTAGCCGAGACCGTCGACGAGGAAGACGACGTACGCCTGGGCCGGGGGGAGCTCCAGCCCCGACGGCGGCAGGCCCGCGTCCACCCCGAGGGCGCGGGCGACGGCCGGCAGCACGTCACCGAGCGAGCGGTCCTCGTAGGCCGGCTCCACGAACCGGTCGCTCATCCCACGGTGTGCGCGGACAGCGAGTCCGCGAACCCGAGCAGGCTCGCCACCGCCTCCGGCCCCTCGGCCGCGGCGCTCACGCGCAGGGAGAAGTCGTCGGAGGTGACCAGGCCGGTGTACCCGTGGTCGGCCTCGCACTCCGGGTCGCTGCACCCGGCGGGCTCGAGGTCGATCCGGCCGACCGCGCCCCACCCGATGGTCAGCACCGCCTCGTTGGCGCCCGGCCGTGGGGACGGCTTGCCGGCGTACGACTCCGGGTTGGCGACCATCCGGTTGACCACGACGGACCGGATCGCGGAGAGGCTGACGGCCTCGGTGGAGCTCGAGGTGTACGGCTCGGGCAGCAGCTCGTCGGGGGCGTGCTCGTCGGTGTGCGCCAGGACGAGCCGGGTGGGCGTCAGCACCAGCACCGTCACGTGCCGGCGGACCTCGTCGCGCTCGTCGATCGTCGGCTCGTGGTGGACCAGGTAGGTCAGCACGGTCTCGTGGGCCACCGCCGAGGACACGGCGTCGGAGACCACGTCGGGGTAGTAGCCGGACTTCTCGATCGCGACCCGCAGCTCGTCGCTACGGTCGACGGCACTGTCGACGGGCTGGCTCATGCGGCCCAGCATGTCACGAGCGGAACGTCTAGTCGCCGAGCGTGTCCCCCGCCTGGGTGGACAGGCGTCGCACGAACCAGTCCGACCGCGCGTCGCTGACGGGCTCGACGCGTCCCACGGCGTTGAGCACGGTGGTGCCCTGCTGGCCGGCCAGCACGAGGTTCAGGTCCAGCGAGCGGACCTGGGGCAGGTCGTTCTTGAGCTGCGCGACCAGGAGCAGCAGCCGCTCCACGGCCTCGACGTCGACCTGCTCGCTGCCCCGGTAGCCGAACAGCAGCGGCGCCGCGCGGATCTCCCGCACCATGTCGCTGGCCTCGCCGCTATGCATCGGCGGGATCCGGTAGGACCGGTCACCGAGCAGCTCGGTGGCCGCGCCGGAGACGCCGAAGGACACGACCGGGCCGAAGAGCGGGTCCTCCATGCCGGCCACCGAGACCGGTATGCCGGGAGGCGCTACCCTCTGGACGATGAAGCCGGCCGACTCCGGGGAGTCGACGGACGTCTGCATGGTCTGCCAGGCGTGGCGCATCTCGGCCTCGGTGTCGATGTTGCGCCACACGTGCGCGAGGTCCGGTCGCTGGCGCAGGTGCTCGGCGGTGGCCTTGAGCACGACGTCGTACCCCAGCCGGTCGGCGGCCGCGACCGCCTCCTCCTCGCTGGCCGCGGTGAGCCGCTGCCAGAGGTCCACGTTGTAGGCGGCGAGGAGCTCGCGGACCTCCTCGAAGGTCAGGTCTCGGCCCGCCTCCGCGCGCGAGAGCACACCCGCGACCAGCCGGCGCGCGGCCACCACGTCGACGCTGTCGGGCGGCACGGGCTCGCCGGTGGGCCTGGACCGCCACTCGGCGTACTCCACGACCCGGGCCAGGGCGCGCACGGCCGCCTCGACCGCGGGGTACGACGGGACCGAGCCGCGTCCCGCCGTGCTGCCCGCGACGTCGGGGACCCGCAGCAGCTCGGGGATGCCCTCGCTGGCCAGGAACGTGGAGACCAGCGGCTTGTCGGACTGCTCGCCGACGGCGGCCAGCACGTCGGCCACCTCCTCCCCCGTGGTGTTCAGCGGCGGGATGAACACGGCGACGACGGAGTCGACCTCGGGGTCGTCGATGGCCGCGTCGAGCGCCTCCTCGAAGTCCTCGGCCGTGGCGTCCGAGCCGAGCGCCACCGGGTGCTTGACGCGCAGCCCCACCGCGACCGCGGCGTCCGCGGCGAGCAGCCCCAGGGCGTCGGAGTTGCCCACCACCGCGACCCGCTTGCCCCGCGGGAGCGGCTGGTGCGCCACGAGCTGGGCGACGTCGAACATCTCGTCGAGGGTGTCGACCTGGATCACCCCGGCCTGCCGGAACATCGCGTCCACGGCCGCCTGCGGGGCCAGCATCGACCGCACGGCGTGGCCCATCGGCACCCCCTGCGTCGAGCGGCCCGACTTCACCGCGATGACCGGCTTGCGTCGCGACACCCGTCGGGCGAGCCGGCTGAACTTGCGCGGGTTGCCGATCGACTCCAGGTACAGCAGGACGACCTCGGTGCTCTCGTCCTCCTCCCAGTACTGCAGCAGGTCGTTGCCGGAGACGTCGGCCCGGTTGCCGGCGCTGACGAACGTGGACAGTCCCAGCCCGCGCCTGGTGACCTTCTCGAGGATGGCCACCCCGAGCGCCCCGGACTGGCAGAAGAAGCCGGCGCGCCCCCGTGGCGGCATCAGCGGCGCCAGGGAGGCGTTGAGCGACACCTCTGCATCGGTGTTGATGATGCCCAGGCAGTTGGGGCCGATCAGGCGCAGGCCGTAGCTGCGCGCGAGGCCGACGAGCTGACGCTGGCGGCGACGGCCCTCCTCGCCCGTCTCGGCGAACCCCGACGAGATCACCACCAGGCCGTGGACGCCCTTGGCCGCGCAGTCGAGGACCACGTCCTGCACCGCGTCGGCCGGGACGGCGACGATCGCGACGTCCACGCTGTCGGGGATGTCGCCGACCTTGGCGTGCGCCGGGAGTCCGGCCACCGACAGCGCGGCGGGGTTCACGACGTAGACCCGGCCCTGGTAGTCGCCGAGCACGAGGTTGCGCACCAGCGTCTGGCCGATCGTGTCGTGGCGGCGGGACGCGCCGATGACGGCGACGCTGCGGGCGTCGAAGAACTTCTGGATCGAGGCGGACTCGGCCCGGTGCTCGCGGGCCTGCATGACGTTCACCGAGGTGTCGGTGGCGTCGATGGGGAACACCAGCCTCATCACGCCGTCCTGGTAGCCGCCCTCGACGTGGTAGCCGGCCTCACGGAAGGTCTTGATCATCCGCCGGTTGTCCGGGAGGACCTCGGCCACGAACCGGTCGATGCCCCGCTCCCGCCCGGCCTGGGCGAGGTGCTCGAGCAGCAGGTTGGCGATCCCGCGGCCCTGGTGCGCGTCCTGGACCAGGAAGGCGACCTCCGCCTCCACGAGGCCGGCCTTGCGCGCCTCCGGGCTGCTCTCCTCGGGCGGCACGCGGTCGAAGCGGCCGACCGCGATCATCTTGCCGGCCACGGTGAGCACGAACGCGACCCGGTCCACGTGGTCGACCTGGGTGAACCGCAGCACGTCACGCTCGGAGAGCGTGGGCATCGGTGCGAAGAAGCGGTAGTACTTCGACTCTGCCGAGACCTGCTCGTAGAACTCCACCAGCAGGTCGTGGTCGGCGGCGCCGATCGGCCGCAGGTGCGCCACGTGCCCGTCGCGCAGCAGGACGTCGGCCTCCCAGTGCCGCGGGTAGGCCGTCGGCGTCGTCGCGCTCACGCCGGGAAATCTACCGTCCTGGCGGGTGACCCGCCC
>JAICKK010000166.1 GCA_025927955.1 Nocardioidaceae bacterium
ATCCGGCGCCTGGACGGCTACCGCGCCACCCGCGCCGGCTGGCTGGGAGCGCCGCAGGTCGACTGGGCGCTGCGACTGGCCAGCGAGCACAGCCGCTCCCCCAACGAGACCCGGATGCGGCTGATCTGGGTCCTCGACGCCTCCCTGCCCACCCCCCTGGTGAACCGCCCGGTGTTCGACCTCGCCGGGCGCCTGCTGGGCATCGCCGACCTGCTCGACGTCGAGGCCGGCGTGGTCGGCGAGTTCGACGGGGCCGACCACCGTCTCGCACGACGGCACAGCGCCGACCTCGCCCGGGAGGACCGGCTCCGGCGGCACGGGCTGGAGCTCTTCAGGATCAGCGGGCCCGACCTGGCCGACGTCGACCGTGTGGTCGCCCGGATGCTGGCCACCCGCCGACGGGCGCTGTGGGAACCCCCGGGGGCCCGACGGTGGACCGTCGCCGCCCCGCCCTCGTGGGAGGACCCGCTGTCCCTCGACGAGGTCCTCGACCGGAACGACCTCATGCGCGAGATCCATCTCGCAGAGCAGGAGGCGCAGGCCGAGGAACGAGCCCGCTGGTCACGATCCGCATCCCGACACGCCGGCGGAGCCTGCGGATCGTGACCAGCGGCGATCAGCTCAGCCCAGCGCCGCGACCAGCGCCCAGCCGGCGGCGCAGGCGCCGAGACCGGCCGCGATGCTGAGCGCCACGTTGGCCAGCGCCTCGGACCACGAGCCGTCCTCCACCAGCCGGACCGTCTCGAACCCGAACGTGGAGAACGTGGTCAGCGCGCCGCAGAAGCCGGTGCCGACCAGGGTCAGCACCCAGCCCGGCGCGCCATGGGTGCTGACGGCGGCCGCGGTGGCCCCGAGCACCAGGGAGCCGGAGACGTTGACGCTCAGCGTGCCCCAGGGCAGCACGGAGTCGTGGCGGGACTGCACGAGCAGGTCGGTCAGGTAGCGCAGCGGCGCCCCCAGCGCCCCGCCGAGCAGCACGAGGACGACGGTCACGACGTACGGCCCGAGCGGGTGGCGTGCCTGACGACCTCGACCGGGTCGCAGATGACCAGGCCCTCGGAGACGAGCTCGTCGAGCTGGGGCAGGAACGCGCGGACCTTCGCGTCCTCGTCGACGATGACGACCGAGCAGGGCAGGTCGTCGGACAGCGAGAGGATCCGGGAGGTGTGGATGTGGCTGGAGCGGCCGTACCCCTCGATCCCGCGGAAGACGCTGGCCCCCGCGAGCCCGGCCTGGTGCGCCCGGTGCACGATCTCGGCGTACAGCGGCCGGTGGTGCCACTGGTCGCTCTCCTTGATGAAGACCGTCACCCGGGTGGCGGGTCCCTGCAGCGTCATGGAGCTCGCCTCCTGGAGCGTCGACGGCCGGTGCGGGGTCCAGTCTGCTCGTCCCGCCGCGACCGGCGGCGGCGCTCGACGCCCACGACGACGGCGCGCGCCACCACGATCCCGACCCACACCGCGGCGACCCCGCCCAGCAGGGTCCCGGCCAGGTACCCGCCGGCGGCCGCCTCCCGGCCCGCCGCGAGCAGGGCACGAGTGTCCAGCATGTACGTCGAGAAGGTGGTGTAGCCGCCGAGGACGCCGACGGCGAGGAACGGCCTGAGGTACCGGTGCGGCGGCCAGTAGTCGAGGACGAGCACCATCAGGAGGCCGAGCAGGAAGGCCCCGGTGACGTTCTCCAGCCAGGTGCCCCACGCGACCGCGTCGCTGGCGTGCGGCACCGCCTCGCTGACCGCCCACCGGCCCAGGCTGCCGAGCGCGCCACCCGCCGCGATGACCAGCAGGACGTCCCACCGGTCCCGCAGCATCCCGGTCGCCCGGGTCCGGGCCGGGTGCGCCTCCGGCACGTCCGGCACCTCCGGCACGTCCGGGTCGACCGGCAGGTCGGCCGGCGTCTCGGCGCCGCTGTCGTCGTCCGCTGTGTGCACGCAGGCTCCTACCCGTCAAGGTAGGGACTGTTGGCGGCCGGCTGCCGCGGTTGTCGGCGAGCCCCACCGCCGTCGTGGTCCGAGCCTACCGAGCCGTGGTCCCTAGCCGACCACAAGGTCGATCCCGACGAGCACGGCCAGGACCGTGACCAGGACGCCCAGGGCGGTGATCCGTGCCGGCGCGGCGCGCGGTGGCCGGTGCGGGTCGGCGAGCTCGTGCTCCCGGCTGCCCGCCCACCCGAACGCGACCACGCCGACGGCGACCTCGGCGAGGACGACGGCCCAGGTCAGCGCGGGCACCGTCGAGTGCGGCAGCCGCAGGGCCATCAGGACGGCGTTCGCGGCCAGGCCCAGCGCCGTCCGTCGCCAGGCCAGCCGGGTGCGCTCCGCCTGCAGGCCGGCCGGGGTGGGCGGTGGCGACGTCCCGGCCGGCCGCTGCGCGCTCACGGGTGGGTGCCGGACAGGACCAGGGCCAGCACCAGCAGCGCGATCAACGTGACGCCCGCGGAGACCAGCCACGGCAGCCGCAGGCGCGGCAGCGGGCCTCCCGCACGGATGGCGGCCTCGGCGGCGTGCCAGCGCCACACGCTCATCACCGAGACGACCAGACCCAGGAGCACCAGCGCGACGCCCAGGCCGATCCGCAGCCACGCCAGCCCGCTCCGGTCGATCAGCTGCGAGATCGCCACGGCGCCTCCGAGCAGGGCCAGCGCCGTGCGCAGCCACGCCAGGTAGGTGCGCTCGTTGGCGAGGGTGAACCGGTAGTCGGGCTCTGCCACGGGGCGTGCTCCTTGTGATGGACCGGTGGTCGACGCCGGGTGTGCCTGGCCCCGGGAGCCGTCGACGTACCCCTGCGGGTTCCCCCAGTGTGCCGGGACTCCGGCCGGGGCGCGGTGATGGTGCCCCAGCGCTCGACGCGAGCGCCGACGTCGCGGCAGCCGGGTACGACACTCAGAAGTCGGCGAGCACCTGGCGGATGGCCCGGGCGGCCTGGACCTCGGTCACTCCGGCTCGGGCGGCCGCCGCCCTCAGGCGCTCGCGGGCCGCCGCGATGCTCACGTCCTGGGTCATCGAGAGCAGGCCGACGGCGATGTCGACGTCGCGCTGGTCGCCGATGACACCTGGCGCCCTGGCAGCGGCCAGGCGGGTGCTGAAGGAGAGGTCGGCGTTCGCGACCGCGTGCTCGGCGGACGCTCCGAGCGCCTCGGCGAGCCGCTCCTGCTGGCCCTCGAACGCGTCCGGCTCGGCGGCGTACAGGTTGATCGTGCCGAGCACCCGGCTCTGCCCCTGGAGCGGGAGGGTCAGGCTGCTCGCGACGCCGGCCGCCGCGGAGGCCCGCGCGTAGATCGCCCACCGGTCCTCGTCGAGCAGCTCGTCCGGGCCGATGTCCATCGCCTCGCCGGCGATGGCCGCATCGACGCACGGCCCGCCGTCGAGGTACTGGACCGCGTCGAGCATCGCCATCTCCTCGCTGGTGGCCTGCAGCGTGAAGGTGACCCCGTCGTCGAGGAAGCCCAGGCTCAGCCCGACGCAGCTCGGGACGATCTGCTTGGCGATGCGGCCCATCCGGGTGAGCTCGTGGGCGATGTCGGTGTCGCCGACGCGGCCGAGCTCGTCCAGGGCCTCACTGGTCTCCGGGGTGGGCTCCACGAGAGTGCCGACCTCCTCCTGTGCCGGGTGCTGGTCACCGGGTGTGCCCGAAATCGGTCCGCAGGATGCGGACGGACCGCCGGCTCGGCACGGTCGGGCTCACGCGCCCGTCGCGGCCGGGACCGGCGCGGGCCGGGGCAACGGGCCGTCGTGCCCGACGAGCACGCCGACGGTGGCCGCGAGCGTGGCCCGCGCGTCGTCGAGGCCCATCCGGGGGTCGTTGGCCAACACCCGCGCGCCGAGGCCGTCGCACAGCGCCACGGCCGTCTCGGCGACCGTCCGCACGTCCATGACCGGCGCGAAGACGCCCGCCGCCAGGCCGTCGGCGACGATCGTCGCGACGGCGGCGTACAGGTCCTCGTAGAGCTCGGCACCGACCGCGGCCAGCTCCGGCCTGCGGACGCACAGCAGCGCCAGCTCCTGCCAGAGCAGCCACTCGTGGGCGAGCAGCTCGTCGCTGGGCAGGCACCGGTCCAGGAACGTCGAGAGTCGCTGCGCCGGCCGGATCCCGGCCCGCTGCACGACCTCCCGGTTGAGCACGCTCGAGACGCCGTGGGAGTAGGTGAGCACGGCGGCGAACAGCCTCTCCTTGGTGTCGAAGTGGTAGTGCAGCAGGCCCGTGGAGACGCCGGCCGCCTTCGCGATGCCGGCCATCCGCGTCCTGGCCAGGCCGTCGCGCACGAGGCAGTCGGCGGCCGCGGCCAGGATCCGGGTGCGCGCCTCGGCGGCGGCCAGGTCGCGCCGGCTCGGCTCCCCGGGACGGGTCGTCGCCATGGGACCTCCTCGGGCGGGCGGGATCGGGTGACCGTTCGGCTCGCTCAGGAGCCGGCGGGGACGCCGTCCGGCGCCGTCACGGGCTCCCGCACGTCCGCGAGGTAGCGCTGGTCGAAGGCGTGCACCCAGGAGTCCTTGGCCGGGAACACCCCGTGGTCGAAGGCGCGGGAGGCGACGCCTCGCTGGACCCGCTCGCAGGCCTCGTTGTCCTGCCGGGTCACCAGCTCGTTGAACTCGACGACCGGCTGCGGGTCGAAGCCCGGGTCCTCGAGCGCCTCCGGGCTGAAGAGGTACTCGGTGACCAGCCGGCAGCTGCGCGGACCCGTCGGGAAGATCGCGGTCGCGAGCGCGGTCGAGCCGTCGACGTCGAGGAACATGGTCGGGTACACCGCCGCGCCGAAGTAGACCGACGGCCCGACCTGGCCCTTCAGCCCCGGCAGCAGGGGGAGCCGGAGCCTCGGGTCCGCGGCGACGGCGGTCCGCCCGTCGGCGAGGGTGACCCCGCCGTCGTCACGGCCGTCCTCGAAGATGCTGCCCTTCCGGTAGGCCGGCACCACGGCCATCAGCTCCGGATGCACCGTGGGGCAGTGCAGGCACTCGTTGTAGTTCTCCTGGACGACCTTCCAGTTGGCCTGGACGTCGAAGGTCGACACGTGCCCGATCCGCAGCTCGGACAGGCCGACCCGGGCCAGCCCCAGCACCTCGTCCTGCTGCGCGGCCAGCGACCCCAGCAGCGGCCGCGGCCGCTCGCGGGAGAGGTTCACGAACACGAACCCCTCCCACACGTCCACGTGGAACGGCCACAGCGACGTGCCGTCCCGGTCGATCTCGTCACGCTCGACCATCGGGGTGGTCACGAGCGTGCCGTCCAGCGCGTAGCCCCACGCGTGGTAGGGGCACCGCAGGTGGCTGCGCACCTCGCCCTGCTCGGCGTCGCACAGCTGCGAGCCCCGGTGCCGGCAGACGTTGTAGAACCCGCGGATCCGGTCGTCGTGCCCGCGCACCAGCAGGATGCTCTCCCCGGCGATGTCGAGGCGCAGCCACGTCCCGGGCCTCGGCAGCCGCTCCGCGCGCCCGACGTACAGCCAGTTGCGGAAGAGGACCCGCTCCCGGTCGACCGCGTAGGTCTCGTCGGAGTGGTACGCCGGGCCGGGCAGCGTGCTGCGGACCGGTTCGGTGGTGGTCATGGCGGCTCCTGGGCCGGGCGGCATCGTGGTTCGCTAACTGTACAGTCAGTCAGCCAGCACGGGAACCGGTCGCCAGGGCACTCGCGGGCCGTCGACGGCTCGCGAGAGGATGGGCGCATGGTCCAGGCCGCACCCTCCGCGAGGCCCCTGCGGATCCTGTTCGTCGAGGACGACCCGGTCATCGGCGAGGCCACGCTCGCGCACCTCGAGCGCCACCGCTACGACGCGGTGTGGGTCACCGACGGCCTCGAGGCGTGGGAGAGGTTCGCCGAGCCGGGTCCCGTCCCGTTCGACGTGGTCCTCTGCGACGTGATGCTGCCCGGCATGGACGGGGTCACCCTGTGCCGGCGGGTGCGCGAGGTGGCGACGACGCCCTTCGTGCTGGTCTCGGCGCGCGGCGACGCGATCGACGTCGTCGGCGGCCTCGAGGCCGGCGCCGACGACTACGTGGTCAAGCCGTTCGACGTCCAGGTGCTGCTGGCTCGGCTGCGCAGCGTCGTACGGCGGGCCGCGCCGGTGCCCCACCCGGCGGCAGGGGGCGCCGGCGCGGTCGAGGTGTTCGGCGACCTGACCCTCGACCGCTCGGCGCTGGAGCTGCGCCGCGACGGCCGGCTGCTGACGCTGACACCGACGGAGATGAGGCTGTTCATGGAGCTCGCCGAGTCCCCGGGCACGGTGCTCTCCCGCCGCACCCTGCTCTCCCGGGTCTGGGACTACGACGAGTGGGCCTCGGACAGCCACCTCGTCGACGTGCACGTCCAGAGGCTGCGCAGCAAGGTCGGGAGCGCGCACATCGAGACCGTGCGTGGCTTCGGCTACAAGCTCCGCCCGTGAGCGCCGGCCTGCGCACCGGGCTGCGACTGCGCATCGCCGCCTCGATCGTCGCGATCGTGCTGCTGGCCGTGGTGGGGCTCGCGATCGCCGTCCACCTCCTGGTCACGCTCGACCGGGTCGACGAGGCCCGGTCCGCGGCGCAGGCGAGGATCTCCGCGGCGGTGGACATCTACGAGCGCACCGGGCTGCTGAGCTTCGACGCGAAGGTCGACGACCCCTCCCTCCCCCGCGAGCTGCGAGCCGCCGTACGACGCGACGGCTCCCGGGCAACGCTCGTGCGAGGTGGCAGCACCCGGGACGTGTGGGCGGCCGGCCGGACGGGCGACACCGTGCTGAGCACGCATACCCGGCTGCGGGTCGTCGATGCCTCCGTGCGGGCGGTCGACCGGGCCCTCGTGCTCGCGGGCGTGGTGACGCTGGTGGTGGCCACGTTGGTGGGGTTCGCGTCCGCGAACCGGCTGGCGCGCCGGCTCCAGATGGCCGCGCGGACCGCTCGTGAGGTCGCCGGCGGCGCGGACCCGCGGTCGCTGCGCGCGGTGGTCGGCAGCCGCCGCGACGAGGTGGGCGACCTGGCCGAGGCAGTGGACGTGATGACCGAGCGGCTCAACGAACGGCTCGTCATCGAGCAGCGCTTCACCGCCGACGTCGCCCACGACCTCCGCACTCCGGTGACCGGACTGGTGACCGCGGCCGCGCTGCTCGACGACTCGCGCCCCGCCGAGCTGGTCCGCGACCGCGCCGCCGTACTCGCCCAGCTCGTCGAGGACCTGCTCGAGGTCGCGCGCCTGGACCGCGGAGGCGAGACCCCGGCCGAGGAGCCGGTCGACCTCGGCGAGTGCGTCCGGCACGCCGTCGCCGTCGGGATCGCCTCCGGAGAGTACGGCGAGGACACCGTCGTCGTGCGAACCGACGACACGACCCGGGTGCTGACCGACCCGCGCCGCGTCGAGCGCGTGCTGAGCAACCTGGTCCGCAACGCCCACCTCCACGGCGCACCGCCTGTCGAGGTCACCCAGGAGGGCACCCGGATCACGGTGCGCGACCACGGAGCGGGCTTCGACGCCGGGCTGCTCACCCGAGGGCCGGAGCGCTTCCGGCAGGCACGACCGCACCGGACCGAGGGCAACGGCCTGGGGCTGGTGATCGCCGCCGGGCAGGTGGCGGTGCTGGGCGGCTCGCTCAGCTTCGCCAACGACCCCTCGGGCGGGGCGCTGGTGAGCGTCACCCTGGCACCGGGGCCCGGCACGACCTCACAGCCGGGTCACGACGCGGTCACCGAACCGTGAGCCAACCGGTGGCCTTCGTGCGGGCAGCCGCGACGGTCCCGTGACCGCGCGAACCTAGTGTCGAGCACATGACACGCACCCCCTCCACACGCACCATCACCCTGGCAGCCACGGCGGTCCTCGCGGCCGGAGCGCTGGCCGGGTGCGGCAACGGGCTGTCGAGCACCCACGGCAGCTCCGAGCCCGCCATCGCGCAGGGCTCCTCCCCGAAGGCGTCCTCCACGCCGGCGCCCACCCGGCCGGCGAAGAGCGCGACGAGCAGGCCGACCGCGCGCCCGTCGGACGCCGCCGCGTCCTCGAGCCCGGCCGAGCGGCCGGCGTCGACCACCGACGCCGCCGACCCGGCGGGCGCGCCTCTCGCCTCGACCATGTGCCGTCCCGGCGGCCTCGCCGTCGGGCTGCGCACCCCTCGCGGCGGCGGCGCCGCGGGCAGCCAGTACGAGCTGCTCACCTTCCGCAACGTCTCCGCCGGGACCTGCACGATCAACGGGCATCCGGGAGTGTCCTTCGTCGGGCTGGGCAACGGCACCCAGCTCGGGGTGCCGGCGGCGCGCACCGGCGCCGTCCACACCGTCCGCCTCGCTCCCGGCAGGTCGGGCACCGCTCTCCTGCAGGTGGCCGACGCCGGCGACTACAGCCCGGCCCAGTGCGCACCGACCACCTCCGACGGCCTGCGCGTCTACCCGCCGGACTGGCGGGTCAGCGTCTTCGTGCCCTTCCGCACCCAGGCCTGCCAGCGCAACCCCGGGACCAGCCCCCAGCTCGTCGTCTCCGCGGTCGACTAGGGCCGCGGCACTGACGAGGAGGGGCCCGACTCGCGTCCACCGGCGGCAGGCATACTCGACGCAGGTTCATGGGCGCCGAGCCGTCGCGGGAGCTGTCGCGGGCTCCCGAGGTGGCGGCCCCCGTGTCCCGGGCCTCTAGCTCAACTGGCAGAGCAGCGGACTTTTAATCCGCGGGTTGTGGGTTCGAGCCCCACGGGGCCCACCGCGAGCACGCAGGTCGGCGGCGCCTTGCTGCGCTCTGCTTCCGCAGTGTCGGCGAGCCGGTCCGCAGCCAGTCCGCACTGAGGACTCTGCCCGTAGCCGAGCGG
>JAICKK010000011.1 GCA_025927955.1 Nocardioidaceae bacterium
GATGTCGCATCCGCTGACGGCGTTCGATACGATCTCGTGGTTGCCCGGGCGCATGACCGGGGCGGCGGGGCTGTGGCGCAGCTGGTAGCGCACCTCCATGGCATGGAGGGGGTCAGGGGTTCGAGTCCCCTCAGCTCCACCCAGGCTCAGTGGTTCAGCGCCTGCTGGTCGGCTCGCTCTCAGGCGAACCTCAGGTCCACGCCGTAGCCCAGTCTCGCGAAGTCCTCGCCGTAGAGCTGCCGGACCAGCCGCACGGTGTGGTCGTCGTAGTACTGCGCGATCTTGCTCCCGGCATCGGTCGTGTGCGCGGAGCGCTCGGTGAGCAGGTGCCCGGGTGCCTCGAAGCCGACCCGCTCGACCACCGCGGACAGGTCCGCGTGGAAGGACTCGAAGCGGCCGAGGAACCCGTAGCTCACCTTCCCCAGCGAGAGGAGCAGGGACTGCGGCGCCCAGTGGATGTCCATTTGGGCGGGTGGCTGGTCCGCGACCCGCTCGAGGAACTGCGCGAAGCTCACCTGCTCGTCCGGGGCGAACCCCAGCCGCGGCAGGCGCAGGTCACGCAGCCACTGCTCGCCGACGATCTTCTCCAGGTAGCAGGACAGGGCCCGGGAGTACGGGTTGCGCACGAACGCGAACCGGAACATCTCGCTGTCGGGGCCGAACACCTCGTCGATGTCGAAGCCGTCCCGCACGGGCGCGCCCAGCGGGGACTCGGCCCGGTCGTGGACGGACGTTGGCGGCTCGAACGGCGCGCCGGCGTGCTCGCTGTGCTGCATCACCCGCTTGACGACCGTGCACCCGGCCTTGGGCACCTCCACGAACACCGCTCGGTGCCGGCGGGAGATGTGGGTCAGGTAGTCGACCTTCCATCGGGGGTAGTCGAAGTACCTCCTCACCCCCGCCGCCACGCGGCCAGCCTAGTGCGGCCCGGACGGGGCGCTGCACCCCTGCTGGACGGACTTCCGCGGCAAGCCGGGCGTCATCCGCACAGGGTGAGCGCCGGTTTCGAGCACCCGTGGCACGTTGGTCGAGGTGCCGAGGCGCTAGCCGAGGCCTCGAGACCATGGCCAGGCTCGCACCCTGGGTGATCATGGCTTCGCGGCCCTCGCCCCGGGGGCTCGGGCACCTCGACCAGACGGCGGATGGCGAAGACCCTGCGCGGGCCGTCCTCAAGGCCCGGCCGTCGCGGCCGAGGGTGAGGGGGAGCCGAGCCCCGCCGCTCGTGTAGGACTGCCCCATGGACTGCGACGGTGCCCGGTGAGGGCCGGCTGGGCGGTCGCCGCGGCGGCGCTGCTGGTGTGGCTCGGCATGGTGCTGGCGATCTCATTCCTGGAGGCGCCGCTGAAGTTCCGGGCCCCGGACGTGACCGTGCCGATCGGTCTGGGGATCGGGCGCCTGGTGTTCCGGGCGCTCAACGCGGTCGAGGCGGGGCTCGCGACCGTCGCCGTGCTCGCCGCGCTCGTCGACCCGCCGCCGGCCGGCGCGCTCGTCGCGGGTAGCGTCGCGGTCCTGGTGCTGGCAGCCCAGCTGGCCTGGGTGCGGCCCCGGCTCACGCGGCGCTCGGACCTGGTCCTGGCGGGCCGGGAGGCCCCGCGCTCGAAGGGGCACTACGGGTACGTCGTGCTGGAGGTGGTCAAGGTGATGGCGCTGGCGGCAGCCGGGGCCTTCCTGCTGGCCGCCTGAGGCCGACCGGCCGAACTTCGACGAAGGGAACCGACGACATGGAGCAGACCTCACTGGCCACCCTGGCCGACGAGCAGATCGCGGTGGCTCGCGAGAGCCACAGCGGCCGGGCCGCGCACACGGTGTACGGCGGGCACGAGCACGCCCTTCGCCAGACCCTCATCGCGCTCGTGGCGGGCCAGGAGCTGGCTGAGCACGAGAGTCCGGGGGAGGCCACCCTGCAGGTGCTCAGGGGACACGTGCGGCTGTCCTCCGGCGCCGAGAGCTGGAAGGGGCGTACCGGGGACTACGCCGTGATCCCGCCCGACCGGCATGCGCTGGCGGCGCTCGAGGACTCCGTCGTCCTGCTCACCGTCGCGACCGGCCAGCCGCGAGCCGGCCGCGAGGACGGCTGAGGGGAGCCGGCGAGGTCAGAAGGTCTGCTGCGAGGCCGTGTGACCCGGCAGCTGGGTGAGCAGCTCGCGGCCCTGGGCGGCCAGCTTGTGCTCGACGAGGACCTCGTAGCGCGTGGCGACGATGCTGCTCACGGAGCTGAAGTCGCGCCGGCCACGGGTGAGGGAGTAGCCCACCAGCGCCCAGATGACGCCGAACAGCGCCCCGATGACCATCGTGGAGATGATGGCCGCCGCGGCGTTGCCCTTGCCGAAGAACGAGAAGATCAGCCCGATGAACAGGCCCATCCAGAGCCCGGAGAGCAGGCCGCCGAGGGCCACCCGTCCCGTGGTGAGCCGCCCGGTGACGCGCTCCACCTGCTTGAGCTCGGTGCCGACGATCATGCAGTTCTCGACCGGGAACTCGCGGTCGGAGAGGAAGTCGACGGCTCGCTGGGCGTCGGCGTACTTGTCGTAGACGCCCAGGGACTGGGGCCACTCCAGGGTGAACCCGGCCCGCATGTTCCGCAGGCTCTGCTGGCTGCTCATGACCCGATCCTCCCACGAGAGCCAAGCCCGATGACAACGCCGCGAAACGGCGGATACCGGTCGTGGGTGCCGGCTCAGGTGATCGTCATGCCGCCGTCGACGGCCAGCGTCTGCCCGGTCACGTAGCCGCCGGCGTCGCTGACGAGGAAGACCAGCGCCGCGGCCAGCTCGGCGCCCTCGCCCTTGCGGCCGGCGGGCACCCGCGCCAGTGCCCGCTCGAGGTACCCCTCGGGGTAGGTGTCGGTCATCTCGGAGGCGAAGAAGCCGGGGGCGAGGGCGTTGACCCGGATGCCCCTGCGCCCGGTCCACTGCTGGGCCAGGTCGCGGGTGAGGCCGATGAGGCCCGCCTTGGTCGCGGAGTACGCCGCCTGCGGCAGACCGCCGGTGGTGAGGCCGAGGACGCTGCTGATGTTCACGATGCTGCTGCCCGGCCGCATCACCCGGCCGCACGCCTGTGCCATCCAGTAGCAGCCGTTGAGGTTGACGTCGACGACCTGGCGGAACTGCTCGGGCGTCTCCCGGGTCGCGGGGACGGCGGTGCCGATCCCCGCGTTGTTGACCAGCACGTCGACCCGGCCGAGCCCGTCGACCGCGGCGTCGACCAGCGCCTGGCAGGCGGCGGGGTCGGCGACGTCGGTCTGTACGACGAGCGCGCGGCGTCCCCTGGCCTCCACCAGGTCGCGTGTCGCGGCCAGGCGGTCCAGGCGCCGGGCCGCGAGCACCACGTCCGCCCCGGCCTCGGCCAGCGCCTGGGCGAAGGCGACGCCGAGGCCCGAGGACGCGCCCGTGACGATCGCGACCCTGCCGTCGAGGCGGAACATGTCGAGCACGCTCATCAACAGTCTCCTCAGGCCGACCGTGCCGCCCGGCGGGCCTGCCAGGCGGTGGCCACCATCTCGTCCACGGAGTGTCGCATCCGCCAGCCGAGGTCACGGGCCGCGAGCTCCCCGGACGCGACGATCCGCGCGGGGTCACCTGGCCGGCGCGGGCAGATCTCCGGGTCGATGTCGACGCCGGTCACCCGGGCCATGGCCTCCATGATCTGCCGCACGGACAGGCCGTCACCGCTGCCGAGGTTGTAGACCGGCTCCAGCGTCGTACCGTCGCTGAGCGCCTCGGCCGCGGAGACGTGCGAGGCGGCAAGGTCGGCGACGTGGACGTAGTCGCGCACGCAGGTGCCGTCGGGGGTGGGGTAGTCGTCGCCGAAGATCTTCGGCCGGCGGCCTTCGACGATGGCCTCGAGCACCAGCGGGAACAGGTTGTGCGGGCTGGTGTCATAGACCTCGGACGTGCCGGAGCCCACCACGTTGAAGTAGCGCAGCGACGTGTGTCGCAGCCCGGTGGCCGTCGCCTGGTCACGCAGCAGCCACTCGCCGATGAGCTTGCTCTCGCCGTACGGCGACTCCGGGTGCGTCCCGGTCTGCTCGGTCACCAGGTCGACGTCGGGGGTGCCGTAGGTCGCGGCGCTGGAGGAGAACACGACCCTCTCCACGCCCGTCCGCTCCAGGGCACGCAGCACGCTGAGCGTCCCGGTGACGTTCTGCTCGTAGGTGTGCAGCGGCCGCTGCACGGAGACCCCGGCGTACTTGAAGCCCGCGAGGTGGACCACGCCGACGACGTCGTTCTCACCGATGGCGCGCACCAGGAGGTCGGTGTCGAGGACGCTGCCCTCCACGAACGGCACGGATCCGGGCACGAACTCCCGGTGACCGCTGGAGAGGTCGTCGACGACGACGCAGCCCAGGTCTCGCTCGGCGAAGGCACGCACGATGTGCGCGCCGATGTACCCGGCTCCGCCGGTCACCATCCAGCTCATGGCAGCGGTTCCTCCCTGGTGTCGTGGGGTGTCTTGAGGCGTCTTGGGGCGTCTCGGGGCGGTCAGCGGCCGACTCTAGTGCCCGGTCGCCGCGGCTCGCCTCGACGCGGCCCGCGGATGCATGCCTTCGGAGGCCGCTGGGAGTAGCGTGCAGTCACTTCACGTCGGCTCCCCCTGGAGGCACGATGCTTCTCGCTGCGAGTTCCACCCTGCGACTCGACGCCAACTGGGTCGACTACCTGCTGATCGCGCTCTACTTCGTCTTCGTCCTCGGCATCGGCATCGCGGCGCGTCGAGCGGTCTCGAGCAGCATCGACTTCTTCCTCTCCGGCCGCTCGCTGCCGGCCTGGGTGACGGGTCTCGCGTTCATCTCCGCGAACCTCGGCGCTGTCGAGATCATCGGCATGTCGGCCAACGGGGCCGCCTTCGGCATCCCGACCGTGCACTACTTCTGGATCGGCGCGGTGCCCGCCATGCTGTTCCTCGGCGTGGTGATGATGCCGTTCTACTACGGGTCAAAGGTGCGCTCGGTCCCCGAGTTCATGAACCGGCGCTTCGGCCCGGCCGCGCACCTGGTCAACGCGATCAGCTTCGCGATCGCCCAGCTGCTGATCGCCGGCATCAACCTGTACCTGCTGGCCAGCATCGTGGAGATCCTCCTGGGCTGGAAGCTGTGGGTCTCTCTGCTCATCGCGGCCGCGATCGTGCTCTCCTACATCACCCTGGGCGGCCTGTCAGCGGCGATCTACAACGAGGTGCTGCAGTTCTTCGTGATCGTGGCGGCGCTGCTGCCGCTGACCGTCGTCGGGCTGTACAAGGTCGGCGGCTACGGAGGCCTGAAGGACCAGATCAGGTCGACGTACACGAACGCCGGTGACCGCCTCAACTCGTGGCCGGGCACCAACATCACCGCCATCGACAACCCGTTCCTGTCCGTGCTGGGCCTGGTGTTCGGCCTCGGCTTCGTGCTGTCGTTCGGCTACTGGACGACGAACTTCGTCGAGGTCCAGCGTGCGATGGCCTCCAGCTCGATCTCCGCGGCCCAACGCGCCCCGATCATCGGGTCCTTCCCCAAGATGTTCATCCCCTTCATCGTGATCCTCCCCGGCATGATCGCGGGAGTCGTGGTCAACGAGCTGGCGCCGAGCGCGAAGAGCCCGAACTACAACAACGCGCTCCTCTACCTCATGCGGGACCTGCTCCCCAACGGCATGCTCGGGGTCGCCATCGCCGGCCTGCTCGCCTCCTTCATGGCGGGCATGGCCGCCAACATCTCGGCCTTCAACACGGTGTGGTCCTACGACCTGTGGCAGACCTACGTGGTCAAGGACAGGGAGGACTCCTACTACACGATGGTCGGCAGGGTGGCCACGCTCGCCGCCACGCTGATCGCCATCGGCACCGCCGTGTTCGCCAGCAACTACACCAACATCATGAACTACCTGCAGACGCTGTTCGGGTTCTTCAACGCGCCGTTGTTCGCCACCTTCATCCTCGGCATGTTCTGGAAGCGGATGACCGCGACCGCCGGCTGGACCGGCCTGGTGAGCGGCACCATCGCGGCGGTCCTGCTGTCCATCGCGTCCACCGGGGTCCTCGGCAGCCTGTCCCAGGGCTGGATCGGGCTGTCGGGGCAGGGCGCCAGCTTCGTGGCCGCCGGGGCGGCGTTCGTGGTCGACATCGTGGTCAGCGTCCTGGTCACCGCGGTGACGCAGCCGAAGCCGGACTCCGAGCTGCGGGGGCTGGTCTACTCGCTGACCCCGAAGAAGGACTTCCACGACGCCAACGAAGGCAGCCTGGCGTGGTACCAGCAGCCGACGAAGCTCGCAGCGGTCGGCGCCGTCCTCGTCATCATCCTCAACATCCTCTTCTGGTAAGGGAGATCGCCATGACGGAGACCACACCCCGGAAGAGCGGCCGCGTCCACCGCGCCGGCGCCTTCGACATCCGCAACTTCATCGGCGCGCTGATCGGCCTGTACGGCGTCGTGCTGGTGGTCTACGGCATCGTCGGCAGCAGTGCGGCGCAGCTGAAGAAGTCCGACCAGGTCAACATCAACCTCTGGGCCGGGATCGGCATGGTCGTCGTCGCGGGGTTCTTCGCCACGTGGGCGCGGCTGCGGCCCGTCGTGGTGCCGGAGGACCCCGAGGCGGTCGACCACGAACCGACGTCGTCCCTGTGAGCCGGATTCTTTGCCAAGGACAAGTAGTAAAAGTTGCTACTAAGTCGGTGGCGGGAGGCACAATGAACTCTTGAGGCCGGGGGGCCTGCACCACTCACTCGTGTCCGGGGGGACAGGAAATGATGAAAGAGGCAGTTGACGCTGCTCTGCCGCCGGTGGGCGCGCTGCTCCGCCGGCCGGCGGTGATCGTGCGTCATGAGGTGATGGCCGGGCTGCGCGAGGCGGGCTTCCACGACGTGCTGCCGGCGCATCTGGGCGTCTTCCAGCACCCGGGCCCCGACGGCCAGCGTCCCGGGATGCTGGCCGTCCGGACGCAGGCGTCCAAGCAGGCGATGAACCACCTGCTGCACCAGCTCGAGAGCGGCGGCTACATCGTCCGGGAGGCGCATCCCGACGACCGCCGCACCCGCGTCGTGCGGCTGACCCAGCGCGGCTGGGACGCCGCCGAGGTCATCGGCCGGACCACCGCGCGGGTCGAGGCGGAGTGGTGGGAGGCGCTCGGCGAGGAGGTCTACGCCGACCTCTCCCACGCGCTGGCCCGGCTGGAGGACGTCCTGGACAAGCGGCTCAGGGGGCGCGCCTGAGCCACCTGTCGGCACCCGCCCGGGGGCCCTGCGCGCGCGCACGGGCCCGGGCGGGTGCGCTAGTCTCGGAGCATGAGCATGCACACGCGACTGCTTCTTGGCCGGCCGCGTTGACCGTTGCCCCACCGGGCAGGACGGCGACGCGGCTACCCCTCCTGCGTGAGGGGTTTTTTTGTGCCCGGAAGAGCAGCGACGAGGAAGAGTCGAGAACATGACCGAGCAGGAGACCCGAACCGCCGGGTACGACGTGGCCGCCGTCCAGGAGAAGTGGCGCAGGGTATGGGACGAGCTCAACCCGTTCCAGGCGGCCGACGACGGCTCGCGCGAGCGCCGCTACGCGCTGACGATGTTCCCCTACCCGAGCGGCGACCTGCACATGGGCCACGCCGAGGTGATGGCGCTGCACGACGTGATCGCCCGGTACTGGTGGCAGCGCGGGTACGACGTCCTCAACCCCATCGGGTGGGACTCGTTCGGCCTGCCCGCCGAGAACGCCGCGATCCGTCGCGACGAGAACCCGGCGACGTACACCTATGCCAACATCGAGACGCAGGCCGAGTCGTTCCGGTGCTACGCCGTCTCCTTCGACTGGTCGCGCCGGCTGCACACCAGCGACCCGGAGTACTACCGGTGGACCCAGTGGCTGTTCCTGCGGTTCCGCGAGCGCGGGCTGGCCTACCGGAGGTTCTCCCCGGTCAACTGGTGCCCGAACGACCAGACCGTGCTGGCCAACGAGCAGGTCGTCCAGGGCATGTGCGAGCGCTGCGGCGCCGAGGTCACCAAGCGCGAGCTGTCGCAGTGGTACTTCAAGGTCACCGACTACGCCCAGCGGCTGCTCGACGACATGGGCGCCCTGGAGAGCACCTGGCCGGAGCGCGTGCTGGCCATGCAGCGCAACTGGATCGGCCGCTCGGAGGGGGCGCACGTCGACTTCGTCGTCGACGCGTCGACAGGCTCGGGGCAGGGGACCAGGAAGGTGACGGTGTTCACCACCCGCCCCGACACGCTGTTCGGCGCGACCTTCTTCGTCGTCGCCGCGGATGCGCGGCTGGCCGACGAGCTGTGCGCGCCCGAGCAGCGTGCGGCCTTCGACGCCTACCTGGCCGAGGTCCGGAAGGCCTCCGACATCGACCGGCTGTCCACCGAGCGCCCGAAGACCGGCGTGTTCCTGGGGCGCTACGTGACCAACCCCGTCAACGGCGAGCGGATCCCCGTCTGGGCGGCCGACTACGTGCTGGCCGACTACGGCACCGGGGCGATCATGGCGGTGCCGGGACAGGACCAGCGCGACTGGGACTTCGCCGAGCGGTTCGACCTGCCGATCGTGCGGACCGTGCGGCCGCCGGAGGGCTGGGAGGGCAAGGCGTACGTCGGCGAGGGACCCGCGGTGAACTCCGCCAACGACGCGGTGTCCCTGGACGGGTTGGACGTCGACGAGGCCAAGCGCGTCATCATGGACTACCTGGAGCGGCAGGGGACCGGGACCCGGGCGGTGAACTTCCGCCTGCGTGACTGGCTGCTGTCGCGGCAGCGCTACTGGGGCTGCCCGATCCCGATCGTGCACTGTCCGGGATGCGGCGAGGTGCCGGTGCCCGACGACCAGCTGCCGGTCGAGCTGCCCGACCTGCGCGGCGCCGACCTGAAGCCGAAGGGCACCTCTCCGCTGGCCGCGGCCGAGGAGTGGGTCAACGTCGCCTGCCCGTCGTGCGGCGGGCCGGCCAAGCGCGACAGCGACACGATGGACACCTTCGTGGACTCGTCCTGGTACTTCCTGCGCTACTGCTCGCCGGACTACGAGGACGGCCCGTTCGACGAGGAGCGGGTGCGCGACTGGATGCCCGCCGAGCAGTACGTCGGCGGCGTGGAGCACGCCATCCTGCACCTGCTGTACAGCCGCTTCTTCACCAAGGTGCTGCACGACATGGGCATGGTGGACTTCGTCGAGCCCTTCACCGCGCTGCTCAACCAGGGGCAGGTGATCAACCAGGGCAAGGGGATGAGCAAGTCGCTGGGCAACGGTGTCGACCTGGGCGAGATGATCGACCGGTACGGCGTCGACGCGATCCGGCTGACCATGGTGTTCGCGGGCCCGCCGGAGGACGACATCGACTGGGCCGACCTGTCGCCGGGCGGCGCGCTGAGGTTCCTGCAGCGGGCGTGGCGGCTGAGCGGCGACGTGACGTCGCCGCCCGGCACGTCACCCGGTGCAAGTGAGGGGGCTCGTGAGGGGGCCGGCGACGTGGCGCTGCGCAAGGTGACGCACAAGACCCTGCACGAGGTCGAGCAGCTGATCGAGTCCCACCGGTTCAACGTCGTGGTGGCGCGCACCATGGAGCTGGTCAACGCCACCCGCAAGGCGGTCGACACCGGCTGCGGCCCCGGCGACCCGGCGGTCCGTGAGGCGGCCGAGACCGTCGCGATCCTGCTGAGCCTGGTCGCGCCCTACCTGGCCGAGGAGATGTGGGCGCGGCTGGGGCACGAGCCGACCGTCGCCCGGGTCGGCTGGCCGGCCGTCGACCCGACCCTGCTGGTCGAGGACTCCGTGACCGCGGTCGTGCAGGTGCAGGGCAAGCTGCGCGCGAAGCTGCAGGTCGGTCCGGACGTCTCCGAGGCCGACCTGCAGGCGGCCGCGATGGCCGACCCGCACGTCCAGCGGGCGCTGGCGGGCAGCACCGTGCGCCGGGTGATCGTGCGCGCGCCGAAGCTGGTCAACATCGTCACCGGGTGAGCGCTCGGGTGGGCTCCGGCCTCACAGCCCCGCGAGGGCGTCGTCGACGCTGCGGTCGCCGGCGAGCAGGTCGAAGGCCTTGCCGACGGTGGCGCCGGTGAGGAGGACCTCGGCCAGCACGGCGGCGACGTCCGCCCGGGTCACCTCGCCCGGGCCCAGCGTGCCGACCCGGACCCGACCGGTCGAGGGGGCGTCGGTGAGCCGCCCGGGCCGGACGACCGTCCAGTCGAGGTCGCGGGCCATCAGGTCCTCGTCCGCGGCCCTCTTCGCCCGCAGGTAGACCTGGAACACGTCGTGGCTGTCCGGGTCCGCACGGTCGGTGCCCATCGCGGAGACCATGACGTACCGCCGGACCCCGGCGCGCTCGGCCGCGTCCGCGAGCAGGATCGCCGCCCCCTTGTCGACGGTCTCCTTGCGCGCCGGACCGCTGTCAGGGCCGCCCCCGGCGGCGAAGACGACGGCGTCGGCGCCGCGGACCACGCCGGCCACGTCCTCGACGTCGGCGGCCTCGAGGTCCAGCACCACCGCCTGCGCCCCGGCCTGCTGCACGTCGGCGACGTGTGCGGGGTTGCGCACGATGCCGACGGGGGTGTCGCCGCGCTCGGCGAGCACGCTCTCGAGCAGCAGGGCGACCTTGCCGTGACCTCCGGCGACGACGACGCGCATGCGGCGGGCTCCTCTCGGACGACGGCGGACCGCTCCCCTCGTACCCGTCGGGTGCCCGTCGTACCCATGGGGGACGGTGCGGAGCGGGCGGACGTTGCTGGCCGCGGTACTAGCCTGTCGCCATGGTCCGCACCGTCGCGCTCGTCACGGACTCGACGGCCCTGCTGCCGGCCGAGACCGCCGCTGCCCGCGACATCACCGTGGTGCCCCTGCAGGTGGTGGTCGGCTCGCAGGCGTACGACGAGGGGGCCGGCGCGGAGGCCACCCCGGAGACCATCGCCGAGGCGCTGAAGGCGTGGTCGCCGGTGAGCACCTCCCGACCCGCGCCGGCGGTGTTCCTCGAGGCGTACGAGCAGGCGGCGCGCAGGGGAGCCGAGGAGGTCCTGTCCATCCACCTGTCGGGCGAGCTGAGCGGGACGTTCGAGTCGGCCCGGCTCGCGGCCCGCGAAGCGTCGGTCCCCGTCCGCGCCGTCGACACCCGCCAGCTCGGCATGGGGGTCGGCTTCGCGGTGCTCACGGCGGCCGACGTGCTGGACGACGGCGGGTCGGCGGAGAAGGCCGCCGGGGCCGCGCTGGCGCGCGCGGACGGCACCACCTCGCTGTTCTACGTCGACACCTTGGAGTACCTGCGCCGCGGTGGGCGCATCGGCGCCGGCGCCGCGCTGCTCGGCTCCGCCCTCGCCATCAAGCCGCTGCTGCAGATCGTGGACGGTCGGGTCGACACGGTGGAGAAGGTGCGCACCTCCGCGCGCGCGCTGAGCCGACTGGAGGAGCTGGCGGTCGCGGCGGCCGGGGACCGCCGGGTCGACGTGGCCGTCGCCCACCTGGCGAGCCCGGACCGGGCAGAGACCCTCGCGACCCGGCTCCGCGGCCGGCTCGCTGCGCAGCTGGGCGACCACGAGGTGTGGGTCGGCCAGGTCGGCGCCGTGATCGGTGCGCACGTGGGGCCGGGCATGGTGGCCGTGGTCGTCTCCCTGCGCTGAGGCCCGTCGACCGGCCGACCGGGCCCGATCCGGTCCCCAGGACCGTCGCGGCGCCGGTCGTCCACAGGCGGCCGCATCGGTCCTTCCGCTGCCGCCAGGGCGCTCCTAGCGTGCGGTCATGCGCTCACGCAGGTCCTCCCAGGAGCAGGTCGCCGAGGTGGCACGGCGACGCCTGGAGCTGCTGGGCGCCGAGCTCGCCGAGATCCGTCCCGTCCCCCTCGACCCCCCGAAGCCCCGGGGGCGGGACGGGTCCGGCGGGCCTGCCCCCGATGTCGACGACGCTCCTGCCCCGTGGGACGACCCGCGAGCGGACCCGGCACCACCGCCGAGACCGGGCCGGCATGCACACCGCCCGGTCAGCCGCCCCGCGGCTCTCGCCGGCTGGCTGCAGGACCGCCTGCCGCCGACCTTGCAGGGTCGGGTCCAGATGACCGTGGCGCACCTGGTGGTGGTGGTGCTCGTGCTGCTCGCGGCCGCCGGAGCCACCCTCTGGTGGGTCCGGCGCGCCCAGGGCTCGGTCACGGCGCTGCCGCGGGTGGTCACCACCGGCTCGCCCCTGGTGCCGGCCACGGCGCAGTCGCCGGCCGCCTCGCCGGTGTCGCCGGGGATGCCCACGGGCACCGCCACCGGCATCCTCACGGGCATCCCCACGGGCATCCCCACGGGCGGTCCCGCAGCCTCGGGAGCGGGCGCGGCGGTGTCCCCGGGCGCGCGCGTCGTCGTCGACGTCACCGGCAAGGTACGCCGCCCGGGGATCGCGACCCTCCCGCCGGGGGCACGCGTGGTCGACGCCCTGCGCGCGGCGGGCGGCGCCCGGCGCGGGGTGTCGCTGGCCTCGCTCAACCTCGCGCGCGTGCTCGTCGACGGCGAGCAGGTCGTGGTCGGGGTGCGCGGCCCCGCCGGCACGGCTCCCGCCGCGGCGTCGGTCCCGACCGCCTCCCCCACGGCGGGCGGCACCCCGGTCCCCATGGTCGACATCAACACCGCCACGCAGGCCGAGCTCGAGGCGCTGCCGGGCGTCGGGCCGGTGACCGCCCGGTCCATCCTCGGGTTCCGCGCCGAGCACGGCACCTTCACCTCGGTCGACGAGCTGCTCGAGGTCTCCGGGATCGGGGACGCCACCCTCGCCAAGATCGCTCCCTATGTCACCCTCTGATGCGCGCTGATGGCGCGGACGTCGGACGGCGACCCCGGGGGCCGCCCGGCCGACCTGAGGGCGGTGCTGCTCGCGGTCTCGGCGTGGGCGGGCTGCCTGGCGGCGTACGGGCTGCCGGCCCCGGCCTGCCTGGCGCTGGTCGCACTGGCCGCACTCGGTGTGCTGCTGCGACGCCGCTCCGGTCGTCCGGGTCTGGCCGCGGCGGCGTGCCTGACCGTGGCGGCCGTGACCGGCGGGCTGGCGGCGGCCCGCGCGGACGCCGTCCGCAGCAGCCCGGTGGCCGTGCTCGCGGCCGAGGGGGCCGCCGTGACCCTCACCGCGTCGGTGTCCTCGGACCCCGTGCTGCGGTCCGGCCGGTTCGGCGACTACACGCTGACCCGGGTGAGCGTCCGCGAGGTCGTCGGACGCGGGGCGCGCTACCGCACCGGGGTGCCGGTGCTCGTCATCGGCGACCGCTCCTGGACCGGGGTGGCCCTCGGCGCACGGGTCTCCGCGACCGGGCGGCTCGGTCCCGCGTCCGGTGCCGACCTCGCCGGCGTGCTGTCGACCGGCCGCGCCCCTCGGGTGCTCGACCCCGGCGGACGCCTGCTCGACGCTGCCGCCCGGGTCCGCGCCGGCATCCGCAGGGCGGTCGCGCCCGCTCCGCGCGACGCCCGGGCGCTGGTCCCGGCGCTGGTCGTCGGTGACGACCAGCAGATGTCCGCCGAGGTCTCGCAGGACTTCCGGACCTGCGGGCTCACCCACCTCGCCGCGGTGTCCGGCACCAACCTCACGCTCGTCGTCGGGTTCCTGGTGCTGCTGGCGCGCTGGGCCGGGGTCCGCGCCCGGGGGCTGACGCTGGTCGGCGTCGTCGGGGTGGGCGGGTTCGTGCTGCTCGCCCGCCCCGAGCCGAGCGTGCTGCGCGCCGCCGCGATGGGCGCCGTGGGGCTAGCCGGCATGGGAGCCCGCGGCCGCGACCAGGGGCCGCGGGCGCTCGGGGTGGCGGTCCTGGTGCTGCTGCTGGTGGACCCGTGGCTGGCCGTGTCCGCCGGGTTCCTGCTGTCCTCCCTCGCGACCGCCGGCATCCTGTTCCTGGGGCCGCCCCTGCGCGACGCCCTGGGCGCGTGGCTGCCGCGGTGGGCCGCCGAGGGCCTGGCGGTGCCGTTCGCCGCCCAGCTGGCCTGCACGCCCGTGGTCGCGGTCCTGTCGGGTCAGGTCAGCCTGGTGGCGGTGCTGGCCAACCTTCTGGTCGCCGGCGCGGTCGGTCCGGCCACCGTGCTGGGGCTCCTCGGCGGCGTCGTGGTGCTGGCCGTGCCGGCGCTGGGTCAGGCCTGCGGAGCGCTGGCGGGGCTGTGCGCCTCGTGGATCATCCTGGTCGCCACCCATCTCGCGCGGCTGCCCACCGCGGCGCTCGACTGGTCCACGGGGGTGCTGTCGGTCTCGGTGCTGGCAGCGGTGTGCCTGCTGGTGGGGCTGGGCGCCGGGCGGGTGCTGCGCCGCGCCGGCTGGTCGCTGGCGGTGAGCGTCCTGCTCGTGGTCGTGATGCTGCGTCCGCTGCCGACACCCGGGTGGCCGCCCCGGGACTGGGTGCTGGTGGCCTGCGACGTCGGCCAGGGCGACGGGCTGGTCCTCGACGCCGGGCACGGCACCGGCGTCGTGGTCGACACCGGCCCGGACCCGACGGCGATGGACCGCTGCCTGGCCCGGCTGGGCGTGCGCCTGCTTCCCGTCGTGGTCCTCACCCACTTCCACGCTGACCACATCGACGGGCTGCCCGCGGTGCTGCGCGACCACCGGGTGGGCGAGGTCGAGGTGACCTCGGTGCAGGTGCCGGCCGGCGGCGCCCGGGACGTCGGGCGCTGGGCGGGCGCCGCCGGCGTCCCGGTCCGCGTCCCGTCGTACGGCGAGGTGCGGCGCGTCGGCGAGCTCACCTGGCAGGTGGTCGGGCCGGTCCGGCAGCCGGTGCCGGGAGCCGACACGGGCGAGGAGGGCTCGCTCGCCAACAACGCCAGCCTGGTGCTGCTCGTCCAGGTGCGCGGCGTGCGCATCCTGATGGGCGGCGACATGGAGCCCGAGGCGCAGGAGGCGTTGGCGCGGTCCCTGCCCGGTCTGCGGGTCGACGTGCTCAAGGTGCCCCACCACGGCAGCCGCTACCAGGACCCGGAGCTGCTCACCGGCCTCCACGCCCGCCTCGCGGTGGTGTCGGTGGGCAAGGACAACGACTACGGTCACCCGGCCGGCTCCACGCTGCGGATGCTCCGGCGGGCCGGGATGACCGTGGAGCGGACCGACGAGGACGGCGACGTGGCGGTGACGGTGCGCGACGGCCGGCTCGGGGTGCGCGCCGCGCACGGCCCGTGAGGCCGCCTGTGGCAGGCTGAGGCCCATCATGTCGTCGCTGCACGCATCCGACGTCCTCGGTCGTATCCGGCTGGTCACCGGCCCCGAGGAGCTCCTCAACGACCGGTCGGTGGCGGCGGCGACTGCGGCCGTCCGCGCCGCGGACCCGGAGTCGGAGGTGAGCCAGGCCACCGCCGACCAGGTCACCATGGCGGTGCTCGCCGACCTCGCGTCGCCGTCGCTGTTCTCCTCCGTGAGGTGCGTGGTCGTGCGCGGGCTCGAGGACCTGCCCGACGACGCCCACGCCGGCCTGCTCGAGTACGCCGCGGCGCCCGCCGAGGATGTCGCGCTGGTGCTGGTGCACTCGGGAGGCCAGAAGGGCAGCGGGCTGCTCACCAGGCTGCGCAAGCTGCCGACCGTCAGCGAGGTGAGGTCCGCGCCGCTGCGTCCCTCGGAGCTCACCCGGTTCGTCTCCGCCGAGGTCCGCAGCCACGGGGGCCGCATCGCGGAGGACGCCGCGGAGCTCCTCGTCCAGGCGGTCGGGCAGGACCTGCGGGCGCTCGCGGGCGCCGCCGCCCAGCTCGCCAGCGACTTCCCCGGCGAGCCGCTGACCCAGGCGGTCGTGCGTCGGTACTTCGGTGGCCGGGCCGAGGTCAAGTCGTTCACGATCGCGGATGCGGCCCTGGCCGGCCGCACCGCCACCGCGCTCGAGGAGCTGCGGTGGGCCCTGGACAGCGGGACCCCGAGCGTGCTGGTCACCAGCGCCTTCGCCAGCGGCCTTCGCGGCCTGGCCCGGGTGGGCTCCGCGCCCAGGGGGACGGCGGACGCCGACCTCGCCCGCCAGGCGGGGGTTCCCCCGTGGAAGCTCCGCACGATCCGGGAGCAGGCCCGCGGCTGGGACGAGCGCGGGCTGGCCGGCGCCATCAGGGCCGTCGCCCAGGCCGACGCCGACGTGAAGGGCGCCGCCGGCGACGCGGGCTTCGCGCTGGAGCGGATGGTGCTGGCGGTCACGTCGGCGCGCGTCCGGTCCTGACGCCTCGGCGACAAGGCGGGCCCGGCTCACACCGGCTGTGCCGACCCGGCCAGGCGCAGGCACCCGCCGAGCGCGAGCACGAACCCGGCCAGCGCCACGAGACCGAACCCGCCGCGGAACCGGTCGCCGAGGAAGGCCAGCCCGACCGCTCCCGGGACGACGGTCTCGACCACCAGCGCGAGCGCCGTCGCGGTGGTCACCGACCCCTTCGCCAGCGCGCTCGCGTAGCCGACCGTCGACTGCACGCCGTACCCCGCGATGGACCACAGCGGCGGTCCCGCCAGCACGCGCCACAGCGGATGGGGCACGACCAGGGCGCGCGCGGAGATCGCCACACCGGCGAACCCGAGACCCGCGGCGACGGCGAGCACGGGGAAGCACCAGCGTGCCCTCCGGCGGGCAGCGGCGAAGGTGACCAGCACCAGCGGGGCGAGCCCACCGAGCAGGAGCCAGCCTCCGCTGTCGGGAAGCCCGTGCGAGGACCCGGCGGGGGCACTGGTGCCGAGGGCCACCAGGCCGATGGCCAGCGCGACCAGGGCCACCACCTGCGCACGGGTCAGCCGGGCGCCGAGGAACCCGGCCGCGAGCAGCGCGGTGACGCCGACGCTGGCCGCCACGGTCGTCTGGACCAGGAACAGCGGGAGCATCCGCAGCGCTGCGAGGGAGGCCACGAACCCGAGCGCGTCCAGTGCCAGCCCGGCGCCGTACCACCGGCCGGCGACCAGTCGGGTGGGGAGGGGGACCGCAGCGGGAAGGTCCATGGCCCGGCGCACCCCGACGGCCTGGACGACACTGGCGATCCCGTAGCAGACGGCGGCGAGCACGGCCGCGCCCAGACCCAGGACCATGCTCACCCTCCATGCCGCTGGTCGCCGCAAGGCGTCCACGGCGTCGCACGCTCGTCGTCACCTACAGGACACTGCGAGTCTGCGCCCACCCGGCACCGGCGCGAAGCGCCTCGGGGAAAGCGCGGCCAACGTTAAGCCACCTCACAGCCAGCGCGGCTACCTTCGCCGGAGAAGGCGAGGACACCACGGGAAGGGAGCCGAGCGATCACCTTCCTCACGCGACCGCCCCCGGTCAGAGGCAGGCTCACCGCACCGACCAGGCACCTGGACTGGGCGCCGCGGTGGGTCGCGCGCGCCGTGGTGGTGGTGAGCCTGCTGGCCATCGTCGGCGCGGCGATGCCGATGCCGACGGCGCTGGAGACCGTGCCCGGCCGCGTCGTCGACCTGGCGCCGCACACCACCAGAGCGGCGACGATCAGCGTCGGGATGCTGCTGCTGGTGCTCGCCGGCGGCCTGCGACGGCGCAAGCGACGCGCCTGGCAGCTCACGGTCCTTCTCGCGGTGGCGGAGGGCGGGCTGCACCTGGCCCGCGACTTCGACCTGCCGCAGGCCGCGCTGACCGCCGTCCTGGTGGTCCTGCTCGTGTCGACGCGCGGAGCGTTCACCGGCGTCCCGGACCCCCGCACCCTCGCCCCCACCGCGGTCGTCTTCGTCGGGTCCGCGCTGCTCGCGGCGGCTACCGGCTTCGCCGCGGTCCTGCTGGACGGGATCGACCAGGGGTCGCACGGGAGCCTCTCGAGGACCGGGCGTGAGGTGCTGCTCGGCCTCGTCGGGATCACCGGCCCGTTGCGCTACCGCAGCACCGAGCATGCCGACTTCGCGGCCGTCACCCTCGCGCTGCTCGGTGGCGCGGCCCTGGTGTGCACGCTCGCGGCTGCGCTGCGGCCGCCGGGCGGACCTCGGGGCCTCAGCGAGCTCGACGAGCAGCGGCTGCGGGATCTCCTGAGCCGGTTCGGCCGCCAGGACTCGCTGGGGTACTTCGCCCTGCGGCGGGACAAGTCCGCGATCTTCTCCCCGACCGGCAAGGCGGCCATCGCCTACCGCGTGGTCGGCGGGGTGAGCCTGGCGTCCGGCGATCCCCTCGGCGACCCGGAAGCGTGGCCCGGGGCGATCCGGGAGTGGCTCGACGAGGCCCGTCGGTACGCGTGGATCCCCGCCGCCCTCGCGCCCGGTGAGCGGGGCGCGGCCGCCTACCACCGCGCCGGCCTGGAGGTGCTCGAGGTCGGTGACGAGGCCGTCGTGCACGTCGCCGACTTCACCCTGGAGGGCCGGGCCATGCGCAACGTACGGCAGGCGGTGGGACGGGCCCGCAGGTGGGGATACCGGGTCGACGTCCGCGCGGTCGAGCTGCTGACGCCCGAGGAGCTGGCCGAGGCCCGCACCGCGTCGGAGCGGTGGAGGGACGGGACGCACGAGCGGGGCTTCACGATGGCGCTGGGGCGTCTGGGCGACGCCGACGACCGGGGCTGCGTGCTCGTCCGCTGCCGGGACGGCGAGGGTCGGCTGGTGGCGCTGCTGCACTTCGTCCCGTGGGGACCGGACGGCCTGTCCCTGGACCTGATGCGCCGCTCCCCGCACGTCGAGCACGGTGTCGTGGAGCTGATGGTGGTGGACCTGCTGGCCGCGCCGAGCGTCCAGCCGCTGCACCGGGTCTCGCTCAACTTCGCCGTCTTCCGCTCGATCCTGGAGCGCGGCGGCCGGCTGGGCGCCGGTCCGGTTCTCCGGCTGTGGCGCCGGGTGCTGCTCTCCGCGTCCCGGCTCTGGCAGATCGAGTCGCTGTACCGGGCCAACGCGAAGTACCGCCCCGACTGGGTGCCGCGCTACGTGTGCTTCCCGCGCGCCGGCGACGTGCCGAAGGTGACGCTGAGCGTGCTGCAGGCGGAGGCGTTCATCACCGGGCCGAGGATCCGCCGCGCGGGGGGCCCGGTGCGCCAAGGCACTCCCGCGCCACGGCGGCGTGAGCGTGCGGGGCAGACGGCTTGAGCCGGCCCCTGACGGCGGTGTCGCGTCGGCTCCTCACCGTGGTGGGGGGTGTGCTGCTCGTCCTGCTCGTCCTGCTCGCGCTGGGTCCGCAGCTGGCCCCGTCGAGCGCGCCGAAGGCGGGCCCGACGGCGAGCCAGACGGTGGGCCCGACGGCGGCCCCGCCGGCGCGCAAGCCGGCCCCGCCGGCGAGTCCGGCCGCGCGGCGCCACGTGCTGGTGGTCGGGGTCGGCGACTCCGTCACCGCCGGGTCGGCCTGTGACTGCATGGACTTCGTGCGGCTCTACGCGCGCGAGCTGCCGCCGGCCGAGGGTGGGCCGGCCAGCGTCGTGAACCTGGGGGTCCCCGGGTCGACGAGTGCCGACCTCCGACGGGACCTCGAGCACCGGGGTCCGACGACGCGGGCCGTGGCGCAGGCGTCGATCGTGCTGGTGACCATCGGCGCCAACGACCTGAACCCGCTGCTCGGGCGATGGCGGGAGGGCGGCTGCCGGGGAGACTGCTGGAGCGACGCCGTGCACGCGGTGGGCGGGAACGTCGCGGCCATCGTCGGGGACATCCACCGGCTGCGGCTCGGGCGGCCCACGACGGTGCTGGTCACCAACTACTGGAACGTCTTCATCGACGGCGACGTGGCGCGGCGCCGGCTCGGTCCGCGCTACCTGCGGTGGAGCGACCGGCTCACCAAGGCGGCGGACGCGGCCATCTGCGGGGGGTCCCGTCGCCTCGGCGCCCGCTGCGTGGACCTCTACGCGGCGTTCAAGGGCGACGGCAGCGACGACCCCACCGACCTGCTGGCCGGCGACGGCGACCACCCGAGCGCCGCGGGGCACCGGCTCATCGCCCGCGTCCTGCTGGCGGCCACCGCGCGACCGGGCGCTGGTCACCACCAGGCGCCACGACCCTAGCGGTCCGTGGCCGCTAGGAGCCGGTGTGCGGTGACGCCTGCTGGGCCAGCCTCCCGGACAGCCAGTGCAGGGCCGTCGGCAGCTCGCGGTCCCAGGTGCGGAAGTTGTGCCCGCCGTGGCTCATGACCATCGCAGTGACCTGCATCGGTGGCTTGACCTCCGAGAGGAACCGCCGGGTGTCGGGATAGCCGTCGTGACCGGTCTCCTGCTTGCTGATCGTGACGAACAGCGACACCGGAGGTGCGGGGTACAGGCGCAGCATCAGCTCGGGGTCGTTCTGCATGCGCAGTGCCTTCGAGCCGCCCCACAGGTTGCCGGTCGTCACGTCCTGTCGGGCGTCGTAGTAGCCCGACAGCGACACGGCCGCGCGGAACACGGTGTAGTGGGTCATCGCGATCTTGGCCGCGCAGTACCCGCCGGTGGAGTCCCCCACGATCCCCCAGTCGCCCGACCGGACGCGCAGCGACGCCTGGACGGCGCTCGGCAGCTCGCGGTCCAGGAAGGTCTCGACCTGCGGCCCGTTCGGGACGTCGGTGCACTCGGTGTCCCGCGGCGGGGCCACGGTGGAGGACAGCAGGACGTAGACCATCGGCGCGCTGCGGTGCTGCCGGACCGCCGTCAGGGCGCGCCGGGGGTAGTCCACCCGGTTCACCAGGGACTCCGCCGAGCCCGGGTAGCCGGTCAGCACCTCGACGGCCGGGAAGCGGCGGTGCGCCCAGGCCGGCTGGAAGTACTGCGGGGGCAGGTAGACGAACGCCGGCGCGGCGAGCCCCGAGGCGACCCCCTCGATCGTCACCGACTCGACCAGGCCTCGGCTGGGCCACTGGCTCCGGGTCGACCAGCCCGTCACGCCGAGGACGTGCAGCCGGCCGAGCCTCCCGGCCCGGACGTGGGTCCCGAGGGGGCCGCCGCGGTCGGTCGGCACCAGGGAGGCGGGGTTGGCGGCCCTGCCCGCTGCCGCACCGGAGCCGAAGGTCGAGACGCTCGCCGTGCCTCCAGCGCTGCCGACCAGGTCACTCCACGAGCTGTAGAACTCGCCGTAGTCGTTGGCCAGCGCGGCCACCAGGAGCACGGTGGCCAGCTGACCAGCGACCAGCATGCCGACCCGCGAGGCGACCCGGAAGGGCTGAGGACCACGCACGCGCGACCACACCAGGACCGTGGCCACCGGAGCCAGTGCGGCCAGGCACGCGAGCACGACGACCAGTGGTGTCCCGAGCAGTGCCATGGCAGCCGCTCCCATTCCTCGCGCGAGCGACCTGACGACCGCCCGCTGCCAGGATGGCCGCGCCGTCTGTGACCGCGCTGAGCGGTCGCCGTGAATTGTGCGAGAGGGCGGCGCTCTCAGTCCCCGAGCCGGCCCGCAGGCAGCACAAAGGCGCCGCCCCCGCCGGGGACGGCGCCAGCGCGCGCCGACGGACGCGCCGCGTCAGAGGGACGAGGCGCGCTTGGCGATCGCGGACTTCTTGTTCGCGGCCTGGTTCTTGTGGATGACACCGGCCGAGGCGGCCTTGTCGAGCTTGCGGCTCGCCGCCGCCGCGAGGGTGCGCGCCCGGTCGGTGTCGCCGGTCTCGGCGGCCTCGCGGAAGCGCCGGATGGCGGACTTGACCGCGGACTTGACCGACTTGTTGCGCTCGTGGGCGGCAGCGCTCTGTCGGTTGCGCTTGATCTGGGACTTGATGTTCGCCACGGAGCAGGGCCTCGATCGTCGTGTGGGGTGGTGGGGAGGGTGTGCGGGTCCGAGAGGTGTCTGCCGACCACGGTGCGACCCGGGATGCAGGCGCGGTGACGCCTCGACACGCGAGCGCCCACCTTACCAGCGGCGCCGGTGGCCGCCCAAATCCGGCGCGGTCGCTCAGTGCCAGCCCCGCCGCTGCGCGAGCCAGGCCCAGCTCACCTCGGCGCACCAGTCCTGCTGCTCGCGCAGGTGCGGCGAGGTGTACGGCGGGGGCTGGTCGCGGCGCTCGAGGAAGTAGCCGCAGAGCAGGGCGAGCAGCGAGTCCACGTCCTGCGGGTCGACGTCTCGGGTGAGCGGCAGGCGGGCCAGCAGCGCGTCGGCGTCGACCCCGTCGCCGTACGCCGTCATCACCAGGCACACCGTGTCCACCCACGCGGCACCGCGCACCGGGAAGTTCCAGTCGCACAGGTAGGCCGGTCCGGACTCGGAGAGCACGAAGTTGTCGTCGCGGGCGTCGGTGTGCACCAGCGTGTCGCCGGAGGTCGCCCGGGCGTACCCGGCGGCGAGCCGGGCGGCCTCCTCCACGTGCGGCCAGTCCGGGAGGTGGGCGCGGACGTGGTCCCAGCTGCCGGGCATGTCGGCGAAGTCCTGGGCGAAGGTCCGCAGCCGGGCGGGCGGGGGCGTCAGCGTGCGGGCGAGGGTCTCCAGCGTCTCGAGGCACCCGTCGAGCTCTCCCGCCGCCCAGGGGCGGGCGGGGTTGGTGCCGGCGACGTGCTCCAGGGCGAGCACCACCCACTCGTCGTCCTCGTGGGACCAGAGCAGCCGGGGGACGGGCAGGCCGTCCGGCAGGGCGCGCAGCATCCGCGCCTCCTGCGCGTAGGCCCGGGCGAAGGGCCGCTGGGCGCGCTTGCCGGCCGCCTTGAGGAAGATCCGCCGCCCGTCGTCGCCGGTCAGCGTGGCCGCGCAGCCGGGGGTGTAGCCGGCGCCGGCGGGGGTCGCCTCGACGACCGGGCTGCCGAGCCGGTCCTCGACCATCCGACGCACGCCCGGTGGCAGCAGCAGCCAGTCCAGGCGGCGCGCGGTCGCTCCGTGCGGGAGTGACGGCAGCGTCGCGAGGTCCCGCGGACCGGTGGCGGAGCCGGGTACGGCGGGCAGGGCGGCCATGGCGCCCAGTGTGCCGCATCCGCGCGGGCGGCCCCTGCGCCCGCCGAGAGCGGCGGGACCGTGCGGGGGCGTGTGGAACACTGGACGTCTTCCCTGGACCTGCAACGAGAGACAGCCGTGCCCGCCGTTCCCGCCTCGCAGTCCGCGCCCGCTCCGGGCCGCACCGACCCCGCGACGATCCGCAACTTCTGCATCATCGCGCACATCGACCACGGCAAGTCCACCCTGGCCGACCGGATGCTGCAGCTGACCGGGGTGGTCGACGAGCGCAGCGCCCGCGCCCAGTACCTCGACCGGATGGACATCGAGCGCGAGCGCGGCATCACGATCAAGAGCCAGGCGGTGCGGATGCCGTGGACGGTCACCGAGGACAACGACGCGGCTGCCGAGCCGGGCACCTACGTGCTCAACATGATCGACACCCCCGGCCACGTCGACTTCACCTACGAGGTCTCCCGCTCCCTCGAGGCGTGCGAGGCCGCCATCCTGCTCGTCGACGCCGCCCAGGGCATCGAGGCGCAGACGCTCGCCAACCTGTACCTCGCGCTAGGCGCCGACCTGCACGTCATACCGGTGCTGAACAAGATCGACCTCCCGTCGGCGCAGCCGGAGAAGTACGCCGCCGAGCTCGCGCACATCATCGGCTGCGACGAGGCCGACGTGCTGCAGGTGTCGGCGAAGACCGGCTTCGGGGTGCACGCGCTGCTCGACCAGATCGTGGCCCAGACGCCGGCGCCGGTGGGTACGGCGGACGCGCCGCCGCGCGCGCTGATCTTCGACTCGGTCTACGACACCTACCGCGGCGTGGTCACCTACGTGCGGGTGGTCGACGGCCGGCTCACGCACCGCGACAAGATCAAGATGATGAGCACCGGCGCCACCCACGAGATGCTCGAGGTCGGGGTGATCTCGCCCGAGCCCGTCAGGACCGGCGACCTCGGCGTGGGCGAGGTGGGCTACCTCATCACCGGCGTCAAGGACGTCCGTCAGTCCCGGGTGGGCGACACCGTCACCTCCCAGCACCACGGCGCCACGCAGGCGCTGGGCGGCTACAAGCACCCCAACCCGATGGTGTTCGCGGGTCTCTACCCGATCGACGGCGACGACTACCCGACGCTGCGCGACGCCCTCGAGCGGCTGCAGCTCAACGACGCCGCGCTGGCCTACGAGCCGGAGACCTCCGGGGCGCTGGGCTTCGGGTTCCGGTGCGGCTTCCTCGGCCTGCTGCACATGGAGATCGTCCGCGAGCGGCTGGAGCGGGAGTTCGACCTCGACCTGATCTCGACCGCCCCCAACGTGGTCTACACGGTCCTGATGGAGGACGGCGGCAGCCACGTCGTCACCAACCCGAGCGAGTTCCCCACCGGCAAGATCGCCGAGGTGCACGAGCCGGTCGTCAAGGCCACGATCCTCTCGCCGAGCGACTACATCGGCGCGATCATGGAGCTCTGCCAGTCCAAGAGGGGGCAGCTCGAGGGCATGGACTACCTCTCGGCGGACCGGGTGGAGATGCGCTACACGCTGCCGCTCGCCGAGATCGTCTACGACTTCTTCGACCAGCTCAAGTCGCGCACCAAGGGGTACGCCTCACTGGACTACGAGCCCACCGGTGACGTCGCCTCGGACCTGGTCAAGGTCGACATCCTGCTGCAGGGGGAGCCGGTCGACGCGTTCAGCGCGATCGTGCACCGCGACCACGCCTACTCCTACGGCGTGGCGCTGGCCGGCAAGCTCCGCGAGCTGATCCCGCGCCAGCAGTTCGAGGTGCCCATCCAGGCGGCCATCGGCAGCCGGGTGATCGCCCGCGAGACGATCCGGGCGATCCGCAAGGACGTGCTCGCCAAGTGCTACGGCGGGGACATCACCCGCAAGCGCAAGCTGCTGGAGAAGCAGAAGGAGGGCAAGAAGCGGATGAAGATGGTGGGCCGCGTCGAGGTCCCCCAGGAGGCGTTCATCGCCGCGCTCTCCTCCGACACCGGCCCCGGCGACCGGACCAGGAGGTAGCGCCGAGGCTCCCCGGTGTCGGTGGCCGGCTGCGCCACCTCTCCCGGCGGGCAGCCGGGCCGGCTCACGTCACCGGGTGCTCCTCCGTGCTGGTCGCGTCCAGGAACACCTGCTTGACGTCGGGGAACCGCTCGCGCAGGTCGCGGTCGATGCGGCCGCTGACCTCCTCCACCTGGTCGGAGCTGAGGTTCTCCGCCAGGTCGAGCCGCACCGCGACGAGCAGCTCGCGGGTGCCGATCCGGATGGTGTAGAGCTCGAGGACCTTGTCGATCTCGGAGTAGCCCTCGAGCTGCTCCCGCATCCCCTCGCGCACCCGCGGCTCCGCGGACTCCCCGATGAGCAGGCCCATGTTGTCGCGGCCGAGGGCGTAGGCGACGTAGCTGAGCAGCACGCCGATGAGGATCGAGGCGAGCGCGTCGAAGACGGGGTTGCGGGTGAGCTGGTGCAGCCCGATGCCCACGAACGCGATGACGATGCCGATCACGGCGGCGGTGTCCTCGGAGGCGACGGTCTTGACGGTCGGGTCGTCGCTGACCCGGATGTACTCGATGAGCCCGCGCTCCGCCTCGCGGGCCTCTCGCCGTGTCTGCCGGACCGCCTTCGTCAACGAGGCGCCCTCGGCGCACAGCGCGACCGCCAGGGTGACGTAGGAGACGTAGAAGCCGAAGGTGGTCTCCGCCTCGTCCGTGGTGAGGGCGATGTAGCCCTGGAAGAAGGAGAAGATCGCGCCCGCGACGAAGATGCCGACCGCGGCGATGAGCGACCAGAAGAAGCGCTCCTGCCCGTAGCCGAACGGGTGCTGCTCGTCCGCTGGGCGGCTGCTGCGCTTGATCGCGGTCAGCAGGAACACCTGGTTCATCGTGTCGCCGAGCGAGTGGGCGGCCTCCGACATCAGGGCGCTCGAGCCCGAGAGGAACCCGCCGACGCCCTTGCAGACGAAGACCAGGAAGTTCATCGACAGTGCGAGCACCACCGTGCCGGTGCTCTCGCCACCGCTTGACCTGCCCACGTTCGCCTCCGACCGATGCGCGCGCCGCCGACCTCGGGCGGCGGCAGTCGCAGGTGGAGAGATACCCACCGGGACCGAAAGCCACGCGGGCCCGGCGCCCTCTGCCCGTTCCGCCGGCACGAGGCGGGGTCGGGCAGGATGGCCGGTGTGCGGCTCCCCTTCGACATCCCGCCCGGCCTCACCGCGTACGGCGAGCGCGGCGATGGCTTCCGGGAGTTCCTCGACCGGCTGCCGCGGCTGGTCGCGGAGCTCCTCGAGGAGTGGGAGCTGTCCGTCGACGGCGAGCCGATGCACGGCTTCTGCGCGCTCGTCGTACCGGTTCACGGTCGCGACGGCGTGCCGGCCGTCCTCAAGGTCGGGTTCCCGCACGACGAGGGCCGGCACGAGCATCTCGCCCTGCGGCACTGGCACGGCAACGGCACGGTCCGGCTGCTGCGGGCGGACCCCCGCCGCGGGGCGCTGCTCCTCGAGCGGCTGCACGCGGAGCGGGACCTCACCGTTGTGGAGGACGTCGAGGCCTGCGAGGTGGTCGGCGGCCTCTACGGGCGCCTGCACGTCGAGCCGCCCGCGCAGCTGCGTCGGCTCTCGTCGTACGTCGACGTCTGGACGGGCGGGCTGGTCGCGCTGCCACCGGACGCACCGCTCCCGAGACGGCTGGTCGAGCAGGCGGTCGGCCTGGGCCGCGCCTTCGTGTCGGACGGGGCCACGGACACCCGGATGATCCACGGCGACCTGCACTACGAGAACGTGCTGGCCGGGGACCGGGAGCCGTGGCTGGTGATCGACCCGAAGCCGATGGCGGGCGACCCGCACTACGAGGTCGCGCCCATGCTGTGGAACCGCTGGGAGGAGGTGGTGGCGTCGGGGGACGTGCGCCGCGCCGTCCGGCGCCGCTTCCACACCATCGTCGACACCGCGCTGCTCGACGAGCACCGCGCGCGGGACTGGGTGGTGGTGCGCGAGCTGCTCAACGTGCTGTGGACGCTCGAGGACGCGGTGCGCGCTCGCCGGGCGCTCAGCGTCGAGGACCAGGCCTGGGTCACGGCCTCGGTGGCCATCGCCAAGGCGGTGCAGGACTGAGGGGCGCACCACCCCGAGCGGGCGCGAGCGGCGGACCCACGCGAGACTTGGTCCATGGGTGCGCACCTGGTCTCCGTCAACGTGGGCCGCGGGGTCGACGGCGAGTGGGCCGGGCGGCTGAGTCGGACGGCGATCGCCAAGCGGCCGGTGACCTCTCCGGTGCCGGTGCACCGCCTCGGTCTCGAGGGTGACGAGGTCGTGGACACCCAGTTCCACGGCGGCGTCCACAAGGCCGTGTACGCGTTCGCTCGCGAGGACCTCGACCTGTGGGCCGGCCGGCTGGGCGTGCCGCTCCCGCCGGGGACCTTCGGGGAGAACCTCACCACGGCCGGCATCGACGTCAACGAGGCGCTGGTCGGCGAGCACTGGCGCATCGGCACCGCGGTGCTGTCCCCGGCGGACGTCCGGATCCCGTGCCAGGTGTTCCGGGCGTGGCTGGGCCGGCACGGGGTGGACACGGCCGGCTGGTCTCGCCGGTTCGTGCAGGAGGGTCGGCCGGGCCCCTACCTGCGGGTCGTGCGGGAGGGCGTGCTGCGGGCCGGCGACGAGGTCGTGGTCGAGCACCGGCCCGCGCACGGGGTCACCGTCGCGGTGATGTTCCGCGCGCTGACCACCGAGCGCTCCCTGCTGCCCGAGCTGCTCGGCGTCGAGGGGCTGCCGCCGACGGCGTACGCCGCGGCCCGCCGCCACCTGCGCCGTACCGGGCGTCGCGTCCCCGCCGGTGACGGTTCGCCGCCCGGTCCCTAGCCCGGTGGTCTAGTGTCCGTGCCACGGCCCTGGGTCGTCCCCAGGGCGGGCCCGAGAGCAGGAGAGCGATGTCGAGCAGCCCCGTCGTCACGGCCGACCTGAGCCTCATCGAGCACCGGCCGCCCAGCGTCGGGCGGCAGTTCCTGGACCGCGTGGCCGCCACTCCCCAGCGGGAGGCCTTCCGGCATCCGCGTGGGGAGGCGTGGGAGTCGGTCACCTGGCGCGAGGCCGCCGACCGGGTCACCCGGATCGCGGCGGGTCTCGTGGCGCTCGGCATCGAGCCGGAGCAGCGGGTCGCCATCGCCTCGAGCACCCGCTACGAGTGGATCCTCGCGGACCTCGCGGTGATGTGCGCGGGCGCGGCGACCACCACGGTGTACCCGTCCACGAACCCGGAGGACGTGAACTTCATCCTGGCCGACTCCGAGTCGCGCGTGGCGTTCGCCGAGGACGACACCCAGGTCGCCAAGCTCACCGAGCACCGTGACGACCTGCCGCACCTGCGGAAGGTCGTCACCTTCGACGGGACCCCGGACGACCCGTGGGTCATCGGCCTGGCGGACCTCGAGCGGAGGGGGGAGGAGCTGCTCGCCCGGCAGCCGGGAGTCGTCGAGGAGCGTGTGGACGGCACCGGCCCCGACGACCTCGCCACGCTGATCTACACCTCGGGCACCACCGGACGGCCCAAGGGCGTGCGGCTGCGGCACAGCTCGTGGACCTACGAGGGCGCCGCCATCGCGGCCCTGCACATCCTCGACGAGTCCGACCTGCAGTTCCTGTGGCTGCCGATGGCCCACTCGTTCGGCAAGGTGCTGCTCTCCACCCAGCTCGCCTGCGGCTTCGCCACCGCCGTCGACGGGCGCGTGGACAGGATCATCGACAACCTCGCGGTGGTCAGGCCGACGTTCATGGGCGCCGCACCGCGCATCTTCGAGAAGGCGCACAGCCGGATCGTCACCATGCAGGCCGCCGAGGGGGGCATCAAGGAGAGGCTGTTCCTCCAGGCCTTCAAGGTCGGGCTGGAGAAGGACCGGCTCGAGCGCGAGGGCAGGCCGGTGCCGTTCCTGCTCGCCAAGCAGCACGCCGTCTACGACAAGCTGGTCTTCTCCCGCATCCGGGAGCGCTTCGGGGGGCGCATCCGCTTCTTCATCTCCGGTGCGGCCGCCCTCAACCGCGAGATCGCCGAGTGGTTCCACGCCGCCGGGATCCTGGTCCTGGAAGGCTACGGGCTGACCGAGACCTCGGCCGGCACGTTCGTGAACCACCCCGGGGACAACCGCTTCGGCACCGTGGGGCCCGTGATGCCCGGCAGCGAGGTGAGGATCGCCGGGGACGGCGAGGTGCTGGTCAGGGGACCCGGGGTGATGGAGGGCTACCACCGTCAGCCCGAGCAGACCGCCGAGGTCCTCACCGCCGACGGCTGGCTGCACACCGGGGACATCGGGCGGCTCGACGCCGACGGCTACCTCACGATCACCGACCGCAAGAAGGACCTGTTCAAGACCTCCGGCGGCAAGTACATCGCGCCCTCGGCCATCGAGTCGCAGTTCAAGGCCATCTGCCCCTACGCCAGCCAGCTCGTCGTCCACGGCAACGAGCGGAGCTACTGCGTCGCGCTGGTCACCTTGGACCCCGAGGCCATGCAGGAGTGGGCCACGCAGAACGGCATGGCCGGCAGGTCCTACGCCGAGGTGGTCACCTCGCCCCAGGTCCACGACATGGTCGCGGGGTACGTCGACACGCTCAACGCCCGGCTGAACCGGTGGGAGTCGATCAAGCGGTGGGCCGTGCTCGACCACGACCTCACCGTGGAGTCGGGGGAGCTGACGCCGTCGCTCAAGGTCAAGCGCAAGGTCGTCGCGGAGGCCTACCGGGACGAGATCGAGCGGCTCTACGCCTGAGGCGGCACGAGGGTCCGGTGCCCGGCCGCGTGGCAGCATGGCCGGGTGCCGTCCGTCCTGCCCGAGGGGGAGCCCGCGCCCGCCGACGGGTCGCTGCCTGCGACCGCCCTCGAAGGGGTCGGGAAGCGACCGTTCGGGTTCTACGTCCACGTGCCGTTCTGCACGGTGCGCTGCGGCTACTGCGACTTCAACACCTACACCGCCACCGACCTCGGCGACGGCCCCGGCGCCTCCCGAGACACGTACGTCGACGCGGCGATCGCCGAGGTCCGGCAGGCGCGCCGCGTGCTCGGGGACGTGGACGTCCCGGTGCACACGGTGTTCTTCGGTGGCGGTACCCCGACGCTGCTGCCGGCCTCGGACCTGACCCGGCTCGTCGAGGCCATCGACGCCGAGTTCGGCCTGGTCGAGGGGGTCGAGGTCACCACCGAGTCCAACCCCGACAGCGTCGACGCCGCTGCCCTGGCCCGGCTCCGCGACGGCGGGGTCAACCGGATCTCGTTCGGCATGCAGTCCTCGGTGCCCCACGTGCTGCGCGTGCTCGACCGCACCCATGACCCCGAGCGCGTCCCCCGGGTGGTGCAGTGGGCGCGCGAGGCGGGCTTCGAGCAGGTCAGCCTCGACCTGATCTACGGGACCCCGGGGGAGAGCCTCGCCGACTGGTCGGCCTCGCTCGGGGCCGCGCTCGCGTGCGGACCCGACCACCTCTCGGCGTACTCCCTCATCGTCGAGGAGGGCACCGCGCTGGGGCGGCGGGTCCGGCGCGGCGAGGTGCCCGGTGGTCGCGGGCCCGACGACGACGACCTGGCCGACAAGTACCTGCTCGCCGACGAGACGCTGCAGCGAGCGGGGCTGGGCTGGTACGAGGTCTCGAACTGGGCGCGCACTCCCCGGGCGGCCTGCCACCACAACCTGCTCTACTGGACGGGAGCGGACTGGTGGGGCGTCGGTCCCGGAGCGCACTCCCACGTGGGCGGCGTGCGCTGGTGGAACGTCAAGCACCCGGCGGCCTACGCCGGGCGCCTGCACCGCGACACCAGCCCGGCGCACGGCCGCGAGGTGCTCGCGGAGGAGACCCGCCGCGTCGAGCGGGTGCTGCTCGAGACCCGGCTGCGCCAGGGGCTGCCCGTCGAGGTGCTCCACGCCGCCGGCTCCGAGGCGCTCCCGGGCCTGGTCCGGCGCGGCCTGGTCGACGCCGGTCCGTTGGCGGCCGACCGCGTCGTGCTGAGCGTCACCGGGCGCCTGCTCGCCGACGCCGTCGTCCGCGAGTTGCTCGACTGAGCCTCGACATGCCTCTCGCTGGTCGAGGTGCGAGCCTGCGAGCCTCGAGACCTGGTCACGTTGGCGGGGAGGGTGACCCCGCGCTGGTCGAGGTGCGAGCCCTGCGAGCCTCGAGACCTGGTCACGTTGGCGGGGAGGGTGACCCGCGCTGGTTGAGGTGCGAGCCTGCGAGCCTCGAAACCTGGTCACGTTCGCGGGGACCTGGCCATGGTATCGTGGCCTCGGCTAGCGCCTCGGCACCTCAACCAGCGTGGTCAGGTTCGCGGGGAGGGTGACCCGCGCTGGTCGAGGTGCGAGCCTGCGAGCCTCGAGACCTGGTCACGTTCGCGGGGAGGGTGACCCGCGCTGGTCGAGGTGCGAGCCTGCGAGCCTCGAAACCTGGTCACGTTGGCGGGGACCTGGCCATGGTTTCGTGGCCTCGGCTAGCGCCTCGGCACCTCAACCAGCGTCGTCAGGTTCGCGGGGAGGGTGACCTGCGCTGGTTGAGGTGCGAGCCTGCGAGCCTCGAAACCTGGTCACGTTCGCGGGGACCTGGCCATGGTTTCGTGGCCTCGGCTAGCGCCTCGGCACCTCAACCAGCGTCGTCAGGTTCGCGGGGACCTGGCCATGGTTTCGTGGCCTCGGCTAGCGCGCGGCTGGCGCCTCCGCACCTCGACCGGCGTGGGAGCGGGGCGAGCGCAAGGTCAGCCGGTGACGAAGTCGATGAGCTCCTCCACCCGGCCCAGCAGGCTCGGCTCCAGGTCGCCGTAGTCGCGTACGCCCCCGAGGATGTGCTTCCACGCGCGGGCGATGTCGGCCTGGTCGCGGTGCGGCCAGCCCAGCGACTGGCACACGCCCTTCTTCCACTCCACGCTGCGGGGGATGGTCGGCCAGGCCGCCATGCCCAGGCGCCCGGGCTTGACCGCCTGCCAGATGTCGACGAACGGGTGGCCGACGACGAGCACGTGCCTGCCGGCCGGGCTCTTCGCGACCGACTGCGCGATGCGGCTCTCCTTGGAGCCCGGCACCAGGTGGTCGACCAGCACGCCGACGCGCCGCTCCGGCCCGGGCCGGAAGTCGCGCAGGTGCGCGGGGAGGTCGTCGACGCCCTCGAGGTACTCCACGACCACGCCCTCCAGGCGCAGGTCGTCGCCCCACACCTTCTCCACGAGCTCGGCGTCGTGGCGGCCCTCGACGAAGATCCGGCTGGCCCTGGCCACCCGCGCCTTGGTGCCGGGCACCGCCACCGAGCCCGACGCCGTACGCGTGGGGGCGGCCGGGCCGGAGCGGGCGGGGGGCAGAAGGACCACCGGCACGCCCTCGAGGAGGAAGCCGGGGCCGAGGGGGAAGGTCCGGCGCGTGCCGCGGCGGTCCTCCAGGGTCACGGTGCCGAGGTCGCGCTCGACGGCCACGATCTCGCCGCACCAGTCGGTGGTGACCTCCTCGACGACGAGCCCCTTGTCCGCGTCGATCTCGACGGCCCGGCCCCGCCGGGGGACGCGCCAGTCGGTGTTGAGCACATCGGAGCCGTACCGGTCGGGGAACGCGGGCATCCCGGCACGCTAGCCGGGGCCCGGACGTTCTTCGAGAAGGCGCTCCGAGGTCTTGCGGGTGGCGTAATAGCGATATATCGTCGACCTATCGCAGAAGGTCGCCGACAGTCGTCGGCGGTTCGTGTCGCCCGGTTGGAGGCAGGAGAATGGACAACGAAGGCAGCCCGTGGGACCAGCCGTGGAGCTCCCGGCGTGCGCGCGGGCCACGAGGCGGTCACGGGGCCGGTCACGGGGGCCACGCGGGTGGTCCCTGGGGGAGGTCGTGGACGGGGGGCCCGCCGCCGTGGGTGCAGGGCCTCATCGACATGGCGCAAGGCGGCGGCCGACCGGACTTCGGTCGCGGCCACCAGGGGCCGCGCGGCCCGAGGGCCCGTCGCGGTGACGTCCGCGCCGCGATCCTCGACGTGCTCGCGGTGGAGCCGATGAACGGCTACCAGATCATCCAGCAGATCGCCGAGCGCAGCGGCGGTGCGTGGAAGCCGAGCCCGGGCTCGGTGTACCCGACCGTCCAGCAGCTCGAGGACGAGGGGCTCGTCGAGGGCGTGGAGGGCCAGGGGCGTCGGCTGCTGCGGCTCTCCGACGAGGGCCGCCGGTACGTCGAGGAGCATCCCGACGAGCTGGCCGCGACCTGGCGGCCCTTCGACCAGCCGGCCGCGGAGGAGGGCCCCAGCGACCTCAAGCCGGTCATCGGCCAGGTGATGGGCGCGGTCTGGCAGGTCGTGGTCTCCGGCACCCGGCAGCAGCGCGCGGAGGCGGCCGAGATCCTCGCGGACACCCGCCGCAGGCTCTACGGGATCCTCGCCGAGGGTGACGGCGACGAGACCGAGGACGACACGGAGGACGGGAGCGAGGAGGTGTCCTCATGAGCCCCCAGGGCGGTCCCGAGCTCCGGATCGGCGACGCCGAGCGGGAGGCCGCGGTCACCGCGCTCGGCGAGCACTTCGCCGCCGGCCGGCTGACCAAGGAGGAGTACGACGAGCGCGCCGGCCTGGCGTGGGCGGCCCGGACCGCCTCGGCCCTGTGGCCGCTGTTCGCCGACCTGCCCCGGCCGCGGAGCCCCCGCCCGGACGCGGCAGCCGACGGGGCGCGGCACGCGGGTCCCGGTGACCGGCCCGGTGGCCGGTCCGGTGGCTGGTCCGGCCACGGGGGCCGGCTGCGCGCCGCAGTGCTCCCGGTGTTCCTGGTCCTGGTCGGCCTGACCGTGCTCACGCACCCGCCGGTCATCCTGCTGGCCCTGCTGATCCTCCTCGTCTGGGCGAAGCTCGGACGGCACCGGGCGCGCCACTGGCACCATCACGCCGGCTACCACCCGTACGACGACCGCGACTGGCGCCGGCGCTAGGGCGCCGGTCACACGATCGGCAGGCGGCGCCCGGAGCGGGGAAGCTGCCGGTAGCCGCGGCCGACCGCACGCCCCAGGTGCTCGGTAGGGAACGGCCACCGCGCGCTCGCGAGCGCCCGGTCCACCGGCACGCCGCGCGAGGCGAGGTCGCGGACGGTCTCGGCGACCGTCCCGACCTTGCCGCGCTGCTCGTCGACGAAGGCGCGGTCGACCGCGGCCCCGTGCCCGGGCACCACGACGCTCCGCTCGCCGAGCAGGCTCAGCAGCAGGTCCAGCGTCGCCGGCCACTCGAGGAGGAAGCAGTCGTCGCCGAAGCCCGGGACGCCCTCGCCCGGGCCGTTCCGCACGGGGCCCGCGACGAGGTCGCCGACCAGGACGACGTCGGTGTCGGGCACCCGCGCCACCGCGTCCCCCGCCGTGTGGCCGCGGCCCAGGTGAAGCAGCTCCACCTGCCGGTCGCCGAGGTCCACCACGCGCGCGGACGAGAACGCCTCGGTCGGGGAGAGGGTCCGAGCCGCGTCGTGGGCCACGATCCGCGGCCCGCCGTACGCCTGGGAGACGACGCTGTTGCCGGACGTGTGCCCGGCGTGCTCGTGGGTGTTGAAGATCGCCACCACCTCCCCCGCACCGAGGGAGCGGACGTGCTCCACCACGCTCGACGCCGCACGCCCGGAGGAGCTGGTGTCCACCATCAGCAGGCCGGACGCGCCGCCGACCAGCCCGACGTTGACGTGCCCGGGCGCGGGGCGGGCGACCCAGCAGCGGTCCGCGACCTCCACGAAGCCGGAGCCGGGCTCGTCGACGGACGCAGTGTCGGGCATGGCCCGACCATAGGGCCTTGCTTGTAGACTTGGCACTCGGATCGAGCGAGTGCCAGAGCGACATGAGCGGGGAGAGGGAGGCGAGGATGGTCGAGGACCGCAGGCTGGCGGTGCTACGGGCCATCGTCGAGGACTACGTCTCGACGCAGGAGCCGGTCGGCTCCAAGGCGCTCGTGGAGCGCCACCAGCTCGGCGTCTCCCCGGCCACGGTCCGCAACGACATGGCGGCGCTGGAGGAGGAGGGGTTCATCACCCAGCCGCACACCAGCGCCGGACGGATCCCCACCGACAAGGGATACCGCCTCTTCGTCGACCGGCTGAGCCAGGTCAAGCCGCTGTCGGCGGCGGAGAAGCGGGCGATCACGACGCTGCTGCAGGGCGCGATCGACCTCGACGACGTCGTGCAGCGCAGTGTCCGGCTGCTGGCGCAGCTGACCCGCCAGGTCGCGATCGTGCAGTACCCGACGCTCTCGCGCTCGACCGTCCGGCACGTCGAGGTGGTGCCCCTGTCGGCGGCCCGCGTGCTGGTCGTGCTGATCCTGTCCACGGGCCGGGTCGAGCAGCGGGTCGTGGAGCTGCCGGAGGAGCTCGACGAGGAGCAGGTCGCCGACGTCCGGACCCGGCTCAACCGCTCGATCGTCGGTGAGCGGCTGGCCGACGCCTCGGCGACGCTGGTGTCGCTGCCCGACGAGTTCGAGCAGGGGCGCCGCGGCCCGGTGGCGGTGCTGGTCGCCGCGCTCGTGGAGGCGATGTCCGACCACCGCTCCGACGAGCGCGTCGCGGTCGGCGGCACGGCGAACCTCGCTCGCTTCGGTGACGGGTTCGAGATCGCGATCCGCCCGATGCTGGAGGCGCTGGAGGAGCACGTCGTCCTCCTCAAGCTGCTCGGCGAGGCGACCTCGTCGTCCACGGTGACGGTGCGGATCGGGCACGAGGGCCCCTACCAGGAGCTCGCGTCGACCTCGGTCGTGGCCACCGGCTACGGCCCCGGCGAGGAGGCGCTGGCGACCCTGGGCATCGTGGGACCCACGCGGATGGACTACCCAGGGACGATGGCGACGGTGCGCGCGGTCGCGCGCTACGTCTCCCGGATCCTCGACGAAGGATGAGGCACTTCTCGTGAGCCAGGACCTGTACGACACGCTCGGGGTGGCTCGTGACGCCGACAGCGACACGATCAAGAAGGCGTACCGCAAGCTGGCGCGGCAGCTGCACCCCGACGTGAACCCCGACCCCACCAGCGAGGAGCGGTTCAAGAACGTCTCGCACGCCTACGAGGTGCTCTCCGACCCCGAGAAGCGGCGGATGTACGACCTCGGCGGGGACCCGTTCAACGGTGGCATGGGCGGGGCCGGCGCCGGTGCCGGGTTCTCGTTCACCGACATCATGGACGCCTTCTTCGGCGGCAGCGGAGGTGGCGCGCAGACCGGCGGCCGCGGGCCACGGCCGCGGGTGCGTCGCGGCCAGGACGCGCTGATCCGCCTCGACGTCGACCTCGCGGACGCCGCCTTCGGCACCACCAGGGAGCTGAAGGTCGACACCGCCGTGCTGTGCGGCACCTGCCACGGCGAGGGTGCCGCGCCCGGGACGCGCCCGAAGACCTGCGAGACGTGCGGCGGGCGCGGCGAGACCGTGCACGTGCAGCGGTCCTTCCTCGGCGAGATCCGCACCACGCGCCCGTGCGCGGCCTGCCGCGGATTCGGGACGGTGATCCCGGAGCCGTGCCGCGAGTGCTCCGGCGACGGCCGGGTCCGCTCCCGGCGCACGCTGACCGTGAAGATCCCGGCGGGCGTGGACACCGGGACCCGGGTCCAGCTGTCCGGGCAGGGCGAGGTCGGTCCGGGCGGCGGTCCCGCGGGCGACCTGTACGTCGAGATGCACGTCAACGACCACCCGGTGTTCACCCGTCATGGCGTGGACCTGCTGTGCACGGTGACCGTGCCGATGACGGCGGCGGCGCTGGGCACCACCATCTCGCTGCCGACCCTGGAGGCCGACCACGCCGTCCCCGGCAGCGACGTGGAGACGACCCTGCCGCTGGAGATCCGCCCCGGTACGCAGTCGGGCACCGAGACCGTGCTCGGCGGCCGCGGCATCCCGGCGCTGCGCGGCACCGGGCGCGGCGACCTCGTCGTACGGGTGGTGGTGGAGACGCCGACCCGCCTCGACGAGCGGCAGGAGGAGCTGCTCCTCGAGCTGGCCGAGCTGCGCCACGAGCAGTCGCCCGACGGCCAGGCACACGCCCCGTCGAAGTCGGTCTTCGACCGGCTCCGCGACGCCTTCGGGCCGCGCTGAGCGCCTCGTGAGCCTTCCCGTCTTCGTCCATCCCGACCTGGGCTCCTTCGGCGTCGGCGAGCCCGTCGAGCTCGAGGGGGAGGAGGCCCACCACGCGGTCGTGGTCCGGCGGGTGCGGGTGGGCGAGCAGGTGGTGCTCACCGACGGCGCCGGCACGACGGCCACGGTGACCGTCACCGGCACCGGCCGGACGTCGATGACCGGCACCGTCGAGGCGACCGCCCTCACCGATCCCGAGCTTCCACGGGTCGTGGTCGTGCAGGCGATCCCCAAGGGCGAGCGCGGCGTGCTGGCGGTCGAGATGCTCACCGAGGTGGGAGTCGACGTCATCGTGCCGTGGACCGCCGACCGCTGCGTGGCCGTGTGGCGGGGAGCCCGGGAGGCCAAGGCGCTGGCCCGCTGGCGCGCGACCGCGCGGGAGGCGGCCAAGCAGGCCCGCCGGTCGTGGTTCCCGGAGGTCGCCGAGACGGCCAGCACCGCCGACGTGGTGCGGCTGCTGGAGAAGGCGTCGGTGCCCGTGGTGCTGCACGAGGCGGCGTCGGGACCCCTGGCGGACCTCCCGGTCCCCGGACGGGGGGAGATCGTGGTCGTCGTCGGCCCGGAGGGCGGCATCACCGAGGACGAGCTCGCGCAGTTCGCCGCCGTCGGCGCCGAGCCGGTGCGGATGGGGACGTCGGTCCTGCGTACGTCGACCGCCGGCGTCGCCGCCACCGCCGCCCTCCTCGCCCGCACCCGTTGGCGCTGAGGCGTCCCGTTCCGCGGTCCCGTTGACGCCGAGGCGTCCCGTTCCGTGGTCCGCGCGGGCTCCCTCCCCGCCGTACGCGCAGAACAAGACGTCTCGCCCGCACCTGCCAACGCAGAACGGGACGCCTCGGCGGGGATTCCACCGCGGAACAAGACGCCTCAGCGAGAAAGGAGCCCGCAGACCCGGTCGACCTCCTGGTCGAGGTCGGCCCGCTCGGCACGGGTGAGCGGCCGGAACGTCTCCAGGTGGACGGCGCCTTCGCGCCACCACCACAGTCCGGCCATGAAGCCGTCGACGAAGACGGCGTTGCCCGTGCCCCCGTTGACGCCGGCCCAGCGGCGGCGTGCCGAGTCGTCGAGGACATGGTGCCGGTCGGCGTGCGAGAGCCACAGGTTGTCGTAGCCGCCCAGCAGCCGCGGCGGTGCGGGCTCGTCCCCGCGGGCGTACGGCGCGCCGGGCACGTCGTACCGGCGGCGGCCGTCCTCGCACTCGACGACCAGGAGCTCCGCGCGCATGGAGGCGAAGACCGGGCCGAGCCGGGTGACGCGGGACCAGGCGGTCATGTCCGCGGCGGTGGCCGGACCGAACGCGGCGAGGTAGCGGCGTACGAGCCCGCGGAGGTCCACCTGGACGCACGGGCGGCGAAGATGGTTCTCGACGGTCTGGTAGACCACGCCGCCCGACCGCTGCCAGAGCCCGCGCGGCGGCAGCTGCACCAGCGGCACCCGCTCTCGTGCGACCTGCCCGAGCGCCGCGGCGGGAACGCCCGGGAAGGTGCCGGCCAGCCGCTCACCGAGGTCCTTGATCGGCATCGGTCCCTCCGACAGCAGCCGGCGGGTCGCGGCCACGACGTCGGCGACCGGGATGTCGCGAGCCGGCCGGTTGGTCTGGTTTCCCGTCGCCGCCCTGTCGATCGCGGGCTGCACCCACGCCCGCAGCGCGAGGGCGTCGTCCGGCGTCAGCACGTGGATCGTGCCTCGCAAACTCAGCAGCCGGACGAGCTGAGCGCCTTCGAGCGCCGCCGACAGCTCACGGGGGTCGAACGCGTCGATGCGTGCGGCCAGCGAGAGGTACGGCGGCAGGGTGTCCTGTGCCTGCAGACCGATGAGGTGGTCGACCATCTCGACAGCGGTGGTCGACGTGCGCTCGAGCAGGTGCTGTCGACGCAGCAGCGTGCGGTTCAGGTCGCGCCGGCTGAGCACGGCTCGCAGCCTACGGTGCCCGTCACCGGCGCCGGGTCAGCGGACCGTGATGGACTTCGTGTCCACGGACCGGCCGACACCCTCCCCGCCGGAGGCGTCCTCGTCGTGCACCACGAGGGTGTAGACCCCGGGCGGAGCCGAGACCTTGAAGGAGTACGGCGAGAGCGTGCAGCACTCGCGGGCGGTGGTGAAGCCGCGCCGCACGACCGTGTCGCCCTGGGTCAGCTCCCACTGCACGTTCGCCTCGAACGTCGCCGCCTGGCCGGTGACCGTGAACGGGCTGCGAACCGTCGCGTCCTGAGCCGGGCTGCGGATCGACACGGCCGCCAGCACGCTGTCGTCGCGGCGCCCGGTGACCTCGTGCCCGACCCGGAGGCCGAGGACGGTGGCGGTCGGGCGCCCGTCGAGCAGGAACCTCACCGGGTACCGGTGCCGGGTCGCGCTCTGGGCGGTCAGCACCAGCTGCTGGACGGCCGCCTTCGCCGTGCCGAGGCTCATGCCCTGCGGCCTGGTCGCGGCCCGGGCGTCGAGGTTGATCGCGATCACGCCCTGCCGCATCCGCGCGCCGCGGAGCATCTCCCCCGACGGCCACGGCGAGGTGTAGTCGGGGTCGAAGGTGACCCCTTGTACGGCGTCGGCGAGCGCCTCCTGCAGCGCGACCGGCGCGAACACCCGCCGCTGCTCGCTGAAGAGCCGGGTCCCGCCGCCGGTGTCGCCGACGAAGTACACCGACACGGTGCGCAGCGGGGTGGCGCCGGTCGGCTCGGGAGC
>JAICKK010000001.1 GCA_025927955.1 Nocardioidaceae bacterium
ACCTGACCGTGGTTTCGAGGGCTCGGCTAGCGCCTCGCCACCTCAACCAACGCGACGCCGGCTCGGGCGCGCCGCTGGTTGAGGTGCCCGAGCCCCCAGGGCGAGGGCCTCGAAACCCATGGTGACCTTGGGCGCGGACCTGAGCGGTGGTTTCGAGGGCTCGGCTAGCGCCTCGCCACCTCAACCAACGCGACGCCGGCCCGGGCGCGCCGCTGGTTGAGGTGCCCGAGCCCCCAGGGCGAGGGCCTCGAAACCATGGTGACCTCGAGCGCGAACCTGACCGTGGTTTCGAGGGCTCGGCTAGCGCCTCGCCACCTCAACCAACGACGGGCGCGGATCAGGCGGTGGCGCGGGCCCGCCGGCGGGCGGCCAGCTCGTCGGCCGCATGAGTGTCGGCCTCGTCGGCGGCGCGCTCGCTGGGGAGCTGGGCCAGCGAGCCCTCGATCTCGCGCCAGACGCCGCCGATCGCGATGCCGAAGACGCCCTGGCCGCCCTGCAGCAGGTCGATGACCTCGTCGTTGCTGGTGCACTCGTAGACGCTGGCCCCGTCGCTCATCAAGGTGATCTGGGTGAGGTCCTCGGTGCCGCGCCGGCGCAGGTGCTGGACAGCGGTGCGGATCTGCTGCAGGGAGATGCCCGCGTCCAGGAGCCGCTTGATCACCTTGAGCAGCAGGATGTCGCTGAAGGAGTAGAGCCGCTGGGTGCCTGAGCCGGTGGCGCCGCGGACGCTGGGCTCGATCAGGCCGGTGCGTGCCCAGTAGTCCAGCTGTCGGTAGGTGATGCCCGCGGCGTTGCACGCGGTGGGCCCGCGGTAGCCGGCGTCGCGCGGGAGCGGCGACACGTCGTCGTCGAACAGCAGACCCTGCTCGTCGGCGGCCGCACGGGCCGCCGCCTGGTCGGCTCCGTCGTGGGTCGCCACGTCGTCGTTGCCTGTCACCGTTGACCTCGTCTCGTCAGCTTCGCTCTGCGTGTCGCTCCCTGGGAAGCCGCCCTCTCGGAGGAACCGCCGGAGCGGACCGGAGAACAACGGTGGAGTTACAGCGAAGACACTCCTCACCGTAGGGCCCCGCTCCGGGGTGGTCAACGACTCGGGGCCATCCGCACCGGCGTGTCGTCACCCTCAACCTGAGGTTGAGGGTTCGCGCTCAACGGGACTCGAAGTCCTCCGGGGAGACGTGGTCGAGGAACTCCCGGAACTTCTCCACCTCGTCCTCCTGCTCGTCGGGCACCTGGAGCCCGGCCTCGTCGAGCACCTCCTCCGCGCACACGATCTTGCTGCCGGTGCGCAGCGCGAGCGCGATCGAGTCCGAGGGTCGCGCACTCACCTCGACACCGGACCCGAAGACCAGCACGGCGTAGAAGATGCCGTCCTTCATCTCGGTGATCCGGACCTCGTCGAGGTCGTTGCCGGTGGCCGCGAGCAGGTCCTTGATCAGGTCGTGGGTCAGCGGCCGTGGCGGCACGACGCCCTGCTGCGCGAACGCGATCGCGGTGGCCTCGACGGCGCCGATCCAGATCGGCAGGTAGCGGTCGCCGCCGACCTCGCGCAGCAGCACGATGGGCTGGTTGGACGGCATCTCGACCCGGACACCGATGACGTCGACTTCGCGCACACGCTCACCCTACCCCCGGCCGGGAAGCGCGCAGGGCCGTGCAGGGCTTGGAGAAACCGGGCTCTCAGGCGCGCAGCGCGGCCTTCACCAGCGTCGCGTGCAGCCGCACGGACAGGGCCGCCATCTGGCTGATGGCCTCCTCCGCGCGCGCGGAGGCACCGGCGTCGCGGCCTCGTCGCATCGGGGAGACGACCTGCTCCACCAGGCCCACCTCGCGGTCGGCCGCGGTCTTGAACGCGCGCAGGTGCCGGGGCTCCAGCCCGAAGGCGGCCAGCTCCCCGGCGGTCTTGGCGATGACGAGAGCCTCCCCGTCGTACGGCGCCGAGCGGTGCGCCGAGCCCGCCCGCGACCGGACCAGGCCGTAGGCCTCGAGCTGCTCGAGCAGCGGGTCCTCGATCTGCGCCGCGCTCAGCAGCTCGGCCCGGGACAGGCGCAGCGCGCCACCACCGCTCTCGGCCGCGAAGGTCTCCGGCGCCGGGTAGCCGTCACCGTCCAGCACCACCCTGGGCACCTGGGGGCCCTGGGCGCCGGTCAGGGCCGGTGGCTCGAGACCGCGGTCGATGGCGTCGAGATGCTCGCGGATGACCTTCAGCGGCAGGTAGTGCTCGCGCTGGCAGGTGAGGACGTACCGCAGCCGGTCCACGTCGGACCGGGAGAACTTGCGGTAGCCCGAGGGCGTGCGCTCGGGCTCGATGAGCCCCTCGGACTCCAGGAACCGGATCTTGGAGATGTTCAGCCCGGGGAAGTCGGCGCGCAGCTGCGCCAGCACCTCCCCGATGCTCAGCCGTGCCCGCGTCGATGCGGACTGGCGCACGGTCAGCGTCCCGCCCCGGCGGTGCTGGCGAAGTAGACCAGGCGGTACTTGCCGATCTGCACCTCGTCGCCGCCTTGCAGGGCGACCTCGTCGATGCGGTCGCGGTTGACGTAGGTGCCGTTGAGGCTGCCCACGTCCGCGACGGTGAACCCGTCGGCCGTGCGGCGGAACTCGGCGTGCCGCCGCGAGACCGTGACGTCGTCGAGGAAGATCTCGCTGTCGGGGTGGCGGCCCGCGGACACCACGTCGGTGTCGAGCAGGAACCGGCTGCCCGCGCTCGGGCCACGCTGCACCACGAGCAGCGCGCTGCCCGCGGGCAGCGCGTCCACCGCGGCCGCGTCGGACTCGCTGAGCGAGCGCTCGTCGCGGTGCTCGCCCTCCCGGTCCTGCTTGGCCGGTGCACCGAAGGTGATCGTCGCGGTGGTCTCGCCGGGGTTGTCCCCCGTGGCCGCGCCGGGCGCCGCCTCGAGACGCGTCCCGCACTGCGAGCAGAATCGTGCCCCGTCGGGGTTCTGGTGCCCGCACTGCGTGCAGAACGGCATGGTGGCCTCCCGGCTGCTGTGGTCTGGATCGCCAGCGTCACACCCTCAACCCATAGTCGAGGTTGACGGTTGCTGGGTCGAACCTACCAGTGCGGTCCGCCGCGGCAAGTCTCAGGACTCGACGCTGGCCCGGTAGGAGTCGGCGTCCATCAGGTCCTCGACCGCCGACGGGTCGGCGGGCACCAGCTCGAACAGCCAGCCCCCGCCGTACGGGTCGGAGTTGACGAGCTCCGGGGTCCCCTCGAGGGTGTCGTTGACGGCCACGACCTTGCCCGCGACGGGCGCGTAGACGTCGCTGACCGACTTGGTCGACTCCAGCTCCCCGACGGGCGTGCCGGGGGCGACGTCGGCGCCCACCTCGGGCAGGGAGATGTAGACGATGTCACCGAGGGCGTCCTGCGCGTAGTCGGTGATGCCGATGCGCACGGAGGACTCGGTCTCACCGGGGGTGCGCACCCATTCGTGCTCGCTGGTGTACAACAGGTCGTCGGGGAACACGGCGCTCCTCTGTCCGGGGGGTGGCCGCGAGGGCTCCGGCGGGGTCCGTCGCGGGCGGCTGCTGCCGGGCAGGCTACCGCGTGCCGGCCGGCTGGGCGTACTTCGGCGGCTCCGGTCGGATGGTGCTCGAGACCTCGACGGAGCCCAGCTCCTTGACGCTCACCTTTCCCCCGACGCCCTCCACCTCGTCGGCGAAGCCGCGGGCGAACTGCAGGCCGGTCGCCAGCGTGTGCGGGTCGCCGATCGCGTCGATCACGTAGGGCGGCTCGAGGACGGTGCCGTCGACGAGGATGCCCGAGCCCGCACGGTCCTGAAGGAAGGTCTGGGCCACCACCCGCACCTGGTCGTTGAGCTCGATCGCCTCCGCGCCGGCGTCGCGAAGCTCCTGGAGACCGTCGAGCAGCTGGTTGGTGCCCACCCCGTGGCGGGTGTCGGTGATCGTGACCCTCACCCCCGGGCCGACCGCGGGCAGCGTGCCGGCCAGGATCCCGAGCGTGGCGGCCTGCTCCTGTGCCCGGTCGATGGCGGTACGACGGGCCTCGGTGTCGTTGCCGAGCGCGTCGCGGGTGCTCTGGAGCTGCGCGATCTCGGTCTCGGTCCGCTGGGAGGCCAGGGACAGGTTGTTGATCAGCTGCACGAGGTCGCCCTGGCGGGCCCCGACGTAGTTGTCGTCGCGCCCGTTCGCGCGCACCTGCGTCACGGCGGCGAACCCGAGCGCCGCGAGCAGCACCGCCGCGACGACCTGGCCGCGCGAGCCGGGCCGGCGCAGCGCCCCCAGCAGCCGCGCCCGGCCGTCGGTCGCACGCTCGGGCGCGGGGTCCGACACGGGGTCGGGCCCGGGTGCGCGCGCCGGGCCCGTCTCGGGGTCAGGCATGGAACAGGTGGCGGCGGATGGCCGCGACGTTGGAGAAGATCCGGATCCCGAGCACGACGATCACGCCCGTGGACAGCTGCCCCCCGACGCCGAGCTTGTCCCCGAGATAGACGATCACCGCCGCGATCAGCACGTTGGAGACGAACGAGACGACGAACACCTTGTCGTCGAAGATGCCGTCGAGGAAGGCCCGCAGCGCTCCGAAGACGGCGTCGAGCGCAGCCACGACCGCGATGGGGAGGTACGGGTCGAGCCACACCGGCACCGTCGGCTGGAGGAGCAGCCCGAGCAGGACCCCGAGGAGCAGACCGACAGCGGCGATCATCCGGTCCCTCGGTCGGCCGGCCCGCCCTGCGGGAGGTCACCGCGCAGGCGGGGTGGCAGGTGCGCCGAGCGCAGGGAGGGCGCCTTCGCGGCGGGTAGCACCATGGATTCCTTGGTCTCGACGTCGAACTGCAGGCCAAAGGTGGATTGTAGGGTCACCCAGGCCCGGCCCCCGGCGGTGTCGAGCAGGTCCGCACCCATCGTGTCGCGGTTGCCGATCGCCGAGACCCGGTAGGGCCGGCGCAGGGAGCTGAACCCGACCGTGATCGCGTCGGCGGCGTCGCGGATCGGGCTGAGCGAGGTGAGCCGCTGGCCGTTGATGGCGATCGCCTCCGCGCCCACCTGCCACAGACCGTTGACCAGCTTCACCAGGTCGGTGGCCTGCACCTGCTGCTGGTACGAGCGCGCTCCGCGGGCGTCGTCGACGACGACCTGGATCCCCGGCCCCTTGGCCGGCAGGGTGCCGGCGGCCAGGCCGAGCCGGGTCAGGCGCTGCTGCAGCGACCGGCCGGCCCGGGTGGCCTGCAGGTCGCGCTTCTGCGCGGTGGCGACCTCCGCCTGTAGCCGCTGCAGCTGCGCTCGTTCGCCGTCGAGCACCTTCTTGCGGTTGTTCAGCTGCTTGATCAGCGAGGCTCGCGAGGTGGCGGACTCGTCGGCGCTGCGCGCCGTCTGGATGCCGGCGGTGGCGACCAGCAGGCCGAACGCCAGCAGCACGGCGAGCGCGGCTCGACCGGGTCGTCCGGACGTGCCCGAGCGCTCTCCCGCGGCGGCGTGGCGCCGCGACGCCTGTGCGTAGTCCTCGTCCAGCGAGGTGGCGGTGATGTGGTCGAGCAGCCCGACCCTCGCCTGTGGCGCGGGCCCGGGCGCGGGCGGACGGGGTCGCCGGCGGCGACCAGGCTCAGCGGCCATCGAGCACCGGTGCCCGCCGGTCGCGGTCGGTCATCAGCTTGCGGACCTGCCAGGCGTAGAGCAGGCCGGCCCACCAGTACAGGCCGATGCCCCACAGCGCGAACGCCCAGCCGACCACCTTCGCCACCAGCGCGAAGGAGCCGTCGCCGTCCCCGAGCAGCAGCAGGGGGAAGGCGTACAGGAGGTTCGCGGTCGCCGCCTTCCCCAGGAAGTGCACCGGCAGGGAGCTGTACCCACGGGTGCGCAGGAACGGGACCAGGCACCACAAGAACGCGTCCCGGGCGGGCAGGATGACCGCGACCCACCAGGGGACGATGCCGCGCGCGGCCAGGCCGACGACGGTGGAGAGGATGTAGAGCCGGTCGGCGACCGGGTCGAGGATCTCGCCGACCTTGGAGGTCTGGTGCAGCCTCCGCGCGAGGTAGCCGTCCGCGTAGTCGCTGATCCCGGAGACGAAGAGGACCGCGAGGGCCCAGCCGTCCGCCTCGGGGACGAGGATGAGCCAGAGGAACAGCGGAACGCCCGCGAGCCGGATGATCGAGATGACGTTCGGGATGGTCAGAACCCGGTGGCTGACCACCGTGTCGTCCTGCTTCTCCACCGGCATCCCTCGCTCGACGAGCGCGTTCGATGCCTCGTACCCTAGCCGCGCCGCCGAACGCGGACCCGTGAACAGGTCGTGGCCGGGGCGGGGCCGGGGGCGTGCCTAGGCCCTGCTGACCGCCCGCCCGCAGCGCGGGCAGTGTGCGCGCGCGCTGACGTCGAGCTGCTGGCCGCAGCGGCAGTCCGTCGAGTGGCTGCGACGGGCGCGCTTGGCGGTGGTCGTGCCTGTGCCGGCGTCGTTGCCGGTCTTGGCCTCCGTGCGTGTCACGAGTCTCATCTCCCCAATAGGTCCTCGTTGTGACAAGGAAACTCCCCAGCGGCGCGAACGTGACGGAGAAACTCCGGTGATGGTCCGAACTGACTACCGGGTCTGGCCCTACAGCCCCTCGGCGCAGCCACACGCCGCGCGGCTGCTGGGCGAGGGGGGTGCGGACCGGTAGCGTCGTCGTCTGTGAGCGGCCCCGAACCAGACCCGGCGGACGACCTCCTCCGTCGGTTCCATGATGCCGTCTCCGGCAGCGAGCTGGACGACCTGCGCGAGCTTGCCGGGAGGCTGCTCACCCGGGGCCAGTCACCGCCCGCGTCCCGGCCGGTACGGCGCCGGCCGCCGCGCGCGCGCCCCGCGACGTACCGGATCCGCGTCGACCTCGAGGACGCCAGCCCTCCCATCTGGCGCCGGCTGGACGTCCGGTGCGACCTCCGGCTCGACAGCCTCCACCAGGTGCTGCAGGCGGCGTTCGGCTGGAGCGACTCGCACCTGCACAGGTTCGCCCTCGGCGACGGCGTCTTCGACCGGGACGCGGAGCTGTTCTTGTGCCCCTACGACGTGGAGGAGGGCGACGACCACGGCGTGCCGGACAGGTCGGTGCGCCTGGACGAGACGCTGGTGGACCCGGGCGACGTGCTGCGCTACTGCTACGACTACGGCGACTCATGGGACCTGGTCATCACCTTGGAGGAGGTGCGCCCGCTCGAGGAGGCCGCGCCGCTCGCGATCTGCGTCGCGGGCGACCGGGCGGGGCCGCCGGAGGACTGCGGCGGCCTGCGGGACGGGATCGACCTCGAGGAGGTGCTCGAGGACCCCGCTCGACTCGACCTCGAGGAGGTCAACCAGGCGCTCGTCGACCCGTTCGTCCTGCTCCGGGAGAGCGGGGTGCACGACGAGCTGGTCGACCTGGTGACCCGGCTGCGCGGCAGCAGGATCGGTGAGGCCATGGTGATCCGGCTGCTCACCCTGCTCAACGACCGTCCCGTCCGGACGGGGCCCGAGGAGCGCGCCTCGGTGCTGGCGCCCATGCTGTGGTTCCTGGACCGGGTCGGCGAGGACGGCCTCGCGCTGACCTCGGCCGGCTACCTCCGCCCGGTGGACGTCTCGGCGGCCGCCCACGTCGTCCCCGGCGGCGCCCGATGGGTCGGGAGGGCCAACCGCGAGGCGCACACCTACCCCGTCCTCCGGTTCCGCGAGTCGCTCCAGGGCATGGGGCTGGTGCGCAAGCACCGCGGCCGGCTCCAGCTCACGAAGGCGGGGCAGCGCGCCCGCGGGAACCCCGCGCAGCTGTGGGGCTACCTCGCCGGCCGGCTGCCGCTCGGCAGGCCGGGCAGCGTCGAGAACCATGCCGGCTGGCTCTCGCTGCTGCTCGCGGCGACCTCGGCCGACGGCGTGGTGTCCGCACCCGAGGTGGCCGAGGCGCTCACCGAGTTCGGCTGGCGCGACGGGCGGGACCGGCGTGAGCCCCGTGACGTGGTCAGCGAGTACTCCGCGCGGTGGGTGGCCTCGGGGACCCTCGAGGTGCTGGAGAGCCTCGGGCGCGAGCCTCGCCGGGCCTCCGCGTCCAGGGCGCTCTCCCCCGAGGCCGCCGACCTGGCCGCCGACACGATCCTCGGCCCCCAGGGGTAGGCCAGGGGCTGGGCCGGGGCCGCGCTCACACGCTGCGGCGCACGACGACCGCCTTGTGGTCGGAGTCGCTGTCGAGCAGCACCACGGACTCCGCGGGACCGGGGCCGTGCACGTCATCGATCTTCCGTCGCCGACCCAGCGTCCCCGGTTCGCGCTCTCGGCCCTCCCACGCGGAGGTCAGGCCGCCGATGCGCAGCCCGTCGAGGTTCGAGTCCCCGGCCGCGAAGACCATGTCGCCGGCGGCCAGGCGGTCGCCGACGAGACGCTCGAGCGCGCCGACCTCGCGCCGGTGCCGGCGCACGAGCCGGGGCCGGTCGACGCGGTAGCGCCCGCGGGCCTGGACGCCCGGAGCCAGGTGGTAGTCGACCAGGCTGACCCGTCGCCCCGTGGCCCGCTCGCGGTAGACCGCGACCGTGGCCACCCTCGGCGGCTCGACGCCCAGCCACCGGTCCGGGTGGTCCGCACGCCCCGGTGCGCTCAGCATCCGTGAGCGGCACCAGACCAGCTCGTAGCGGTCGGCCCGGGCGCCCACGGCGCAGCCGCCCACCGGGGGGCTGTTCCACAGGTAGCCGGTCGCCGGCTCCTGCGCACGAGGGCGCGGCCGTCGCCCCGGCTGCGGCACCACACCCACGTCGCCGCTCTCGCGCAGCAGCCGCCACCGGGACAGGTGCCACTCCTGGAGGGCCACCAGGTCGGGCTGCTGCTCGAGGACGCCGGCCAGGGCCCGGCGTGCGCTGCCGGCCCGCAGCGTGTAGAGGACGTTCGCCGTGGCGACGACCACGTGCGAGGACACCTGCGGGGTCACCGTCGTGGCTCCTTCATGCGCCGACAGTAGGCGGCGGAGCCCACCGGGCCCACCGCGGCTCACTGCATGCGGAACCGGGAGGAGAGCGCGTAGCGCAGCAGCACGACGTCGTCGATCCTGCGCACCTCGGCGAGGGTCGCGCGGCGGTCCGGGTGCCAGGGGAACCGGCCGTCGCCCACGAACCGGCGGGCCCGGGAGTCCCCGACGAAGAACGGCGCGACGACCAGGTGCAGCTCGTCGGCGAGGTCGGCGGTCAGGAACTGCGTGTGCACCGTGCCGCCCCCCTCGACCATCAGCCGCCGCACACCGCGGTCGTGCAGGTCCTCGCTGAGCCGGCGCAGGTCGAGTGGCTGCCCGGCGTCGATGACGGTGGCCACCGAGCCGAGCCGCTCACGGGCCCGGTCCACCGCCGCGCTCACGCAGTAGACGAGCTTGTCGCTGTCGCCGGCGGAGAAGAACCGCGCGCACGGGTCGAGGCTCGCCCCCGCCGTCAGCGTGACCTTCGTCGGCGAGGCGGGCAGCCCCCGGGCCACCCGGCCGTCCCTGCGGGCGCGGCCGCGGACGACCAGCCGGGGGTTGTCCTTGCGGACGGTGGCGGCGCCCACCAGGATCGCGTCACAACCGGCGCGAACGGCGTCGACCCGGTCGAGGTCGGCGGGGTTGGACAGCAGCAGCCGCTGCTCGGAGGCGCCGGCGAGGTAGCCGTCGAGCGACATGCCGCAGCTGAGCAGCGTGTACGGGCGCTCACCCATGGGCGACACCGGCCCGTCGTGGGACCTTCCCGCGGTCCCTGCGCAGCCGGCCGGCGAGCAGCACGGCGGCGCCGGGAAGGCTCGCGACCAGGACCAGCACGCCGTACACCACAGCGACGGCGACACCGTCGGCGGCCTGCAGGCCGGCCATGCTGAACGCCCACGCGGCCGCGCCCTCCCGCGGCCCCCAGCCGGCGACGTTCGTGGGCAGGGCCGCGGCCAGCAGCACCAGCAGCGCCAGGGGCACCATCCGCACCAGCGACACCGTCGTCCCGGCGGCCCGGGCGGCGACCAGGAAGGTGAGCACGTGGCCGGCCACGACCACCGAGGAGGCCACCACGATGCCGGGCCAGGCCCGGCGGGCGAGCAGCCCGCCGCGGAGGTCGGCCAGCGCGGCCGTCGCGACGCGCGCCCACCTCGAGGACCGTCGCCGCGGCAGCGCCCGGCTGCAGAGCACGGCGCCGAGCACGCCCACCAGGACCGCCAGCAGGAGCGCGCCCGCGACGAGCGGGCCGCTGGCGCGCGCCGGCGACGGCAGCAGGAGCAGGACCGCCGCCGCGAGCACGACCTGCACGACCTGGCCGGCTCCGCGCTCCCAGGCGACGGCCCGGATCCCCCGTCCCAGGTCACCCGCGTCGCGACCGGAGCGGACGGCCCGGTCCACGTCCCCGAGGACCCCGCCCGGCAGGGTGGCGTTGAGGAACTGCGAGCGGTAGTACGCCGCCACCGCCGCCGGCAGCGGCACCCGGACGCCCAGGCCGCGTGCGACCAGGCTCCACCTCCACGCGCAGCACACCGTGGTGAGCAGCGCGAGCGCGGCAGCCGCGGACAGGGACCAGCCGTCGACCTGTCGAAGGGCGCCAAGGAACGCCCCGGTCCCGAACCGGACGACGAGCAGGACCAGGATCGCGGCGCCAGCCAGCAGGCGCACGACCGGCCACCAGCGACGCGTCACGGCGAGACCGCCTGCAGCACCCGGGAGACCTCGTCCGCGGTGGTCGCCCATCCGGTCAGCGTGCCGCGGCGCCCTCGGGCCGACCCTCTGAGCCGCTCCCGCAGCCCGGTGTCCCCCAGCCACGACCGCAGCGCTCCCGCCAGCCGGCCCGGGTCATCGGGTGGCACCAGCACGCCCGGCAGGCTCCCATCGGGCGCCCGGCCGAGGGCCTGCGGGAGGCCACCGGCGCGGGTCGCGACGACCGGGAGGCCGTGGGCGAGCGCCTCGGTGACGACCATGCCGTAGGTCTCGGCCCGCGAGGCGTGCACCAGGACGTCAGCCGCGGCGTACTCGGCCTCGAGGGCCGGACCCGTCCGTGGCCCGATCATGCGCAGACGGTCGTCGATGCGGCCGGTCCTGGCCTGCCGGCGGACCGCGTCCGCGAAGGCCGGGTCGCGGTCGAGGGACCCCGCGCAGACGCAGCGCCACCCGAGGTCGGACACCGCGGCCAGCGCGGCGACCAGCACGTCGTGGCCCTTGCCGGGAACCACGGACGCGACACACAGCAGCGCGCCTCCGGACGGTGACCCTGCAGAGACCGGCGCGGTGTCGGTGCCGGGCTCGGCGACGTGGAGCCGCTGCGGGTGGAGGGGGTAGCGCTCGAGCAGCGCGCACCGGGTCCAGGGACTCGTCGCGACGACGGCGGCAGCGCGGGTGAGCACCGCCTTCTCGGCCGCGGCCCCCGGACCGTGGAGGCCCAGGGGCAGGTGCACGAGGACGACGAGCCGCAGCCGGCCGGCCTCCGGCACCAGCACGTCGGGAGCGGTGGAGGCGACCAGGCCGTCGAGCAGCACCACGGCCTGGGCGGGCAGCCCTCGCAGGACCCGGGCCAGGCCGGTGCGGGCGGCCGGGCCGGGCCGGGGCCACGACCCGGGCACGGCGTGCTCGTGCACGCTCCACCCGAGGCCGGACAGACCGCTGCAGACCCGCCGGTCGTAGACGTTCCCGCCACTGGGCCGCGCCGGGTCGTCGATGCCGTCGGGCACCACGACGTGGACGGTGCCGTGGAGGGTCACAGCGCACGCTCGTAGGTGGCCCAGGCGACGTGCGACTCGTGCAGCGTGACGCTCAGGCCGACGAGCGCGGACCCGCCCAGGGCGCCGGAGTGCACGCGGTCGGCCAGCCGGTCGGCGACCACCCGGGCCAGGGCCTCGGTCGAGGTGTTGATGCCGGCGAACGCCGGCTCGTCGTCGAGGTTGCGGAAGCCCAGCTCGCCGAGGACCGCGTGCAGCTCCGCGCCCGCCCTGGCGATGTCGACCACGATGCCGTCGGCGTCGAGGTGCTCCGCGCGGAACGTCGCGTCGACGACGTACGTCGCACCGTGCAGCCGCTGAGCAGGTCCGAACACGTCGCCGGAGAAGCTGTGGGCGACCATCATGTGGTCACGGACGGTGACGCCGAACATCGACCTACCCCCCGCCGTAGCTGATCGTGTGGCACAGCGCGGGCAGGCTCCCGTCCGCGAGCGCCGCCATCACCTCGGGCAGCTCGTCGAAGCGGGACACGCCCGTCAGCAGCGCGTCGAACGCCGGGTCGACCAGCAGGTCCAGCGCCAGCCGCAGCCGCTCCTCCGTGGTGCGCCGCCGGCCGTCGCGAGGGGAGACCGTGCCGACCTGGCTGGCCCGGATGCCGAGGCGCCGCGAGTGGAACGCGCCGCCCAGGCGGAGGCGGACCTCCTGCTCGCCGTACCAGCTGAGCTCGAGGACCGTGCCCTCGGGACCCAGCAGGTCCAGGGAGCGCTGGAGCCCGGCGCCGGTGGCGCTGGCGTGGACCACGAGGTCCTGGCCGTCCGGCGCCTCCTCGGGGCCGGCGAACCCGACGCCGAGCGCGGAGGCCACCTCGGCGCGGGACTGGACGTCGACGAGCGTCACCCGCGTCCCGGGGATGGTCGCGAGGAGGCGGGCGACGCAGCAGCCGACCATCCCGGCCCCCACCACGGCGATGCGGTCACCGACCAACGGCGCGGCGTCCCACAGCGCGTTGACGGCGGTCTCCACGGTGCCGGCCAGGACCGCCCGGGCAGGCGGCACCGCGTCCGGCACCACCGTCACGGCCCGCGCCGGCACGACGTACGCCGTCTGGTGCGGGTAGAGGCAGAACACCGTGCGCCCCCGCAGGGCCGGCGGGCCGTGCTCGACCACGCCGACGTTGAGGTAGCCGTACTTGACCGGTCCCGGGAAGTCGCCCTCCTGGAAGGGCGCCCGCATCGCGTCGTGCTGGCTCGCGGGCACGCCCCCCGCGAACACGAGCGTCTCGGTGCCCCTGCTCACCCCGGACCACGACGTCCGGACCAGCACCTCGTCCGGGCCCGGGTCGGGCAGCGGCACGCCGCGGATCTCGCCCGCGCCCGGCTCACGCAGCCAGAACGCCCGACCGGACGTGCCCACCGGCCCACTCCCTCCCGGCCACCTGAACCGCGGCAGCCCGTACGTCGTGTCACCGTCGTACCGCACGTCGCCGGCGACGGTCGACCCCTGCCGGCAGCGGGCCGACATCGAGCCACACTCCTCACACGGAGGCACCATGCGCATGGTTCACCCCCGGAGGGCGACCGGGCCGCTGGCGCTCCTCGCCCTGCTCGGTGCCCTGGCGGGGACGGTCGGCCTGGGCCTGGCCGGCTGGCTCGTGGGCGCGGCCGGCGGCCTGGTGGTGAACGTGCTGCTGGCGCGGGCGCTGGCCCGTCACGGCGACGGGCGGCTGGGGCCGGCGGACCGCATCACGCTGACCCGGTCGACGCTGACCTGTGGTGTCGCGGCGCTGACCGCGGACTCGTTCCTGGCGCCCGCAGCGGTGCGGACCCTGGTCGCGCTGAGCGTCGTGGCCCTGCTGCTCGACGCCGTCGACGGCCGGGTCGCGCGGCGGACCGGCACGGTGTCGGCGCTCGGCGCCCGCTTCGACATGGAGGCCGACGCCTACCTGATCCTCGTGCTCGGCGTCTACGTCTCGGCCGCCGTCGCGCCGTGGGTGCTCGCGATCGGCCTCGCGCGCTACGCGCTCCTCGGCGCCGGCAGGCTGCTGCCGTGGCTGCGCGAGTCCACCCCTCCGCGCTACTGGGCCAAGGTCGTCGCGGCGACGCAGGGCGCCGTGCTCACGTGCGCGGCGGCGGGGGTGCTGCCGGGCCGGTGGACGGAGGTCGCGCTCGCGGTGGCCCTCGTCCTGCTCGCCGAGTCGTTCGGCCGGGAGATCTGGACGCTGTGGCACGCCCGGTCCGCCGGTCGGAGCCTCGTGGTCGCGGTGGTGCCGTGGCGCGGCTGAGGACGGCCGCGGCCGTCGTGCTCGTGTGGTGCGCGCTCGTCGCCCCCGACCGGCTCGAGCTGATGAGACCCGCCGCGTTCGTGCGCATCCCCCTCGAAGGCCTCCTGGCGCTGGCGGTCCTGCTGCTGCTCCCCCGCCGTACCCGTGCGGTGGCGGCCGTGGTCGCCGGCCTCCTGGTGGCTGGGCTGGTCCTGGTCAAGGCCCTCGACATCGGCTTCCTCGAGGCACTGGGCCGGCCGTTCGACCCGCTGACGGACTGGTCGTACGGCGGGCCGGCCGTCGGGCTCCTGGCCGACTCGGTGGGGCACGCGGTCGCGGTCGTCGTCCTGGTCGGGGCTGGGCTCCTGGCCGTGGCGATGCTGGTCATCCTGCCCATGTCCGTCCTCCGGCTGGCCACGTCCGCGGCCCGGCACCGACCCGTGGCCCTGCGCGCCATCGCGATGCTGGGCGTGGCCTGGCTGCTGTGCGCCGTGCTCGGCGTCCACGTCGTCCCCGACACGCCGGTGGCGTCGACGAGCGCCGCCCGGCTCGCCTACGGCCACCTGCACCAGCTGCGCGTCGACGTACGCGACGACCGGAGCTTCGCGCACGCGGTCGCCGACGACCGCTTCCGCGACACGCCGGCCGACCGGCTGCTGCGAGGCCTTCGAGGCCACGACGTCGTCATCGCCTTCGTGGAGAGCTACGGACGCGTCGCGCTCGACGGACCAGGCATGTCGGCTTCGGTGGACGCCGCCCTCGACACCGGAACCGCTCGGCTGCACGAGGCGGGCTTCTCCGCGCGCAGCGCCTTCCTCGACTCCCCCACGTTCGGCGGCCTCAGCTGGCTGGCCCACTCCACGCTGCAGACCGGGCTGTGGGTCGACGACCAGCAGCGCTACGACCACGTGGTCGCCGGCGACCGCTTCACCCTCAGCGACGCGTTCCGCCGCGCCGGCTGGCGGACGGTCGGCGACGTGCCGTCGAACGGCTCCAGCTGGCCGGCCGGCCGCTCGTTCTACCACTACGACAGGCTCTACAACGCCTGGAACGTCGGCTACGCCGGTCCGTCGTACAGCTATGCCACGATGCCGGACCAGTACACCCTCGCGGCCTTCGAGCGCAACGAGCTCGCCCGGCACCCCCGCCGCCCGGTGATGGCGGAGATCGACCTGGTCTCCAGCCACACGCCGTGGACGCCGCTGCCGCGGCCCGTGCCGTGGAACGAGGTGGGCAACGGCTCCGTCTACGCCGGCCTGCCCCCGCGCGGGCCCGCTCCGGACGTCCTGTGGCGCGATCCCGAGCGGGTACGGCGGGCCTACGCGCGCTCCATCACGTACTCGCTGGACACCGTCGTGTCGTTCCTGTGCGGCTACCACCGGCGCGAGCACCGGAACCTCGTGGTGGTGCTGCTCGGCGACCACCAGCCCGCCACGGTGGTCTCCGGCCAGGGCGCGAACCATGAGGTGCCGGTCACCGTCATCGCGCGCGACCCGGCCGTGCTGAGGAGGATCTCGGGCTGGGGCTGGCAGGACGGCCTGAGGCCCGGTCGGCGGGCCCCGGTCTGGCCGATGGACGCCTTCCGCGACCGGTTCCTCGCCGCCTACGCGCGCTGAGCCGCGCCCGCCGCCGGGACCTGGCTCAGTGGTGGCCGCGCACGACGACGCGTTGCCGCAGGGGGACTCCGGACCGCAGCCGGTACTCGCGCGCGAGGATCGCCAGGACCACGACGATCGCCACGACCTCGGACACCGCCGCGGCGAGCACGTAGAAGCCGGACCACGTCTCGTGGACGCCGTACAGGCCCACGGTCGCGGAGGTCACGAACGCCCCCAACGTCGCCACCCCGAAGCCGAGGGCGAGCAGCGGCGGCAGCCAGTGGCGCCGCCACACGACCAGCAGGACCGCGATCACCACGCCCGCCACGGCGTTCAGCATGAACGCCGGGCCGACCATGTGGATCGAGCGGAACCCGTCGAGCCACAGCCTGAGGTGGACGGCCGCCGAGACCAGCACGGCGATCGCAGCAAGCATCCGCATCTTCATGGTCTTCTCCGGTTCTCGAGGGTTCTCGGGGGTCTCGGGGTTCTCGGGGGTGTTCCGATCGCCTCGAAGGACGAGGTCTCTACGAGCACAACGAGCCGGGACGGTCTACGGTTCAGTGCAGTCCCTGCGGGCAGCGGGTGACCGGCGCCAGGGAGGCGCACGTGAGCGAGCCGGACCCGCTCTCGAGCGTGGACCTCGACGTGGCCGCGAGCGGACCGGGATGTGCCGACTGCTCGGCGCAGCAGCCGCCCGGCTGGTGGGTGCACCTGCGCCGGTGCGCCACGTGCGGCCACGTCGGCTGCTGCGACTCCTCCCCAGCACGCCACGCGACGGCGCACTCCCGCGCCTCGGCACACCGCCTCATCCAGAGCTACGAGCCGGACGAGGGCTGGTACTACGACTACCTCACGGACGCGATGCTCGAGAGATCGGCAGCGGGTTCATCGCTGACGCCACCTCGATCCGCGACGCGGTCGACCTCCAGCACCGGCACCCGCTGCTGTGGGCCGCCCTCGGGGGCGGCCGCGGGCGGGTGTGGCGGGCCCGCCGGCTCGCCGCCGAGCTCGACCGGTTCGTGGCCACCGGGCAGTCCAGCGAGCACGGGCTGACGCCCCTGGTCGTCCGGGCGAGTGTCGGGGGACGACGAAGTGACGCACGTCCGTCGTCGTAGCCAGGGGCCGGCCAGCAGTAGGTGAGGCAGGGCTGGACCGTTGCCGCCGGACCCCGAGACGACCTACTGTGCACGGAACTGGCTGGGGAGCGCATGCATGAGCTCGCGGTGGCGGAGAGCGTGGTGTCCTCGGTGCTCGAACGCACCGGAGACCGACGGGTGAGCGTCGTACGCCTGAGCATCGGGCGCCTCGCCGGCGTCGTTCCGGACGCCCTGTCGTTCTGCTTCGAGCTGGCGTCCGGCGGCACGCCCCTCCAGGGCGCGTCGCTGGAGATCAGCGAGGCGCATGGACGGGCGCGCTGCCGGTCCTGCGAGAGCGACTTCGACCTCGACGACCCCATCCTGCTCTGCGACTGCGGGAGCGCCGACGTGCTGCTCCTCTCGGGCCGGGAGCTGTCGGTGACCTCGGTGGAGGTGGCCTGACATGTGCTCGACGTGCGGATGCGGCGAGGGCGGCGCCCGGGTGTCGGCGCTGGACGAGCGCGGGCGGACCTACGACGACCACCACGATCACGACCACGGGCCCGGCGCCGGAGCCCACGGCCACGGGTCCCCGGTGCCGCCGGAGTCCGGCACCCGCACGCACACTCTCGAGCTCGAGGTCGCGGTGCTCGCGAAGAACGACGAGCTCGCCGCCGCGAACCGGTCCTGGCTGGCGGCGCGACGCATCACGGCAGTGAACCTGATGAGCTCACCCGGCGCAGGAAAGACCACCCTGCTGGAGCGCACGATCCAGGCGGCCACGCGGTCGGTGAGCGTGGTCGAGGGTGACCAGGAGACGCTGTTCGACGCCCGGCGGATCCGGCAGGCGGGTGCGCGTGCGGTCCAGGTGAACACCGGTGCCGGATGCCACCTCGACGCGGCGATGGTCGCGCGCGCCCTGGCGAGGCTGGGACCCGACGAGGACAGCGTCCTGTTCATCGAGAACGTCGGGAACCTGGTGTGTCCCGCGCTGTTCGACCTGGGCGAGAAGCGCAAGGTCGTGGTCGTCTCCGTCACGGAGGGCGACGACAAGCCGCTGAAGTACCCGCACATGTTCGCCGCCGCCGACGTCGTCGTGCTCAACAAGACCGACCTGCTGCCGTACGTCGACTTCGACACCGGCCGGTTCACCGCCGACGCCCGCAGCCTCAACCGGCACGTCGAGGTGCTACCGGTCTCGGCGCGGACCGGCGCGAATCTCGAGGCCTGGTACGAATGGCTCGGCTGATCGACGCTCACGCAACGCGCGCAGGTATCGCGCCAGCAGCTCTTGACAGACGTGTGACGTAGGTCTCAGATGGTCGGTGGGAGACACGGGGCCTTCGGGGGTCCAAGGTGATCTAGCGGGGACTCGAGCGAACGGGTCCGGAGAGCCGGCAGTCGATGCCCACAGCCGAGGCCGTCGAGGCGGAACAGACGCTCATACACGTTCTGTGGATCAATGCGGGGCTCAGCTGCGACGGTGACTCCGTCTCCCTGACCGCGGCCACCCAGCCGAGCATCGAGGAGATCGCGCTCGGTGCCCTCCCGGGCCTTCCACAGGTGGCGGTGCATTGGCCGCTGATCGACTTCGAGTGCGGGCCCAACGGCGGTGCCGACGACTTCCTGGAGTGGTTCTTCAAGGCCGACCGCGGCGAGCTCGAGCCGTTCGTCCTCGTGGTCGAGGGGTCCATCCCGAACGAGAAGCTGCACGAGGATGGCTACTGGTGCGGCTTCGGGAACAACCCGGCGACCGGTCAGCCGATGACCACCAGCGAGTGGCTGGACAGGCTGGCCCCGAAGGCGACCGCGATCGTGGCCGCCGGCACCTGTGCGACGTACGGTGGCATCCACGCCATGCAGGGCAACCCGACCGGTGCCATGGGCGTGCCCGACTACCTCGGCTGGCAGTGGAAGTCCAAGGCCGGCATCCCCATCGTCTGCGTGCCCGGCTGCCCGATCCAACCGGACAACCTGTCCGAGACCCTGACCTACCTGCTCTACATGGCGACGGGTCAGGCGCCGATGATCCCGCTCGACGACGCACTGCGACCCACCTGGCTGTTCGGCCAGACGGTGCACGAGGGCTGCGACCGGGCGGGGTACTACGAGCAGGCGGACTTCGCCACCGAGTACGGCTCTCCCAAGTGCATCGTCAAGCTCGGCTGCTGGGGACCCACCGTCAAGTGCAACGTCCCCAAGCGGGGCTGGATGAACGGCATCGGCGGCTGCCCCAACGTCGGCGGCATCTGCATCGGCTGCACGATGCCCGGGTTCCCGGACAAGTTCATGCCCTTCATGGACGAGCCACCCGGCGGGAAGCTCTCCACGAACGCCGTCGGCCCGTACGGCGCTACGATGCGCCGCCTGCGCCACCTCACCACGCACACGCTGGACAAGGAGCCCAAGTGGCGCTCCAAGGGATCCCAGCTGACCACCGGCGCCACCCGAACCTGGTAACCCGGCCGCACCCCCGAACGTCCATTCACGAAGGCGAGGCGGCGCATGACGTCGACCATCCCCAGGCCCAGCAGCGTGTCCACCGACCCGCAGGGCCTGACCGAGATGTCCTGGGACCCGATCACCAGGATCGTGGGCTCCCTCGGCATCTACACCAAGATCGACTTCGGCAACCGGACGGTCGCCGAGTGCCACAGCACCAGCTCGATCTTCCGTGGCTACTCGATCTTCATGAAGGGCAAGGACCCGCGAGACGCGCACTTCATCACCAGCCGCATCTGCGGCATCTGCGGCGACAACCACGCGACCTGCTCCTGCTACGCGCAGAACATGGCGTACGGCGTGAAGCCACCACATCTCGGTGAGTGGATCGTCAACCTCGGCGAGGCCGCGGAGTACATGTTCGACCACAACATCTTCCAGGAGAACCTGGTCGGGGTGGACTACTGCGAGAAGATGGTCGCCGAGACCAACCCCGGCGTCCTGGAGCGGGCGAACTCCACCGAGGCGCCGCACGCTAACGCCCACGGGTACCGAACCATCGGCGACATCATGCGATCGCTGAACCCGTTCACCGGCGAGTTCTACCGCGAGGCCCTGCAGGTCAGCCGCCTCACCCGCGAGATGTTCTGCCTGATGGAGGGTCGTCACGTCCACCCCTCCACGCTCTACCCGGGCGGGGTGGGCACCGTTGCGACGATCCAGCTGATGACCGACTACCTCACCCGCCTGCAGCGCTACGTCGAGTTCATGAAGAAGGTCGTGCCGATGCACGACGACCTCTTCGACTTCTTCTACGAGGCGCTGCCCGGCTACGAGGAGGTCGGCAACCGGCGGATCCTGCTCGCCTGCTGGGGATCGTTCCAGGATCCCGAGCACTGCAACTTCGACTACAAGGACATGACGAACTGGGGACGCAGGATGTATGTCACCCCCGGCGTCGTCGTGGACGGCAGGCTGGTGACCACCGACCTGGTGGAGATCAACCTCGGCATCCGGATCCTGCTCGGCTCGTCGTACTACGACGACTGGGAGGACCAGGAGACCTTCGTGACCCACGACCCCCTCGGCAACACCGTGGACCGGCGGCACCCCTGGAACCAGCACACGAACCCCAAGCCGCAGAAGCGCGACCTCGATGAGAAGTACTCCTGGGTGATGTCCCCGCGCTGGTACGACGGCAAGGACTACCTCGCGCTGGACACCGGCGGGGGCCCGCTCGCCCGGCTCTGGTCGACCGCCCTGGCCGGGCTGGTGGACATCGGCTATGTCCGGTCCACCGGCAGCTCGGTGAAGATCAACCTGCCCAAGACCGCACTGAAGGGTCCCGTCGAGCTGGAGTGGAAGGTCCCCCGCTGGAGCAACACCATCGAGCGGAACCGGGCGCGCACCTACTTCCAGGCCTACGCCGCCGCGTGTGCGCTGCACTTCGCGGAGAAGGCACTGGTCGAGATCCGCGCGGGCCGGACCAAGACGTGGGAGAAGTTCGACGTCCCCGACGAGGCGATCGGCTGCGGCTTCACGGAGGCCGTGCGCGGCGTGCTTTCGCACCACATGGTGATCCGCGACGGCAAGATCGCCAACTACCATCCCTACCCGCCGACCCCGTGGAACGCGAGCCCGCGGGACTCCTACGGGACCCCGGGTCCCTACGAGGACGCCGTGCAGGGGCAGCCGATCTTCGAGGAGAACGACCGGGAGCACTTCAAGGGCATCGACATCATGCGCACCGTCCGCAGCTTCGACCCGTGCCTGCCGTGCGGGGTGCACATGTACCTCGGCGAGGGCCACAAGCTCGAGCTGCTGCACTCGCCCACCCAGTCCGCCGGCGTCGGCTGAGGCCGGCGAACGCATGGCACATCCCGGCACGCACGAGGCGCACCCGCCGACCGACCTCCGGGGCACCGGCGAGCGCATCGACGCCCTGATCGAGGCGGTGTCGGCCCCGGGGCAGGCGAACGCGCATCGGGCCCGGGAGCGCGCCGAGGAGCTGGTGCGGGTCGTGACCGACCTGTACGGCACGGGCCTGGAGCGACTGCTGGAGATCGTCTACGACAGCGGCCGGCTCGACGACGAGCTGCTCGGTCTCCTGGCAGCCGACGACCTCGTGGCCAGCCTGCTGATGGTGCACGGGCTCCACCCGTATGACGTCCGGACGCGGGTCGAGCAGGCGCTCGAGAGCGTCCGCCCCTACCTCGGGTCCCACGGCGGTGACGTCGAGCTCGTCGAGGTGACCGACGGTGGCGTCGTGCGCCTGCGGCTGCTGGGCTCCTGCGAGAGCTGCCCGTCGTCCTCGGTGACGCTCGAGCTTGCGGTCCGGGACGCCGTCGAGGCCGCGGCGCCCGAGGTGACCTCCATCGAGGTTGACGCCTCGGCCGAGGACGAGGCGCACGGTCCGCTGATCCCGGTCGACGCCCTGCGCACGCGGCTCGACGCCCAGGGCGTGGGTGCGGGCACGAGCTGGCACACGCTGCCGGCGCTCGCCGGCCTCACGCCCGGAACGGCGACGACGGCCACGGCCGGTGGCACGGCCCTGTTCGTGTGCAAGGTGGGCCGGGACCTGTTCGCGTTCCGGGACGTCTGTGCCCGCTGCGCGAGCTCGCTGGACGCGGCGGTTCCCGAGCGCCGGCTGGGCGGTGCCGTCGGCGACGCGGTGCTGACCTGTCCCCGGTGCAGCGCCCACTACGACGTACGCCGTGCCGGTGCCTGCCTCGACGTGGCCGACCTGCACCTCGACCCGCTGCCCCTGCTGGTGGACGGCGCGGACGTGTCGGTCGCGCTGCCGGCGGCGGTGAGCGCATGAGTCCCGCCTCCCGCTCGGGCCCGGCGCTCGGCACGCTGCGCCGCATCAACGCCAGCCGTTCCTCGGTCGTGCCCGGCGAACGGTGCGAGATGTGCTCGGCGCAGGTGGCCGACGAGCACCAGCACGTCGTCGACCTGCACAGCCGCAGCCTGATGTGCACCTGCCGGCCCTGCTACCTGCTGTTCACCGACCAGCAGGCGGACCTGCGCTACCGCGCGGTTCCCGACCGCTACCTGGCGTTCCCCGGCTTCCGGCTCGACCAGAGCGACTGGGACGACCTGCAGATCCCCGTGGGGCTGGTGTTCCTGTTCGAGAACAGCGTGCAGCAGCGGGTGGCGGCGTTCTACCCGAGCCCGGCCGGCGCGACCGAGTCCGAGCTGTCGATGTCCGCGTGGTCCCGGGTCCTCGCAGCGAACCCGGGTCTGGACACCGTGCTCCCGGACGTGGAGGCGCTGCTCGTCCGTGGCGGCGGCCGTCGGGCGGACGACGACGGGTTCACCTGTCACGTGGTCCCCATCGACGCGTGCTACGAGCTGGTCGGACGGATGCGCGCCACCTGGCGTGGGTTCGACGGCGGCCAGGAGGCGCGCGCCGCCCTCGACGACTTCTTCACGAAGGTCGACGCCCGAAGCACTCCCGTGCAGGCAGCCCCATGAGTGAGTGGTCCTTCAGCGTCGTCGACGTCGCGCCCACGCCGTACGCAGCGACCCCCGAGCTGACCGCTCGGCTGTGCATCCAGGAGGGGACCGGTGCGCGCGTCCACGCGGTCGCGCTCCACTGCCAGGTGCGCATCGAGCCCCAGCGCCGCGGCTACGACCTCGACGACGAGCGCGGCTTGCTCCCGCTCTTCGGTCAGCGGGACCGCTGGCCGCAGACCCTCAAGCCGTTCCTGTGGATGCACTGCGACACCACGGTGCAGGGCTTCACGGGAAGCACCGAGGTCGACCTCCCCCTGCCGTGCACCTACGACTTCGACGTCACCGGCTCGCGCTACCTGCATGCCGTCGGCGGCGGCACCGTGCCGGTCGTGCTCATGTTCTCCGGCACGGTCTTCACCCGTGGCGACCACGGGTTCTCCGTCCAGCAGGTGCCCTGGGACAGCGAGGCCCGCTACGACCTGCCGGTGCGGGTGTGGCAGGACATGATCTCGACCTACTTCCCCCACGCCGGGTGGGTGCGGCTGGACCACGACGTGCTCGCCGAGCTCGGGGACTACCGCGCCCGGCACGGCCTGGTCTCCTGGGAGGAGACCGTCACCCATCTCCTGCAGCAGGTCGACGCGGTCGCCCCGGGCCGGGAGGTGGGCTCGTGACCGTCGCCGACGAACGCCTGGCCAGGGCCCGCACGGTCGCCGACGCCGTGCTCTACGAGGGCTACCTGCTCTACCCCTACCGGGCGAGCTCGGAGAAGAACCGGAGCCGGTGGCAGTTCGGCGTGCTCGGTCCCCCGGGCGCGGCCGACCGAGGGCTGGGCGAGGCCGAGTCGATGACCCTGCACACGCTCCTCACCGACGTCACCGAGGGCTCGTCGCTCACCGTGCACCTGCGCTTCCTCCAGCTGCAGCACCGTCAGGTCTACGACGGGAAGGGCCGGGCCGTGCCGTCGCTGCGGGTAGGCGCCCGCAGCGAGCTCACCTGGGACGAGGCGGTCGAGCAGGAGGTCGCCGTCACCAGCACGTTGTCGACTGGTGCCAGGACCATCGAGCACCCGGTCCACGTGGACGGTGGTGAGGAGCGGGAGACGCTGGCGGCAGGCGGATCCGTCGTACGGCGGAGGTGGCCGCTGGAGGCGGTGGTCACGCTGTCCACCGAGCCGCACGGCCGGTTCACGCTGCTGCGCCTGCAGGTCCGCAACGACCATCCGCTGCGGCCCTCGACGAAGGACGATGCGACCCGCACGTCCCTGCTCGGCGCGCACGTGCTCGTCGGGGCCGAGCGCTGCGCCTTCGCCTCCGTGGTGGACCCCCCGTCCGATGCCCGCGAGATCGTCGACGCGGTCCGCCAGGACCGCTGCTGGCCGTTCCTCGCCGGCGAGGAGGGCGAGACGGACCTGCTGCTCGGGTCCCCCATCATCCTCTACGACCACCCGGAGGTGGCCGCCGAGAGCGCCGGCGCGCTGTTCGACGCCACGGAGATCGACGAGATCCTGACCCTTCGGGTGATGACGATGACCGACGCCGAGAAGGCAGAGGCCCGTGCGACCGACCCCAGGGCGGCCGCGATCATCGACCGCTGCGACACGATGACGCCCGCCGACCTGCAGCAGATGCACGGCATCCTCCGCGACCCGCACGGGCCGCCGGGCACCGGCGACGCCCCCTGGTGGGATCCCGCCTCCGACGCCTCGCTCAGCCCCGGCAGCGACGCTGTCGTGGTCGACGGAGTGGCGGTGAGCAGGGGCAGCCTGGTCCGGGTCCACCCGAGCCGGCGGGCCGACGCGCAGGACCTGTTCTTCGCCGACCAGGTGGCCCGCGTGAGGGCCGTGCTTGCCGACGTCGACGGAGGCACCCACGTCGCCCTCGTGCTCGAGGACGACCCGGCTGCGGACCTCCACGACTGGTACGGCCGCTACTTCTACTTCGCCCCGGACGAGATCGAGCCCTTGGATGCAGCACGGAAGGAGAGCTGATCGATGAGAACGGTCGGCATTGTCACCTCGGTGGTCGGCGCCGCCGCGATGGCGTTCGCCCTGGTGGTGGGGATCACGGCGGTCCCCGACATCAAGAGGTACCTGAAGATCCGCAGCATGTGATGGGTCCCGCGTCGAGCGAAGAGGAGCCGACATGAGCACGACCCCAGTCACGACGAGGACCCCGACATGACCGGGCCCGCACACGAGCCCGGCACCCCGCGGGCCGAGGACCAGCCCTGAAAGGGGGTCGATGACCGTGTGCCTTGGCATCCCCGGACGGGTCGTGGACCTGGTGGACGGCTTCGGCGACCAGCTGGCCCTGGTCGACGTCCAGGGCGCGCAACGCCGTGTGAACGTCGGGATGCTCGACGTGCCTCCGCATCCCGGCGAGTTGATCCTGATCCACATGGGCTTCGCGATGGAGGTCATCGACGACGCGCGGGCCGAGCAGGCGCTCTCGGGCCTGGAGCTGATGGGGCGTGCCCGCGAGCAGCCCACCGCGCCGGGGAGCTCCCTTGCCTGACGTCGAGACGCTCGCTGCCCGCCCGGTCCAACGCCGCCGGATCGTGGTCCGCGGTGTGGTGCAAGGGGTCGGGTTCCGGCCGTTCGTGGCCCGGGCCGCCGCCGAGCTGCGCCTGTCCGGGCACTGCGGCAACGACGCCTTGAGCGTGTTCGTGGAGGCCGAGGGGACCCCCGCCGACCTCGACGAGCTGGTCCGCCGCCTCCGGGACGAGGCTCCGCCGCTGTCGGTGGTCGTCGACCTCCACAGCGAGGTGCTGAGCCCCCGGGGCGGCTCGCGGTTCGAGATCGTGCCGAGCAGGCGGCTCCCCGGCTCGCGCACGCTGGTCCCTCCCGACGTGGCCACCTGCGCGGACTGCCTGCGTGAGATGGCGGACCGCGAGGACCGGCGCTACCGCCACCCGTTCATCACCTGCACGAACTGCGGTCCCCGGTTCACGATCATCCAGGATCTGCCCTATGACCGGCCGGCCACCACCATGGCGTCCTTCCCCCTGTGTGCTCGGTGTGAGGCCGAGTACGCCGACCCGGCGAACCGTCGCTACCACGCGCAGCCGATCTCGTGCCACGACTGCGGTCCGCGGCTGTGGGTCGAGGCCGACGGCCGACGACTGGCCCACGGGGATGACTCGACCCTCGCCCACGTCCATCGGGTCCTCGCCGACGGCGGGATCGTTGCCGTCAAGGGGATCGGAGGCTTCCATCTCGCGTGCGATGCGACCAACCCGGCGGTGGTGGCCCGGTTGCGGGCTCGCAAGCACCGCCCCGACAAGCCGTTCGCTGTGATGGCGCCCGACATCACGCAGATCGCCGGGTTCGCCGAGGTGTCGGCGGCCGAGCAAGCGGCGTTGTCCCGGCCGGCCCGGCCCATCGTGCTCCTGCGCAGGCGGGTCCCCTGCCCCCTCGCGGACGGTGTCGCGCCGGGACTCGACGAGGTCGGCGCGATGCTGGCCTACACACCGGTGCACCATCTGCTGTTCCGGCCGGTCCCCGGGGCGAGCGACCTCCCTCCGCAGGCCCTGGTGATGACCTCGGGAAACCTCTCCGGGGAGCCGCTGTGCCACACAGACGAGGATGCCCGGGACCGGCTGTCCGGGATCGCGGACGTGATCTTGATGCACGACCGGGCGATCGCAGTGCCGTGTGACGACTCCGTGGTGGCCGTCTCGCGAGAGACCGAGCTGCCGGTGCGCCGCTCCCGCGGCTATGCGCCGCTCCCGGTCGTGCTGCCCGACGACGGCCCCGTGACCCTCGCCGTCGGCGCGGAGATCAAGAACACCTTCTGCCTGACCCGCCAGGACTACGCGTTCTGCTCGGGGCACCTGGGCGACATGGGCAGTCTCGAGGCCCAACGGTCGTTCGAGTCCGCCGTAGCGCAGCTCCTCGCCCTGCACGGGGTGACGCCGGCGCTGGTCGTGGCCGACGACCATCCCGGGTACGCGACCCACGAATGGGCGCAGCGGTACGCCGACGCCGCCGGGCTGCCACTGGACACCGTCCAGCACCATCACGCCCATGTCGCCTCCCTGCTCGCCGAGAGCGGGCGAATCGGGACGCCGGTCGTCGGCGTCGCCTTCGACGGCACCGGCTATGGGTGCGACCGCACCGTGTGGGGCGGGGAGGTGCTGTACGTCGGGGCCGACGTCACCACCACCGTGCGGGTCGGCCACCTGGAGCCCTTCCTAATCGCCGGCGGCGACCACGCGGTGCGACACCCGTTCCGAGTGGCTCTCGGCCTGCTGCACGCGGCCGGCATCGAGGCCGGCGACCTGGATCTCGCCCGGAGCTGCTCCGACCGAGAGTGCCGGGCCGTCGCCTCACAGCTGTCCACCGGCATCGGGTGTGTCGCGACCACGAGCGTGGGGCGGCTCTTCGACGGGGTCGCCTCCCTGCTCGGCGTGCGCCACCACGTCAGCTACGAGGCCCAGGCCGCCGTCGAGCTCGAGGCCCTCGCCCGTTCCGCCACCACCGCCGTCGACCTGCCGATGCGGGTCACCGACGGCACGCTGTGCCACACCGAGCTCGTCGCGGCCCTGGTCGAGGGCGTCCACGCGGGCCTGCCGAGGGCAGGGCTGGCGCTGGGATTCCACCGTGCGCTTGCCGCGGCCGCGACCGAGCTCGTCGTGCGGGCCGCGCACGACTGCGAGGTGGAGACCGTGGGCCTGACCGGTGGCGTGTTCGCCAACAGGCTGCTGCTGGAGGAGATGCGCACGCGTCTAGGAGCCGCCGGGCTGCTCGTGCTCACGCATCGACGGGTCCCGGCCAACGACGGTGGCCTCTCCCTCGGGCAGGCCGTCGTGGGACGAGCCAGGGCGGCGCACCGAGGGTCGACGGCCCGCAAGGCCAGGACAGCCAGGACAGCGATGACAGCGAGGACAGGAGGAGACGCATGACGATGACACAGGAACCGGCCGCGCTGATCGGGAAGGACCTGAGCGACGACCTCGCAGCCGCCTCGCTCGCGCTCGCCCGCAAGTTCCACGCCGGAGCAACCCTCTGGGTGGTCTCACCTCAGTGGGAACCCCATGCCCACCACGTGGCCGTCGAGTTCGTGCACCCGGTGATCATGGGCAAGCGGGCCCTGCCGTCCGTCGCGCTGGTCGATCCCGACCCGGTCGCCCAGGCGCGGGTGGCGACCCGCCCCGGGGACGTGATCATCGCCGTGGCCTCCGCCGCCGACCCGCGGGTGGTCGACCTGATGCGTCGGGCCCCGGCGTGGGGAGCGCAGACGATCTGGATCGGCTTCGGCGCCAGACCCGCGGCGGGCAGCGCCGACCACGTGCTGTGGGTGGAGTCCGACGACCCGATGGTGCCGGCCACCGGTCGGTTCGTCCTGATGTACCACCTGCTCTGGGAGCTGACGCACGTCTGCTTCGAGCATCCGGGGCTGCTCACCATGGCCGACGACGGCGGCCGGGACTGCACCGACGAGGTGTGCGTGACATGCAGCGACGAAGGGCGGCTCGGCGAGGTGGTGATGGCACCGGAGTCCGAGGTCTCCCCCGCGCTCGTGCGTACCGCCACCGGTGAGGAGGCGGTCGACGTCACGCTCGTCGGCCCGGTGGAGCCCGGCGACCTGCTGCTGGTCCACGCCGGCGCCGCCCTCACCCGGCTGGACGACGTCACGGGGGCAGCGTCGTGACCGACCTGAACCAGAACACCGACTTCCTCTATCCGTTCATCGAGGGGACCGAGCACGACCCGGACAGCCTGCTGCTCGACCTGGCGTCCTCGGCCCGGGGCAAGGCGGAGGTCAGCGCCCGGCTGCAGCAGGCGTCGCTGGAGGAGTACGAGGATCGGCTGCGGGCGGCCGGGGCCGAGATGGCGGACCGGTTCGCGCGCGGCGGTCGGCTCTACACCTTCGGCAACGGCGGGAGCTCCACCGATGCCGCGACCCTGGCCTCCCTGTTCTGTCGGCCGGTCCGTGGCCGCGCCGTACCCGCCTGGTCCCTGGCCGCGGACCAGGCGGTGGTCACGGCGCTCGGCAACGACGTCGGGTTCGAGCTGATCTTCTCCCGACAGGTGATCGCCCACTCGAGGCCGGTCGACATGGCGATCGCACTGTCGACGTCCGGGAACTCCGAGGACCTGATCAGGGCGCTCACCGAGGCCAGGAGACGCGGTCTGCTCACGATCGGGTTCGCCGGCCACGAAGGTGGTGCGATGTCGACCAGTGACGACGTCGACTACTGCTTCACCGTGCACTCCCAGAGCATCCACCGCATCCAGGAGAGCCATGCCCGGCTCGGGTACCGGCTGTGGTCGGTGGTCCAGGAGGAGACGCAGCGAAGGACGACCGCGTTGTTGGCCGCAGGCAGGTCCGACCCTGGAGGGAACCGATGACCAGCGAGGCCGTGACGTCGCACGTGGAGCGCGAAGACCGGATGCTGCTCAAGATCGAGGAGTTCCGCAAGCGCCGCCCGCGGCTGATCGACGAGGTCATCACCCTCGCCCACGGCGCCGGAGGCAAGTCGTCGGCAGCACTGACCGACAACGTCTTCGTGGAGGCGTTCCGCAACCCCGAGCTGGAGCAGCTCGGGGACGGTGCGCTCCTCACTCTGCCGTCTCTGGAAAGGCTCGCCTTCTCCACCGACTCCTTCGTCGTGCAGCCGGTCGAGTTCCCGGGCGGCACGATCGGGCACCTGGCCGTGCACGGGACGGTCAACGACCTCGCCGTCAGCGGGGCCGTGCCGCGCTGGCTGTCGGCGGCGTTCGTGATCGAGGAAGGCTTCGAGATCTCTCGGCTCCGCTCCATCGTGGCGGACATGAAGGCGGCGGCCGATGCCGCCGGGGTGCAGATCGTCACCGGGGACACGAAGGTGGTTGCCAGGGGGGCGGCCGACGGGCTCTACATCAACACGTCCGGGGTCGGGGTGGTCCCCGCGGGGCGGGAGCTCGGAGCACACCTCGTGCAGCCCGGCGACCGGCTGGTCCTCTCCGGGACCCTGGGCGACCACGGCATGGCGGTGATGCTGGCCCGTGGGGACCTCGCCATCGAGGCCGACGCCATCGTCTCCGACACCGCCCCTGTCCACGAGATGGTCGAGGCCCTGCTCGCGGCCGCCCGGGGCACCCGCTGGATGCGCGACGCCACCCGCGGCGGGCTCGGCACGGTCTGCAACGAGCTCGCCCAGACCGCAGGCATCGGCGTGATCCTCGACGAGGCGACCCTCCCCGTGCAGCCCGAGGTGCTCGGCGCCTGCGACATGCTCGGCATCGACCCCATCTACGTCGCGAACGAGGGCAAGTTCGTCGCGGTGGTGCCGGAGAGCGAGGCCGAGGCCGCCGTCGCTGCGCTGCGGGCACACCCGATGGGTCATCGCGCGGCGGTCATCGGGCAGGTGGTCGAGGCTCCCGCCGGCATGGTGGCGTTGCGCACTCCGTTCGGCGGCAGCCGGATCGTCGACATGCTCGTCGGCGACCCGCTGCCGAGAATCTGCTGACACCTCGACTCTCCGAGAGGACTCCACCATGTGCTTGGGAATACCGGGTCAGGTCGTCGCCTTCACCGACGCCGGGCAAGACCTCGCGAAGGTGTCGGTGAACGGGGTGCAGAGGGTGATCAGCGTCCGCCTGCTCGCCGACCAGGGGCTGACCGAAGGTGACTGGGTGCTCGTGCACGTCGGCTTCGCGATGGCGAAGATCGACGAGGTCGAGGCCCAGCTGACCCTCGACCAGGTCAAGAAGATGGGCAGCGACTACACCAACGAGATCGACGCCTTCAACTCCTCACAGATCGCCTAGCGGCGACACGCGATACGACACAGGATCACGAGGTACGCACCATGAAGTTCGTTGACGAGTTCCGGGACCCGGCTGCGGCGCGCGGGCTGGTCAGGTCGATCACCAGGCTCGCCGGTGACGACGTGTTCAAGTTCATGGAGGTCTGTGGCGGTCACACGCACACCATCTACCGCCATGGCATCGAGCACATCCTGCCGCCCGGCATCGAGCTCGTGCACGGACCCGGCTGCCCCGTCTGCGTGATCCCGATGGGCCGCGTCGACGACGCGATGTGGCTCGCCGAGCAGCCCGGGGTCATCTTCACCACGTTCGGGGACATGATGCGGGTCCCGGGTTCCCGGGGCAGCCTGCTCGACGCGAAGGCGCGGGGTGCGGACACCCGGTTCGTCTACTCGCCGCTGGACGCGCTCAAGATCGCGGTCGACAACCCGGACAGCCACGTCGTCTTCTTCGCGGTGGGGTTCGAGACGACCGCCCCTTCGACGGCGGTCACGCTGGTGCGCGCCAAGCAGCTGGGCCTGAGGAACTTCTCGGTCTTCTGCAACCACGTGACGATCGTCCCGCCGATTCGCGCGATCCTGGAGTCGCCCGACCTGCGACTGTCCGGGTTCCTGGGCCCGGGGCACGTCTCCACCGTGGTCGGCACCCGGCCGTACCGGTTCGTGCCAGAGGTGTACGGCAAGCCGTTGGTCGTGGCCGGGTTCGAGCCTCTCGACATCCTGGCCACCGTTCACATGCTGTTGCAGCAGATCCGTGACGGACGCTGCGAGGTGGAGAACCAGTACGGTCGCGTGGTCAGGGAGGAGGGCAACGTCGCGGCCCTGAGGCTGCTCGCCGAGACCATGACCCTGCGGCCGCACTTCGAGTGGCGCGGGCTCGGCTTCATCTCGCAGAGTGCATTGAAGATCAACGACGGCTACGCCGACTTCGACGCGGAGGTGCGCTTCTCGATGCCCGGCATCCGGGTCGCGGACCCCAAGGCCTGCCAGTGCGGCGAGGTCCTCAAGGGTGTGATCAAGCCGTGGGAGTGCAAGGTCTTCGGCACCGCCTGCACACCCGAGACGCCGATCGGCACCTGCATGGTCTCGCCCGAGGGCGCCTGCGCCGCCTACTACAACTTCGGTCGGATGCACCGGGAGGCGGCGGACATGATCGGAGCGACGGCAAGCGTCTGACCGGGCGGAGGAGTGGGAACCGGGGCGCTCGCGGGACGTCGGCTCTTCGCGCAGTACGCCTATGCACCGAACGCCCTGGGCTACTGCGGGCCGGAGGGGTCGGCGGCACTGCTCGCGGTGGCCTGCGGCAGGGGCGACGATGTCGACGTGCCGGCGCTTGCGAAGAGGTTCTCCGGCGCCTGGCCCTACCAGAAGGTGCTCGCCGAACTGGCGCGAGCCGACCCGCTCGACGCCCGGGTGGTTCGGGCGTACTGGACCGGCAACGAGCTGACAGACCGGGTGGACCGGGCGAAGTTCGGTCCGGCCCTGCTCGACCGCATCCGGCCGGTCGCCGGCAGCTACTGGTCGCACCTGGGCGACGACCTGCTCACCGAGGCCGCTCCCACCCACGCCTTCCACGTCCTCGCCGTCTACCCCTGGTCGCGTCTGCTCGATGCGGGGCAGTCCGAGCCGCTCAGGGTGCTCGACTCGTGCCGGATCGCCTCGGCCGGCGTGCTGGCCGTCGAGCCCGACCACCTGGTCGTCGCCTCGCGGCACCTCGAGTACGCCGACGGTGTGCTGTCTCTCGGACCTGAGCAGGAGGAGCAGGTCGGCTACCGGGTCGGCGGCGCGTCGTTCGTCGACGAAGTGCAGCCTGGGGACGTGGTCGCCGTCCACTGGGGCTTCGTGTGCGACCGGCTCACCCGGGAGCAGACGCACAGCCTCGCTCGGTGGACGGACTGGCAACTGGCGGCCATGGCGCCCCGGTTGGCCCGGGCATCGAAGGGCGCACCGATGGGCGAGCGATGACCCGGCGCGTCCTGGTGGCCGGTATCGGGAACCTCCTCCTGCGCGACGACGGCTTCGGACCCGAGGTGGCCCGCCGTCTGGCCCAGCAGCCGTCGACCCTCCCCGAGGGGGTCCGGGTCGTCGACTACGGCATCCGAGGCATGCACCTGGCCTACGACCTCCTCGACGGCTACGACGCGCTGGTGATCGTGGACGCGCTGCCCGGCGAGGGCGCGCCCGGCGACCTCACCATGCTCGAGGTCGGCGAGAACGACCTGGGATCCGGGATGTTCGACCCGCACGGCATGGACCCGGTGGCCGTGCTGGCCAGCCTGGACCAGCTCGGCGGCCGACTGCCCCGGACGTACGTCGTCGGCTGTCTGCCCGCGGACGTCGGGGAGGGGATCGGGCTGTCCGAGCCGGTGACCGCCGCAGTTCCACAGGCGGTCGAGGCCGTCCAGGTGCTCACCCGACGCTTGTGGCGCCCCACCACCTGCTGAGCCGGCGCTGATTGGCGGCGGCTGGGGTGGTGGCGGGCGCGGTGGCGGAGATGCGGGGACATCGGCGCGCCCGAGGGGCGGCCGGGCTCGAGCGCTGCGGAAGGTGAAGAAAGTTCTGGCGGCGGCGGTGTAAGACGCGGCATCGGACGCGCAGCGAAGGTGTATGCGCGCTCATCCGGCTGGTCGGCACGGCCGCCCTCCCCAGGTCGACCCGGGCCGTGTCCCCGCCGCCTGCGAGGTGGGACCGTGACGGCGGTCGGGTCGGCCTGTATGGGCACGTCGACGGCTGTCGGCGAGGACTGGGTGCGGGCGTTGAGCGTGCCGGGTCCGTTGCAGGACGAGGCGATGAGCCTCCTGCACGACCTGATGCTGCGGGCGGCCCGGCGGCAGGTGCTCCGGATGACGCCGATGCTCGGCGGCGTCGGTCTCGACGTCGTCGACGAGATCGCCCACCAGTCCGCCAACGACGCCATGATGGCGGTGCTGGCCAAGCTCGGCTCGTTCGAGGGGCGCAGCAGGTTCACGACGTGGGCCTACAAGTTCGCCGTCCTCCAGGCCGCCACGGACGTGCGCCGCCGCGTCTGGCGGGAGCGCGCCGTGGACGTCGACCGGCTGGAGCTGGTCCCCGACCGCGGCGCGACCTCGGAGCAGTACGCCGAGGCCGTGGACCTCGCGTCCGCCGTACGCCATGCCATCAACACGGTGCTCTCGCAGCACCAGCGGCGCATCCTGCTCGCGCTCGTCGTCGAGGAGGTGCCCGTCGACGTGCTCGCGGACCGGCTCGGGGCCACCCGGAACGCGCTCTACAAGACGTTGCACGACGCCAGGAAGCGGCTCCGCGCGCACCTGCGCGAGACCGGGCACCTGGCCGACCTCACCTCCCAGGCAGGAACCCCATGAACCGCAGGTACCGTCCTCTCGCGCCCGGGCTCGTGGCCCGCCTCACCCTGGACACCGACCCCTGGCTGTCCTGCGACGACTGCTTCCGCCTCGTGGACCAGTACGTCGAGGAGCTGCTCGAGGCGCCCGCGGGCGCGGCGCCGGACGCCCCCGCGATGCTCGCGCACCTGCGGGGCTGCCCTGCCTGCGCCGACGAGACGACGACCCTGCTCCTGCTCGCAGCCGAGGATCGGGGACTCGACCCCGGTGTCGCCGTCGCCCGGCTCAGGGAGCGCTCGTGAGCGCCGCCATCGTCCTCGCTGGCCTCACGCGGGCCTTCGACGGCGCCGCGGCCGTCTCCCACCTCCACCTCAGCGTCGACGTCGGGGAGGTCGTGCTCGTCGAGGGCTCGAACGGCTCGGGCAAGTCGACGCTGCTGAAGGTGGTGGCCACCGCGTTGTCCCCCACGTTCGGCTCGGGCTCTGTTCTGGGCGCGGACCTGGTCAGGGACCGGTCCTGGATCCGCGGCCGCGTCGAGCTCCTGGGCCACGAGCCGCGCGCGTACGCCGACCTGACCGCCGTCGAGAACCTCCGGTTCGTGTGCGCGCTGTACGGCCTCCCCGGGGCACTCGCAGAGCCGGCGCTCGAGCGGGTGGGCCTCGCCGAGGTCGCGTCCGTGCGCGCGGGCAGCTTCTCCCGCGGCATGCGCCAGCGGCTGGCTCTCGCCCGCGCGGTGATGCGCGACCCGGACGTGCTGCTCCTCGACGAGCCCTACTCGGGCCTGGACGCCCTCGCCCGGCTCCTCGTGGAGGACCTGGTCGACGAGGCGCGGGAGCGAGGACACACCGTCCTGCTGGCCAGCCACGAGCGTCCGCGCCCCGGGCTCGTCCACCGGACCGTCCGGATGGATGCCGGCCGCCTGCGGGAGGAGGCCCGGACGTGAGCGTGGTACCCGCGGTGATGTCCGCCGTCGCCGCCAAGGACCTCCGGATGGAGGCCCGCGGCCGGCACGCGGCGTCCTCGGTGATGCCGTTCGCGGTCACGATGCTGCTCGCCTTCGGGTTCGCCCTGGGCCCCGACCGGCCGCTGCTCGCGCAGACCGCGGCCGGGCTGCTCTGGCTGTCCGCCACCTTCGCGGCCGTCGACCTGTTCCACCGGGCCTACCGCACGGAGTCCGACGACGGCGCGCTGGGCGGGCTGCTCCTCGCGCCCGGCGCCGCCGGCGGGGTCTACCTGGGGAAGGCGGCGGCCGCCGCTGTCCAGCTGTGGCTGCTCGTGGTGGCGACCGGTCTCCTGGTCGCCCTGCTGTTCGGCCTCCCCGTGACCCACCATCCCCTGCTCCTGCTGATGGTCGCGGCCGCCGGCGTCGTCGGGCTGAGTGCGATCGGCAGCCTGTTCGGCCTGCTCACGGTCCTCGGCCGGCGCCAGGCGGCGCTGCCGGTCCTCGTCCTGCCCCTGGTGTCGCCGGTCCTGATCGCCGCCATCCGCGCCACCCAGGCCGCTGTCTCCGGCGATCCCGGACAGGCCGCCGGCTGGCTGAGCGTCCTGGCCGCCTTCGATGCGGCGTTCCTGGCCCTCGGCTACCTGGTCTACGGCCACCTGCTGGAGGACTGACGCCGCGCACCGGCCCCTGTCGTCGAGAGATCGAGATGCACCACCCGGAAGGAACGAGGAACCCATGAGCCAACAGCGAGGCCCGACACCGCGTCGTACCCTCCCCAGACGTCGCGTGCTCGCGGCGGCCGGCGTCGCAGCCGCGTGCGCGGTGGCCGTCACGGTCTCCCTCGTCGCGAGCGCCTCCCCCGACCTCGCCGCGTCCACGGGCGCCACGGCCGGGACCGCGGTGGCCCAGCAGGCGGCCCAGCAGGCGTCGCAGCGGCTGGTGAGCGAGGGACAGCAGACCTTCCGGTTCGACACCTTCGGCGACGAGGCGTTCTGGGGCGGCACCCTGCACCTGGACCAGGCCATCGAGGGTGCGGCGCACGGTGGTGTCGGGCCCGGCCTGAGCCCCCGCACCGCGCTGGGCGTCGGGCTCAAGGTCGACTCGGCCGCCCTGCCCTCCACCGTCAAGGACGCCATCACCTCGGGCCAGGTCGACCTCGACGACCCGGCGGTGACCCTGCAGCTGCTCAAGCTGAACTCGGTGGTCGGGGTCAAGGGCGTCTTCGACTCGTCCGGCAACCTGCGCTCGGTCGGCATCGAGTGCGCGCTGTGCCACTCGACGGTCGACGACTCCCTCGCGCCCGGCATCGGCAAGCGGCTTGACGGCTGGGCGAACCGGGACCTGAACGTCGGCGCGGTCGTGTCGCTGGCGCCGAACCTGCAGCCGGTCGCCTCCCTCCTGCACACCGACGTCGCCACCGTCAAGAAGGTGCTCGGCGCCTGGGGTCCGGGCAAGTTCGACGCCGAGCTGTTCCTCGACGGCAAGGGCTTCCAGCCCGACGGCCGCAGCGCCGCGACGCTGCTTCCGCCGGCGTTCGGGATGCTCGGCGTCAACCAGCACACGTGGACCGGCTGGGGCTCGATCACCTACTGGAACGCCTTCGTCGCGAACCTCGAGATGCACGGGCAGGGCACCTTCACCGACGCCCGCCTCGACGACGCCAGGCAGTTCCCGATCGCGGCCGAGAACCACTTCGGGCACACCAGGGCACCGGTGGACCGGATCACCCCCAAGCTCGCCGGGCTGCAGGCCTACCAGCTCTCCCTGGCCGCGCCCAAGCCGCCGAAGGGCAGCTTCGACGCGGCGGCCGCCGCCCGCGGCGGGAAGCTCTTCAACGGTACGGCGCAGTGCTCGACCTGCCACGTGCCGCCGCTGTTCACCGAGCCCGGGTTCAACATGCACAGCGGCGCGGAGATCGGCATCGACAGCTTCGAGGCCGACCGGTCCCCCTCGCACATGTACCGGACCAGCCCGCTCGCGGGGCTGTGGACGCACCAGAAGGGCGGCTTCTACCACGACGGCCGGTTCGCGGACCTGCTCGCGGTGGTCCGCCACTACGACCAGACGTTCGACCTGCACCTGACCTCAGGTCAGCAGCATGACCTCGTCGAGTACCTCAAGTCGCTCTAGCAGAGCAGCCAGGAAGGGAGACGGCCGATGAACATCCTCGACGGCGCGATGGTCGCGATGGGGACGAGGAGAGCCCAGCGCGTGCTGGCCCTCGCCACCCTCGCGGCCCTCGCGGCCACCGCGGTCGCGGGACTGTACGTCGTGCCGCCCGACGTCGAGCAGGGGGACGTGCAGCGGCTGATGTACGTGCACGTCCCCGCGGCGTGGCTGGCGTTCCTGTCCTTCGGAGTGGTGTCCCTGGCGAGCCTTGCGTACCTGCGCACGGGCCGGATCCGCTGGGACCGGGTCGCGGTGGCCTCGGCCGAGATCGGCGTGCTGTTCTGCACGCTGACCATCGTCCTGGGGTCGCTGTGGGGGCGCCCCGTGTGGGGAGCCTGGTGGACCTGGGACCCGCGGCTGACCACCACCGTCGTGCTGCTGCTGGTCTACGTCGCCTACCTGTCCCTGCGACGGGTCGCCGACAGCGCGGCGCGCCGGGCCCAGTGGTCGGCGGTCGTCGGGGTCGTCGGGTTCGTCGACGTGCCGATCGTGCACATGTCGGTGGTCTGGTGGCGCTCGCTGCACCAGGAGGCCACCGTGCTGCGGCCGGGCGCACCCACGATGGACACCTCGATGCTGGCGACGCTGCTGCTCGGCGTGCTGGCGTTCTCGCTGGCCTACACGTACCTGATGACGGTGCGGCTGCGCGTCGGCCGGCTCGAGGACCACGCGGCCGGCACGGTGATGTCGCGTCCGGCCCCACGCGCCGGCGTCCCTCGCCGGCCCGGCCCGGTCGTCGTCGGTGGGACCGTCGCACGGACCGCCGGAAGGGCCGGTGGGCTCGATGCATGACGTGGGCTACGTGGCTGCCGGCTACGCCGCGACGGCGGCCGGGATGGCCTGGTACCGCTGGCGGCTGGCCAGGCGGGCCGTTCGTGCCCGCCGGGTGGTCGCCGCGCTCACCGGCCGCCCGGCCCGGACGGGACGGCCGCGCGGATGACCGCCTCGACCGTCACCCGACCGGTGGGCTCGGCGACCGGCCCGGCTCCCCGGCGCACCTCCTCCCCCTCACCTCGGCTCCGGCTGCTGGTGTGCGCGGCCGTGGTCGTCGCGGCGCTGGCCTGGATCGCGGTGCGCGGCCTCACGTCGAGCTTCGTCTACTACCTCACCCCCTCGGACATCGTCGTGGCCCACAAGGCCGACGTGGGCCAGCGGGTCCGCCTCGGCGGGCTGGTGGTGGCCGGCAGCGTGTCCCGCGTCCACGACGGGGCCCTGAGGTTCACCGTGACCGACGGGAGGCGGTCGATGCGGGTGGTCAGCACCGGGTCGGTCCCCGAGCTGTTCCGGGCCGGGCAGGGCGTGGTCCTCGAGGGCGCGCTGCGCGCGGACCACCGGTTCCACGCCGACACGCTGCTGGTCAAGCACGACGGCCAGTACCGCGCACCCGACCTCGGCTCCTCGGCACAGGAAGGCTGACGATGGCTGCACTGACTGTTGGCGCATGGGGGACCGCGGGCCTGGGCGTGGCGCTCGTGCTGGCCGTGCTCGGCCTGGCCCTGGCCGTGGCGGGGGCTCGTACGGCGCGACCGCAGCTGGTCGGCACCGCCGGCCAGGTCGCGGTCGGTGTCCTCGCGGTCCTCGTGCTGGTCAACGGCGCGATGCTCGCGGCGCTCCTGCGCAACGACTTCGCGGTGCGCTACGTCGCGGAGAACTCCTCGCGCGCGACACCGGTCTTCTACAAGGTCCTGGCGCTGTGGGCGGCCGACGACGGGTCCCTGCTGCTGTGGAACCTGCTCCTGGCCGGCTACCTGGTCGTCGTGGTGTGGCGGTTCCGTCGCACGGTCGGCGCCGGCGAGGCCACCTACCCCTATGCCCTTGCGGTGCTCTTCGCGGTACAGGCGTTCTACCTGCTGCTGGTCAACGGCCCGGCGCGGCCGTTCGGTGCGACGGTTGCGGTGCCCGCCGACGGGCGCGGACCTGCCCCGCTGCTGCAGAACCATCCGCTGATGGCCGTCCACCCTCCCTTCCTCTACCTCGGGTTCATCGGGTTCACGGTGCCCTTCGCGTTCGGCGTCGCGGCGCTGATGGCGGATGCTCCCGACGACTGGCTGCGGCTGGTCCGCCGGTGGACGCTGGCGGTCTGGTGCTTCCTCACCGTGGGGCTGAGCCTGGGCGCGCTGTGGTCGTACTCGGTGCTCGGCTGGGGCGGCTACTGGGCCTGGGACCCCGTGGAGAACGTCGCGCTGCTGCCCTGGCTGGTGTCCACGGCGTTCCTGCACTCGGTGATGCTCCAGCAGCGCCGCGGGATGGCCCGGGTGTGGAACCTCGCCCTGGTCATCGCGGCGTTCGCCCTCACCACGTTCGGCACCTTCCTGACCCGCGGCAGCGTCCTGTCGTCGATCCACGCCTTCACCGAGACGGCCGTCGGCCCGGCGTACCTGTCGTTCCTCGGGCTGGTGCTGGTCGGCGGCTACGGGCTGCTGGTGTGGCGGCTGCCGGCGCTGCGCTCCCCGGCCGCACTGGACTCGCTCGCCTCGAGGGAGGCGGCGTTCGTCGGGAACAACGTCCTGCTGCTGTCCGCGGCGGCCATCGTGCTGCTCGGCACGGTGTTCCCGCTGGCGGTCGAGGCGGTCGGCGGTGCGCAGCTGACGGTCGGCGGGCCGTACTTCCGCGCCGCGGTGACACCGGTGTTCCTCCTCCTGCTGCTGCTGGTCGGCGCGGCCCCGCTCCTGCCGTGGCGCACCGCGAACCGTGACCGGACGCTGGCCCGCCTCCGTGCGCCGGTGGTCGCGGCGGCGGCCGTGACGGTGGCGTGCGCGCTGGCCGGCCTTCGCGACGTGACGGCGGTCGTCGGCTTCGCCCTGGTCGGGTTCGTGCTGGTGGGCAACGGTGGGCAGCTGCTGGACGCCGCCCTGGTGGCGCGTCGGCGTCGGCGCGGCGGACGGCACCGTCCCCCGGCCGGCCGGCGCGCCGGGCTCGTCGTCCACGTCGGGCTCGCGCTGCTGGCCGCCGGCATCATCGCCTCGTCCGCGTTCGCCCAGCAGGCGGAGGTGACGCTGCGGGCCGGGCACTCGACCACGTTCGCCGGCTACCGCCTGCGCTACGTCGGGCTGGAGACCGACCGGCAAGCCCAGCGGACCGTCCTGACCACCCCCGTCTCGGTCACCCGGCCGTCGGGGGCCAGCGGCGGCGTGCTCGACCCGCGGCTGAACCTGTATCCGGCCGCCTCCGAGCCGATCGGCTCGCCCTCGATCCAGCGCGGCGTGGTGTGGGACCTCTACGCCTCGGTGATCGGGCTGCAGGACGAGGGCGCCTCGGCGACGTTCCGCCTCTACCGCAACCCCGGCGTGAGCTGGCTGTGGCTGGGCGCCCTGGTGATGGCGCTGGGCGGCGCCTCCGCCTGGTGGGGCCGCCGCCTGCCCCGTCCAGGAGCCCGGTCATGACGACCCGGCGCACCGGCACGCTGCTGGGCATGGTCGCCGTGGTCGCCCTGGTGGTGGTCGCGTGCCTGCTGCTGGCCACCGGGCTGGGCCGGGGCAACGCCGTCGCGGCGTCCCCGCTCGTGGGCCACAGGGCCCCGGACTTCACGCTGCCCGCCCTGCCCGGCACCGTCGCCACGGGCAGCGAGAGGCAGGTGCGGCTGTCCGCCCTGCGCGGCCAGGTGGTGCTGGTGAACTTCTGGGCGTCCTGGTGCACGGAGTGCCGCGACGAGCAGGCGGACCTGAACCGGCTGTGGACCCGCTACCGGGACGCGCGGGTCGTCGTGGTCGGGGTGGACTTCCAGGACGCGGCCGGGGACGCGCGCGGCTTCGTGGCCCGCAGCGGCGCGACCTACCCGGTGGTGGCGGACCGGCGCTCGCAGACGGCGCTGGCGTACGGCGTGCGCGGGATCCCCGAGACCTACCTCGTCGCACCCGACGGGCGGCTCGTCGACCGGGTCGTCGGCGCGGTCGACGCCGACCGGCTCGGCCGGCGGATCGACGCGCTGCTGGACGGAGCCCGGTCATGACCGTCCGGCGTCGCACGGGGCCGCTCCTCGTGCTGCTGGCGACGCTGACGGCCCTGGCCGCGCTCGCGGTGGTGGGGGTGCGGCCGGGGCCGGCCCCCACGCGGGCGGCGCAGGCCTACCGCATCGCGGCCGGGCTGCGCTGCCCGGTCTGCCAGGACCTGTCGGTGGCCGACTCACCCGCGCCGCTCGCCCGCCAGATGCGGCACCGGATCACCGCCGACCTCGCCGCCGGTCGCTCCGCGGCCCTGATCCGCGCGCGCTTCGTCTCCGCCTACGGACCCTCCGTGCTGATGTCCCCGACCGGCACGGGTGTGGGAACGGTGGTCCGCGCGCTGCCCGTCGTCGTACCCGGCGCCGGGCTCGTGGTGGGCGGCGTGCTGCTGCGCCGGTGGCTGTCGGGGCGACGAGCGGCTCCCCCCGCCCGGGCGCCGGCCCCCGCGCGCCGCCCGGTCAGCCGGCCTCGCCAGGCGGCACCGAGGGGTCCCCGGTGGCGTCGGCGGGCCGTCGTCCTGGCCGCCGCTCTCGCGGCCGCGGTCGGCGTCTCGACCGCTCTCGTCGGGGCGGTCCAGCCCCGCTCGGCCTCCTCCACGGTCGCCGCCGCGCCCGGCCAGACGGTACGGGGCGCCCCGGACGGCCAGGCGGCGCTCGCCGCCGCGGTCCGGCGGGTGAGGAGGCATCCCCGCGACGTCGCCGCGCATCTCGCGCTGGCCCGGGCCTACGCCTCCCTCGGACAGCAGCGGCTCGCGGCGATCGAGTACCTCGCGGTGGCGAGGGTCGACCCCGGGAACGCCGAGGCGAGCACGGCCCTGGCCATGATGGCCTTCGTCGCCCGCGCACCGGCGGAGGCGAAGCGGATCGTGGACCGGGTGCTGCGCGCGCATCCCGGCTACCCCGAGGCCCTCTACACCCGTGGCCTGGTCCAGCTGATGGGCCTGCGACACCTGTCGGCGGGACGCGCGGACCTGCACGCCTACCTCCGGGTCGCGCCGTTCGGCGCCCACCGGCGGACCGTCGAGACCTTGCTGGCCCTCTCCGAGAAGGGTCCTCCACGATGACGTCGATCGCCTGCCTGACGGTGGCGGGAGCTGCCGTGCCGCTCGCGTTCCTCGAGCGGCTCAGCATGCGCCCCGACGACGCCCCGCTGCTGCGCCGGCTCCTGGCGGGCAGCGGGGCCGACCAGGTCGTGGTCCTGTCGACCTGCGAGCGGGTCGAGCTCTACGCGGCCTGGAGCGGCCCCGCCCGTCCCGACGACCTGCTCGTCGCCTTGGCGACGGAGCGGCGCATCGCGGCCGCCGAGGTCACGGCGGCCGCCCACGCGCATGTCGGAGCGGACGCTGTCCGCCACCTGTTCCGGGTCGTGTGCGGGCTCGAGTCCTTCGTCCTGGGCGAGACCGACATCGTCGCGCAGGTCCGCGCCGCCGCGGCGGGTGCGCGCGGGTCGGCGGTATCGGGATGCGAGCTGGACCGGCTCCTTGCCACGGCCGTGAGCACGTCGCGTCGCGTCCACCGGCGCACCGGGTTCGGCGAGTCGACCCGCTCGGTCGCCGACGCGGCGGTGGAGACGGTGGCGGCACGGATCGGGTCGGCAGCCTCGGCGGGACCGCTGGCGGGACGGCGCGTCCTCGTCGTCGGCGCCGGACGGCTCGCCGCCTCGGTGGTCGCCCGAGCCGGGCGTCTCGGCGCGTGCGTGACCGTCTGCAACCGGAGCCGGCGGCACGCGGACAGGCTCGCCGCGGCCGGCGCCTCCGTGGTCACCCTGGACGCGCTGCCGGACGCTCTCCGCAGCGCCGACGCGGTGATCCTCGGCACCGCCTCACCGCTGCGGCTCATCGACGCCGCCATGATCCGCGCCGCCCGCGCGGGTCGCCGGAGTGCCGGTGGCGACCTCGTGGTGGTCGACGCGTGCCTGCCGCGCAACGTGGAGCCCGGCGTACGGGACCTCCCCGGCGTCGTCCTGCTGGACCTCGCCGACCTCCGTGCCGACGGGACCGGCCCGTCGCTGGCCCTGACCCGCGACGCCGAGGTCGCCGCGTCCATCGTGGAGGAAGAGGTGCACGGGTTCACCCGGTGGCTGGCCGGCCGCGACGTCGTGCCGATGGTGCGGGCCTTGCGCGACGACGTGGACGCCTACGCCGCCGCGGAGGCCGGACGGGTGGCCGCCGACGTCGCCGACGAGCTGGCGGCACGGCTGCCGGACGAGGTCGCGACTGCCCTCCGCGCAGCCGTCCACCGCTCGGTGCGACGGCTGGCCCACCGGCCCACCGAGCTGCTGGTCGACGCCGCCCTGGCCGGCGACCCGGCCACCGTGGCGGCGATCTCCGTGCTCTTCCGCCCCGGCGACCGATGAGGAACGGGGCCGGATCCGGTCCGGATCAGGGACATCCCCGATTCGGGCCCCCCTCGCCCTGTGATGGAGTTCTCGCATGCATCGCCAGATCGCCGGACGGCTGACCGGCCGCTACACCAAGTGGTTCGTGCTCGGACTCTGGATCCTCGTGCTCTTCGTCGCCGCGCCCTTCGCCGGGAAGCTGACCAGCGTCCAGGACAACCAGGCGTCGTCCTGGCTGCCCGCGAGTGCCGAGTCGACCAAGGCCCTCGACAAGCTGGGCGCGTTCCAGGACCAGAACGACATCCCGACGGTGATCGTCTACGAGCGCGCGTCGGGCCTCTCCAAGGGCGACCTGGCCGGGATCGCGACGCAGGTCGCGAAGATCCAGGAGCTGGACGGCGCCGTGCCCGCCCGCACGCCGCAGGGCGACCCGCTGCCGCCGCAGGCACTGGTGCAGGTGTCGCCGGACGGCCAGGTGGCGCAGGCGGCCGTGACGTTCAACTTCGGGAGCGACGGCTGGAACAAGCTGCCCGACGTCGCCCAGCAGATCCGCCACATCGCCACCATCCCCGGGGTCACCGTGCACCTCGCCGGACCGGGCGGCCAGGCCGCGGACTCCGCCGAGGCGTTCTCAGGGCTGGACGGCAAGCTGCTCCTGTTCACCGTTCTCGTCGTGGTGGTGATCCTGCTCGTCACCTACCGCAGCCCGACCCTGTGGCTGCTGCCGGTGATCTCCGCGGGCGTCGCGCTGACGACCGCGCAGGGCGTGATCTACCTGCTCGCCAAGTACGCCGGTCTCACGGTCAACGGCCAGAGCCAGGGCATCCTGACCGTCCTGGTCTTCGGCGCGGGCACCGACTACGCCCTGCTCCTGGTGGCCCGCTACCGCGAGGAGCTGCGCCGGCACGAGGACCGCCACGAGGCGATGGCGTTCGCGCTGCACCGCGCCGCGCCGGCGATCGTCGCGAGCGCGTCCACGGTCGTCCTCGCCATGGTGTGCCTGCTCGTGGCGGAGATGAACTCCACCGCGGGACTGGGGCCGGTGGCGGCGATCGGCATCGGCGTCGGGCTGCTCGTCATGCTCACGCTGCTGCCCGCGCTGCTGGTGATCACCGGCCGGTGGATGTTCTGGCCGGCCCGTCCCCGGTTCGGCAGTGCCGAGCCCACCGCGGGCGGCTTCTGGGCCCGGGTCGGCGGGCGGATCGCCGCCCGTCCCCGCACCGTCTGGGTCGGCACGGCCCTCGTGCTCGCCGCCGCCAGCTTCGGCATCGTCGCGCTCAACGCCCACGGGCTGTCCACCGCGGACTCCTACACCAAGGAGTTCGACTCCATCAAGGGCCAGAAGGTGCTCGCGGCCCACCACCTCGCCGACCGCTCGACCCCGGTGATGGTCGTGGCCGACGCCGCCGGGGCGTCCGAGGTCAAGCGGGCCATGACGGGCGTGGAGGGGCTGGGTGAGCCCACCGGCCCCGTGGTCAAGGGCGGTGTCGCGTTCCTCTCGGCGCCCCTCGCCGAGGACCCGACCTCGCAGGCCGCGTTCGACACCGTGGACCGGGTCCGGGCCAGCGTGCACGCCGTGGACGGCGCGCACGCGCTGGTCGGCGGGGCGTCGGCGACCACCGCGGACATCGAGAAGGCGTCGGCCCACGACAACCTGGTGATCATCCCGCTCGTGCTCGTCGTCGTCCTGCTCGTCCTGATGGTGCTGCTGCGGGCGCTGTTCTCACCGCTGCTGCTCATCGGAACCGTCGTGCTGTCGTTCGGCGCGTCCTTGGGGGTGAGCTCGTTGCTGTTCAAGTACGTCTTCGGGTTCGCGGGCGCCGACGCCTCGCTGCCGCTGTTCGTCTTCGTCTTCCTGGTCGCCCTGGGCATCGACTACAACATCTTCTTGATGACCCGGGTCCGGGAGGAGACGCCGGCTCACGGCACCCGCAGGGCCTCACGGATCGCCCTGGGCGCCACCGGTGGCGTGATCACCTCGGCGGGCATGGTGCTGGCCGCGACGTTCCTGGTGCTGGCCACCATGCCCCTGGTCGCCTTCGCGGAGATCGGCATCGCGGTCGCCCTGGGCGTGCTGCTCGACACGATGGTGGTCAGGTCGGTCCTCGTCACCGCCCTCAACCTCGACATCGGCAGCGCGATCTGGTGGCCCTCCCGGCTGGACCGCCACCCCTTGCGGGAGGACGAGCCCGACCCGACCACCCTCGAGGGCGCACCCGTCTGACCGCTCCCGCGGCCTCGAGCGTGCCCGGGTCCTCGGCGACTCTTGATTGACCGCCCGGTCAAGACGAGCGACAATGGAGGCAACGATTCGCCTCCGATCGACGGATCCTCACCACTGGACGGTGCTTCGAATGAAGAGATCCCTCACGAGCTGGGCCCACCCGCAGGACTTCGTGGCCCTCATCGCGGGTGTCTACGCGCTGCTGTCCCCCATCTGGACGACCTCGACCCACCGGGCGACGACCACCATGATCGTCCTTGGTGCCGTGACCGCGATCCTCGCGCTCGTCTCGCTGGCGAGGCCGGGCATGGTCGCCGACGGGCTGGTCGCGCTGCTGGGAGTGCTGTTCGTGATCTCCCCCTGGGTGATGGGCTTCGACGCCACGCGCCCGATGGCGGTGACGGCCTGGGTCGTCGGCGTGGTCACCTTCCTCGTCGGAGCCGGGGACCTTGCGCTGGAGCGGACCGCGCACCATCGTGGGCTTGCGGCCTCGCACTGACACGTTCGAGGGGCCCCCGACCGGTAGGACATGGCATGACGCGCGCTCGCCCGACCCACGTCGGGCGAGCCGCGCGCCGGGCCACCGCCCCCGAGGACGGCTCCAACGACGGCGTCGAGACCCGCAGCCGGATCCTCGACGCCGCCGAGGACCTGATCGCCCGGGACGGGTTCGACGCCACCCCGACGGCCCAGATCGCCGCCCGGGCGGAGGTGCCCAAGGGCCTGCTCTTCTACTACTTCCCGAAGAAGATCGACCTCCTGCGCACCCTCCTCGCCGAGCGGCTGCCGGCGCACCCGCTGTGCGCCGCGGCCGACATCGCCGTCCACGGTGACGTCGCCGGGTCGCTGGTGCGACTCGCGCACGGCGTGGACCTCAGCCGCCCCGACTCGCCGGTGCTGGCGTCCATCCTGTTCCGCGAGGCCGGGACGCACCCCGAGGTCGGCCATCACCTCCGCGCGATGCACGACGGGCTCGTGGAGCTGACCGAGCGGGTCCTCGACATCGCCGCGGCCTCGCCGCTGAACCACCGCCGGCGCCGGGAGGCGGCACAGACCTTCGTCGCCCTGCTGCTCCACAGCGCCAACGCGCGCCGCTTCGACGGACCCCTTCCCGACCTCACCGCGGCGGCGTCGATGGTGTCCTCGAGCCTGGTGCCGATCGGCGGCGCGTGAGGCGCCGCGGCGTCGCCGCCCGGCTCACCCGTGCCCCATCAGCCTCGAGTGCACGGCGGCCTGCGCGAGCGCCAGGGCCGGCTCGTCCACGTGCAGCAGGCGGTCCCGCTCGACGACCGGGAGGCCGTCGACCAGCAGCAGCTCCAGCGGGGGCTGGGAGCCCAGGACCAGGGCCGCGACCGGGTCGGTGATGCCCGCGTGCGCGAGGGTGTCCAGCCGCCACAGCGCGAGGTCGGCCAGCTTGCCCGGCTCGACGGAGCCGAGGTCGTCGGCGCGGCCGAGGACCTGTGCGCCACCGAGCGTCGCCATCTCCAACGCGTCGCGCACGCTCATCGCCTCCGGCCCGCCACGCGCGCGGGCGAACAGGGTCGCGTGCCGGGCCTCCTCCAGCAGGTTCCCGGCCTCATTGCTGGCGGAGCCGTCGACGCCGAGCCCGACCGGTACGCCGGCGTGCCGCAGGTCCGCGGCCCGGGCGATGCCGGCGCCGAGCCGGGCGTTCGACGACGGGCAGTGCGCGACCCCGGTGCCCGTGGCGCCGATCCGCTCGACCTCCGCGTCCTCGAAGTGGATGCCGTGCGCGAACCACACGTCGTCGCCGGTCCAGCCGAGGCCCTCGACGTACTCCAGCGGCGAGCAGCCGAACCGCTCCCGGCAGAACGCGCTCTCGTCGGTGGTCTCGGCCAGGTGCGTGTGCAGGCGCACCCCGGTCCGGCGGGCCAGCTCCGCGGCCTCCCGCATCAGGTCCGAGGTGACCGAGAAGGGCGAGCACGGGGCGACGGAGATCCGCAGCATCGATCCCGGCGACGGGTCGTGCCAGCGGGCGATCGCCTCCTCGGTCGCGGCGAGCACCGCGTCACGGTCCTCGACGACCTCGTCCGGCGGCAGGCCGCCCTGGCTGCGGCCGAGGTCCATGGACCCGCGGGCCGGGTGGAAGCGCAGCCCGACGGTGCGGGCGGCGGCGATCTCCGCGGCGAGCAGGTCCCCGCCCTCGCGGGGGAACACGTAGTGGTGGTCGCTGGCGCTGGTGCAGCCGGTGAGCGCGAGCCGGCCGAGCGCACCCTGCGCGGCCACGGAGACGACCTCCTCGTCGATGCGCGCCCACACCGGGTACAGCGTGGTCAGCCACTCGAACAGGGTCGCGTCCGCCGCGAGGCCTCGGGTCGCCCACTGGTAGAGGTGGTTGTGGGTGTCGACCAGGCCCGGGGTGAGCACGCAGCCGCGGCCGTCCACGACCCGCGCCCCGCCGTACGCCGGTGCGGGACCCGCCCCCACGTCGGCGATGCGGCTGCCACGGACCACGACGTACCCGTCGGCGATCTCCCGCCGGGCCCGGTCCATCGTGACGACGGCACAGCCCGCGATGACGACGCCCGGCTCGGGCGCGGCCTCGGCCGCGCTCGTCGGTGGCAGGGGCTCCATCGGCTCTCCCGGTGCTCGCCGGCGCGCTGGCACCGGTCACGGACGTTGGCGACCAGTCAAGCCCCCGACGGGGTCTCGACGGAAGCCACACGACGCACGAAGCCCGCCATCGGCCCCCCAGGTGCCTGTAGGTTCCTCCAGGCTCACCCCGTCGACGTGACCACCGTCCGCCACAGGTGGCGCACCATCGCCAGGAACGTCACCAGCCAGACCGAGAACGCCACCCAGAGGGAGACGGTGCCGACCTCGGCGACGAGAGGCAGCCGGTCGGCGCGCCCGAGGTAGATGCCGGCCACGCCGTACATCCCCATCGGGAACACCATGCTCCACAGGGTCGCGTCGTAGCGCAGCGGCAGCCGGCGCACGACGTGGCGCCACCAGCCCGCGGCGACCAGGACGGGGATCAGCCAGGTGGCGAAGGCCCAGCAGAACACGGCGAGCCCGGCCACCAGCCCCCGCGTGGCGTCGACCATCGGCGCGTTGGCCATCTCCACGATCCGCGCACCCGCCAGCACCGTGATCGCGAGCGCGCCCATCGCGACCCAGTACGGCGGGGTGAGCTCCTCGGGACCGAACTCGTAGAGCATCAGCCGGAAGGCGACGATCGTCCCGGCCGCCCCGTAGAGGAAGATCCCCACCGACCACGACACCACGGCGAGCAGCGCCAGCATCGGCCGGCCGTTCGCGAAGTCCGGCTCGACGGTGGCCGCCGCGACGGCCACCGACTGGCTGGCGACCACCCAGACGAACCACGACCCGTTCGCGGTCGCCACCACCGGCCGCTCCTGCCGGCCGAGCACCGCGGTCCACGGCACCACGTACCCGAGCACCAGCCAGGTCACGCCCGAGACGACCAGCAGCGCGACGGTCGCGCCCGGGTGTGCGACGCCCAGCCGCACCCCGAGGACGTTGGTGGCCGCCACGAACGTGAAGAAGCCGAACGCGCGCCGCGGGTCGTTGAAGTCCGAGCTGACCGCGTGCCGGTACGACAGCAGGCGCCAGGCGTTGAGCAGCACGAGGACGCCGTAGGACACGGCGCACAGCACCAGCATCGCGGTCGACAGCGCCCGGGAGCCCTTCAGCCAGGTCCCCACGGAGATGATGCCCGTGGCCATCACCACGGCGAAGTAGCCCGGCGTCAGGGTCTCGACCGCCACGCCGACCCGTCGTCGCAGACCCCCGGTCCCCGAGGCGCCGGCGGCAGTGCTCGTCCTCATCGTCCCCGAGCCTGTCACGTCCCCCTGGCGGGGAGGTACAACAGGTGTGCCGACGCGCCGTCTCGTCGTACGTTCCTCCAGGGCCAGGCCGTGGCGAGCGCGTGGCGAGGAGGCGCACTACCCCGACCTGGGCTGCGCCGGCGTCCCCGGAGTCCCCGGCGTCCCCGAGGGCGCCGACGGCATCGTGGTGGCCACCGCCTACCGGGAGCGCTACGGGATCCCGCTGATCACCAGCGTGCGGAAGGTCGGCAACGTCGAGCAGCTGAGGTCGCTCGGCCGGCAGCGGATGCCCAACTCCGACACCCAGGAGCACGCCGCCGCGCTGATCGAGATCGCGAAGATCGCGAAGATCGCCAACCACCGCTTCGACGACCTCGTAGCGGACGCGAACCCGGTCGCCACCGCGCGCACCCGCCGGCTCGACCGGGTGGCCGACCCGGCGGGGCGCGCGTGAGTGCGGGCCGACTAGCGGCTCAGGAGGCTGCGCCACATCGGGCGGACGCCGTTGGCGCGGTCACCCGCGTGCCCCAGGTAGGACAGGTGCCAGTTCTGCTCGATCGTCGTCAGCAGCGAGTAGTGGTTGTACGGCGTGTGGTCGACGTGACCGCCCCGGCTCCGCGCCGACACCACGATCGCCGGGATCAGGCCGCCACCGTAGGTGCCCCCGGGCCAGTCGACGCTGACCCGGGGGTCACCGGCGGACACGTACGGCGAGTCGCAGCAGCCCTCGGCGGTCTCCCAGCCACCCGTCTCCTCGTTGGTCCCCGTGTAGTCGTTCTCGTCGGTGACGATGACGATCGCGGACCGGTCGGTCCAGGCCCTCGAGGTGGTGATCGTGTGCACCGCCCGCCGTACGAACATGTCGGCCTTCTGCTTGAGCGCCGCGTCGTTCGCGTCGTCCTTGGTGACGCCGTACGGGCAGGGCGTCTCGGGGTGGCCCGAGACGGTCTGCGTCACGCCGCCGTGCATGTCGCTGCACTGGTTGGGGCTGATCCACACGAACTGAGGCGCGTGCCGGCTGTTGAGGTCGTGGCCGAGACGGCTGTAGCTCTTGACGTGGGCCATCCGGGCGGGGTTGTCCTTGACGTCGTCGAACAGCACGAAGGGGTTGTGCTTCTTGGCGTACAGCTGCACCTGCGTGCCGTCGGGCAGCGTCGGCCCGAACCGGGCCAGCTTGTCGGCCGGCAGCGTCTGCAGGTAGGCGCCCCACCGGATGTGGTGGGCCTCGAGCTGGTCCACGAGGTTGCGCCGGTCGAGGTTGACGACGTTCTGGTCGTTGTCGTCCTGGATGCCGAAGTTGTCGCCGGCGATCGTCGCGATGTAGTTGGGCATCGACGGGTGCGTGACGCCGTAGTAGTGGTCGGCCATCGTGTAGGTCCGGGCCAGCTTGGTGAGGTACGGCGCGTTGGCGTTGCCGATGACGCTGGACTTCGAGTGGTTCTCCAGCATCAGCACGAAGAGGTGGTCGAACGGCGCCTGGTGCCGGTGCGACGTGGCGGCCGGCGCGGCGTTCGCCGAGTCGCGGGACGCGGCCAGCGCGTCGGGCCCCAGGGACGCACCCACCAGGGCCAGGGCCCCGATCGCGGTCGCGGCGGTGACAGCCTTCTTCATCTGCTCTCCTCGTGTCTCGAGCCCGGTGGGCGAGAACCGGTCTAGTCGGCGCCCTGGTGCAGTCAACCGGTCGCAGGCCGGGGCGTAAAGGGCCTGGAGCCGGTTCTGCCGGTGCAGACCCTGCTCGGGCCCGGCCCGGGCCGCCGCTGCGCCTCGCTACAGCGTCGTCATCCCTCCGTCGACGCGGAAGATGGCACCGGTGGCGAACCGTGCCTCGTCGCTGGCCAGGTAGACCATGATCCCCTCGACGTCCTCGGGGCGGCCCGGCCGGCCGAGCGGGATCCGCGACACGATCGCGGCACGGTCCTGCGCGTCCTCGGAGATCGCGGTGACCAGCGGGGTCTCGGTGTACCCGGGCACCACCGTGTTCACCCGGATGCCCTCGGCGGCGTACGCGGCAGCGACCGCGCGTGCCATGCCGTGGATGCCGGCCTTGGAGCTGCTGTAGGCGGTGAACCCCCTGCCCTCCCCGTTGAGCCCGGTGGGGCTGCCGGTGACGATGACGGACCCGCCGTGGGCGCGCATGGCGCGCACGGCGTGCTTGAGGGTCAGGAACGTGCCGGTCAGGTTGACGTCGATGGTGCGCTGCCAGACGGCGAGGTCGAGGTCGGCCACGGGCGCGTCCCGGCCGAACAGCTGGACGCCGGCGTTCGCGACGACCACGTCGAGGTGGTAGCCGGCCGCGGCCGCCTCGGCGAAGCCCGCCTCGACCGAGGCCTCGTCGGCGATGTCCATCTCGACCGCGAGCCCGTCCGGGCCGGTGGACCGTGACCGGGCCGCCTCGCGTGCGGCGGCCAGGTCGCGGTCGGCCAGGACCACCCGGGCCCCCTCGGCGAGGAACCGCTGCGCCACCCCGCGCCCGATGCCCGAGCCGGCGCCGGTCACCAGCGCACTCCTGCCTGCCAGCCGTCCGCCCATGGCGTTCCTTCCCTGTCCGTGGTCCCGCGCCGTCACGTCAACCTCACCTCTGCGGTGGACCAGGCTTCGAGCGCCACCGACGCACTGCTGCCGTCCGGTCCCTGGACGTCGTACCGCACCGGCGTGTCGGCCAGCCGCGCCAGGATGACGCGCACGCCGTCGGCTGTCCGCACCGGGTAGGCGGCCACGCCGTCGGGCGCGCGCGCCTCGAGGACCTCGCAGCCGCGGAGCCGCGCGAGCACCGTGAGCAGCTCGCCGACCGGGTGGAGACGCCCCTGGTCGCCGATCCCGCCCGGGCCGCTGACCTGGTAGAGGCAGAGGCTCTCGACGCCGCGCCGGGTCAGGGCCGCGACGCTGCCCAGGGTCCAGGCGGCGGTGAACGGCGACGGCTGCAGGGGGTCGGGCGGCGCAGAGCCCTGCCGGGCACTGGTCGCCACCGCGTTGAACCGCGGACGCAGCGTCACCGGACCCAGGTGCACCGGGCGGTCGCCGGCGAGCCGTACGGCGTCCCGGGCGACCGCCTGCTGCCCGGCGAGGCTGTCCACCACGTGGGGGATCTCGGACGCGTGCATCTGCGGCGTGATGCTGCAGGTCAGCGACGGCGCGTCGGGCGGCAGGTCGCCGTGGCGGCGGTTGAGCTCGGCGAAGTGGGAGCGGGCACCGGCGACGAGCGGCACGTCGAGACCGTGCGTGGCCCTCAGCAGCGCGCCCCACAGCGGCGCGGTGCTGACGTGGCCGTCGGGGTCGAACACGCCGAGCCGACGGACCCGGCCCGCGGGGAGCAGCGCGACGGCGGACTCCATGTCGGTCGGCTCCCGCGCCACGACGCGCACGTCGAGGCCGGCTCCGAGGGAGTCGGCCTGCTGCGTGGCCGCCGCGAGCACGTCGGGCCAGTCGGCTGGTGCTCCGGTGAGCTCGACCAGCACCGCGTCGAAGCCGCTGTCGGGCCGCGCCCAGGCAGGGGCTGCCTCCGACCCCGGGGTGGCGCCGAGCGAGAGCGCGGGGACGAGCGCGCGCGAGACCCCGCTGACGACCACGTGCCGGAGGCTCCTCGCCCGGGGCTCGGCGCGAGCGACGGCGCGGCGGCCGTCCGCGAGCAGGGTGGCGACCTGGTGCACCCGCTCACCCGGCGCCACGTCGACGGGGAACGGCACCGACAGCGGCGTGCTGTAGGTCTTGAACGACGCGTCGGTCCAGTTCCGCTGGTCCTCGGTCTCGAACACCTCGCCGTCCAGGTCGAGCGCGGCGCGCACGCCGTCACGCTCCCAGCGGAGACCGCGCACGTCCCGGAACGGCTGGTGCGGGCTGATGGCCTCCGGCCAGGTCGCGGGTACGACGGATCCGTCGGTGTGCACGACGTCCACCGGCCGTCCCGCCTCGGCGAGGGGATGCAGCACCACGAGGCCGATGCGGTTGCGCCGGAACGCGGCCCGGGCCGTGCCGGTGAACGACACGGAGAGCTCGTGGCCCTCGACCCTCACCTCGACCCGACCGTCGTAGGCGACCCGCCCGGCCGGGTCGGGACCGCGGAACCGCAGCACCAGACCGGCCGACCAGCCGTCCTGCCGGCGGGACACCTGCCGCTCCACGACCGTGGCCGGCACCGTGTTCCAGTCCTCGTCGCGCACCACCGGCCGCACCGCGCGCAGGAGAAGCGTCCCGTCGTACCGGATGTCGGCGAGCTCCTCCCCGCGGAGCTCCGCCGACCACGGCCCCGCGCCCAGCCGTAGCGGCTCGGGCGGTCGCCTCGACTCGGGCAGCGAGCTCACGGCCGGTGCTCAGCGCCGGATCGGCTCGGGCAGGTGCAGCATCGCCTGCAGGTTCCGGTCGAGCTCGTCGTCGTCGAAGATCACCTTCCAGTCGTTCCGGATGATCCGGCTGCGGCCGTAGTCCATCGCGATCAGGCACGCGTCGGAGAACGGGTTGTCCCCGTTGAGCGCATTGGCCAGCGCCACCTGCGTGTGTCCCAGGAGGATCGCGCGGGCAGCCGGCTCCGGGACGCCCATCGTGTGCACCGCCTCGTGCAGGGCCTCCTTCAGGAAGTCGCCGACCATGCACGCCACCGTCTCCACCAGCGTCGGCTCGCACTGCGCAAGCTGCTTGACCGTGACCCAGTGGACGTCGAGGACCGGTGCGTACATCGCCCGCACCACGGTCTCGGCCTGGCGCTGGGCCTCCGGGTCTCCACCCTCGTAGGCGGCGAGCACGTCCTGGGGCGCTGCGATGCCGCCGAAGGTGTCGGCGTACTCCTCGTCGGTGCGCCGCTTGAGGAAGATGGACGGGTGGCAGGGGTGTGCGACCGCGTAGTGGATGCCGTCGCGCTGGGTGAGCAGGTTCGCGTACGCGGCGGCGGGGTCGAGGGTGAGCACGACGGCTCCCTGCTCCAGCCGCGGGACGATGTCGGCGGTGACCGGCCGGAGGGCGATGTCCGGCACCGCGAGCACCACCACGTCGGCGCCGGACAGTGCCGTGGCCGCGTCGGTGACCTCGCGGCCGGCCTGGCGCGTGCGGTCCTGCCCCGCCTGCGAGCTCTCGACATAGGCCACGTCGTGCTCGGTGCGCATCAGGTTGTCGGACACGCGCATGCCCATCTTGCCGCCGGCGCCGATGACGGCGATCCTCAGCTGCTCGGTCATTGGTTCCCTCTCCGTCGTGGGTGTCTGCATCTCATGGTCGCCGTGCGCCGGCCAGCTGCCTGAGCCGCTCCAGGCTGTGCCGGGTCCAGTCGTCCTCGACGCGACGGGTGGTGGCGCTGTCGCCCTGCCAGACCAGCCAGTGCTCGACGACCTGGCTGATCCCCCGCTCCTCGGGGCGCACTCTGGCGAACAGGTGCTCGAGGTCGAGCATCCCCTCTCCCAGGAGGGCACCGGCGAGCGTGAAGCCGACCCAGCCGGCCTGGCGGCTGAACGAGAAGTCCTTGACGTGCAGGTTCACCGCCCGGTCGGCGGTGCGCTCGACGGTCTCGCGCGGGTGCTCCAGCGCCGCCACGCAGTTGGCGGGGTCCAGACAGATGCCCAGGGACGGCGAGCCGACCGCCTCGACGACGCCCACGAGCCGCGGCGTGGCGATCTGCTCGTAGGTCTCCAGTGCCAGGACGACACCGGCCCGCTCGTAGGCGGGCAGCACGGCCCGGAGCAGCCGCTCGGCGTCGTCGGCCTCCGACGCCGTGACCATCGACCTGACCAGCCGTACGCCGAGCCGCTGGGCCATCCCCAGGTAGCGCTCCAGGTGCGCGACGCCGATCCCCCGGGTGCCGAGCTCGAGGCCCAGGCCGCGCCGCTCGGCCTGCCCGGCGAGGGCGAGCAGCTGCCCCTCGTCGTACTCCTCGACCGCCGGGTAGTCACAGACCTGCAGGAGGTCGGCCCCCCACTCCTGCGTGCGCGCCAGCATGTCCGCGAGCGACAGTGCGCGGTCCGCGGTGGGATGCCACTGCCAGAAGAAGGAGTAGGTGCTCAGCCCGATCGTCATCACCGCGACCTTACCGATCCCACGGCCAATTGGTCAACCAGTCAACCAGTGAACCAGTTGCCCGTGAGAGGTGGACCAGGGGGTGGCCGGGGCCTGCCCGATATCGTCACGGGCGTGACCCCCGCAGCCCCGCCGGCCGATGGCGACCCGGCGCCCGGTCCGTCCGACCCGCTGGGCTCGATCGAGCCGGTGAGCGTCGTCTCGGCCGTGACCCGCCGGCTGCTGGACTACTTCACCTCGGGACGGCTCGAGCCCGGTGCCCGGCTGCCCGCGGAGCGACGGCTCGCGGAGTCGCTCGGCGTCGGGCGCTCCGCGGTCCGCGAGGCGCTGGCGGCGCTCGAGCTGCTGGGCGTGGTCTCGGTGCGTCCCGGATCCGGCACCTACCTGAAGAGCAGCGCCTCCGAGCTGCTCCCCCAGACGCTGAGCTGGGGGGTCCTCCTCGGCGAACGCCGCACCCGCGAGCTGATCGAGGTCCGGCACGGTCTCGAGGTGCGGGTGGCCGGCCTGGCCGCGGAGCTGGCGACGCCCGGGACCCTGGCGGCCCTCGAGGAGACCCTAGAGACGATGAGGACCCACAGCGAGGACTTCGCGGCCTTCGTCGAGGCCGACATGAGGTTCCACCAGCTGCTGGCGGCGAGCACGGGCAACGTCACGCTGGCCGACCTGCTCACCACCGTGCGCAGCCTCATCCGGGTGTGGGTGGAGCGGGCGGTGGGCGACGCCCGGCACACCTCGCTGACCGTCGCCGAGCACGCAGCGGTCGTCGCGGCCATCCGGGCCTCGGACGCCGACGCCGCCGGGGCGGCCATGGACGCACACATGGCGTCCGCGAGGGACCGCCTCCTGAGCGCCCCCGGCGACCCGGACGCCTCCTCGACCTGAGGCCGCACGCGCGGGTCACCCCTGGCGCACTGCGGGTCGCCGCGCCCGGACGAGGGTGGCGAGGGCCTCAGTCGGCCAGGTCGCTCGACTCGTACGCGGTGATCGCGTCGACCTTCTCCGCGGACGCGGAGGTGGGGTCGAAGCGGTAGCCCAGCCACTCGCGGGCGAGCCGGCGCGCGAGCTCGAGACCGACCACCCGCTCACCGAAGCACAGCACCTGGGCGTTGTTGCTCAGCACCGCGCGCTCCACGGAGTAGCTGTCGTGGGCGGTGACGGCGCGGATGCCGCGGACCTTGTTCGCGCTGATCGCCACCCCGAGACCCGTGCCGCAGACCAGCAGCGCCCGGTCCGCCCTGCCCTCGGAGATGAGGCGCGCGGCGGCGACGGCGACGTGCGGGTAGTGGGTGTCCTCGTCCTCGGACACGCCGACGTCGATCACCTCCTCCACGCGGTCGTCGGCGCGAAGATCCTCGGCGATCGCCGCCTTGTAGCGGACGCCGGCGTCATCCCCGCCGACCACGACCCGCCATCTGTTGCCAGTCACGTCTGTCTCCTTCGTCCGAGAGGCCGTCGCCGGCCGGTCCTCACCCGCCCGCGAGCACGGCGCCCACGGCTTCCATGCACATGCCCAGCGACACCGCACCCGCGTCCGGCGTGCCGAGGCTGCGCTCGGCCAGCGGCCGCGCGCGTCCCACCTTCGGGCGCAGCTGTGCGGTCGCCTGCGCGGCCGCCTTCGCCCGGTCGGCCGCGGCCGCCCACGCCTCGCTCAGCGGCCGCCCCGTCCCCACCTCGTCGGACAGGGTGTCGGAGAAGGGCAGCAGCGCGTCCAGCATGGTCTTGTCCCCCGGGCTCGCCCCGCCGAGGCGGACCAGCGCGTCGTAGCCGGCGCGCACCCCGTCCGCGACCGACCGGCCCGTCGGCCGGCCCCGGTCGCCCAGCACCTTGCCGAGCGCCGCGAGGGCGGCGCCCCAGAGGACTCCGGACGTTCCGCCCGCCTTGGCGGCCCACGCGTCGCCGGCGGCGGTCAGCGTCCTGCCCGGACCCGCGCCCGAGCCGCTCGCCGCACGGGCCGCCTCGACCGCTGCACCGGTGCCGCGCACCATCCCGCGTCCGTGGTCGCCGTCGCCGGCGACCGCGTCGATGCGGCCGAGCTCCTCCTCGGCGGCCGCCACGGTGGCGGCCATCGCCTCCAGCGCGGCCAGGACGGTGGCGGCCGCGTGGCGCGCCTCGTCGTCGGCCGGGCCGGAGGCGGCCTCCGCCGTGGCGGCGGCCGGCTCCGCACTCTCGCGCTGCGGCCCCTCACCGGACGGCTCCAGCGCGCCCTTGCGGTAGGCGGGACTGTCGGCCGGGGCCGACCAGAGCCTCTCGAGCTCCTCGTCGAGCCACATCACGGTCAGCGAGCAGCCCGCCATGTCGAGGCTGGTGACCAGCTCGCCCACCTCGGGCTCCACGACCTCGAGGCCCGCCTCGCGCAGGAGCCGGGCGGCGGTGCGCCAAACGATGAAGAGCTCCTCGTACTTGGTGCGCCCCAGGCCGTTGAGGATCGCGGTCACCCGGGTGCCCGCGTCCTCGGGGGCGTCGGCGAGGACCCCCTCGACGAGCATCGCGGCCAGCTCCGCGGCCGTGGGCATGGCGTGGTCGGCGATGCCCGGCTCGCCGTGGATGCCCAGCCCCAGGCCCATCCGGCCGGGCTCCACCCGGAACAGCGGCTCGTCGGCGCCGGGCATCGTGCACCCGTCGAAGGCCACGCCGAGGGTGCGGGTGCGGTCGTTGGCGTGCTCGCCGACCCGCGTTACCCCGTCCAGGTCGTAGCCCGCCTCGGCGGCGGCCGACATCGCCTTGAAGACCGTGAAGTCGCCGGCGATGCCTCGCCGCTTCGACCGTTCGTCCGCGGATGCGCTGGCGATGTCGTCGGTGACCAGGACGTAGCGTGCCTCGACGCCCTCGTCGCCGAGCCGTTCGACGGCCTGGGTGAAGTTCATCACGTCACCGGCGTAGTTGCCGGTGCTGAACACCACGCCGGCACCACCGTCGGCGACCCTGCCCACCGAGGCCGCATCGGCGGCCGAGGGGGAGGTGAAGACGTTGCCCACCACGGCACCGTCGGCGAACCCGGGCCCCACGATCCCGCAGAAGGCCGGATAGTGGCCCGAGCCACCGCCCACGACCACCGCGACCTTGCCGGGCCGGGTCCGGGTGGCCCGCACCACGCCGCCGGGTACGGCGGACACGTAGCGTCGGTTCGCGTCGAGGAAGCCGACCAGCATGTCCTCGGTGAAGGTTGCCGGGTCGTCGAAGAGGCGGGTCATGCGAGCGTCCTTTCGGGCCTTGTCATGAGGAGTCGACCGGCTGCCGACGCATCAGGCCGGGATGAGGGTGACCTTGACCGACTCCGTGCCGGCCGCCACGAGGTCGAGACCCTCCTGGAACCGGTCGAGCGGAAGCTGGTGGGAGCAGATCTCGTCCATGGGCAGCACCCTCGACTCGAGCATCCGGATCGCGGCCGGCCAGCAGTGCGGGCCGAGGTGCGCGCCCAGGACGTCGAGCTCCTTGTCGTCGCTGATGATGCTCCAGTCCACGGTCACGTCCGAGCCGAAGACGCTGTACTCGACGTACCTGCCGAGCTTGCGCAGGGCGTTGAGGCCCTGACCCACGGCGGCGGGATGGCCGGTGCCCTCGAGGTAGACGTCGGCGCCGTACCCGTCGGTCAGGTCCTTGGCCACCTGCACCGGGTCCTGCTCGGTGATGTTGACGGTGTGCGTCGCGCCGCACTTGCGCGCCAGCTCCAGCTTCCGCTCCGACATGTCGAGCGCCACCACCGCGGCGGGGCTCTTGGCGACCGCGCCGGCGATCATGCCGAGCCCGATCGGACCGCAGCCGGCGACGAGGACGACGTCCTCGAAGCGGATGCTCGCCCGCTCCACCGCGTGCAGGGCACACGACAGGGGCTCGGTGAACGCGGCGTGCGCGGGCGGCAGGTCCTTGCTGACCTTGTGGACGAGCGCCTCGACCGGGAACAGCATGTACGACGCCATGCCGCCCGGGTGCCGGCGCTTGAATCCGTAGAGGCTGTGCGGGGCGCACATCCAGTACTCGCCGCGCAGGCAGTACCGGCACTCCCAGCAGGGGACGATCTGCTCGGAGACCACGCGGTCGCCGACGCCGATGCCCCAGCGCTCCGCGGCCTCGTCGTCGAGCTGGACCACCTCACCGACGAACTCGTGCCCGGGGATGACCTCCGTCTCGGCCCACGCGGGCCGGTTGGCGTCACCCCAGAACTTGGCGGCGCCGTGGTAGCACTTCAGGTCGCTGGCGCAGATGCCGGTGGCCTCCACGCGGACGAGCGCCTGGCCGGCGCCCGGCTGAGGAACCGCCACCTCCTCCAGCCGGTAGTCCTCCGGCCCGTGACAGATGACGGCCTGCATCATGTCGGGGATCCCGGTGCCCGCGCTCGGGTGGTGCGTAGCTGTCTGGGTGGTGGTCATGGGCGGTTCCTTCCCTTGCGGTGCTGAGGTTGTGGGTGACGGCGAAGGGTCTGTGCAGTCATGGCTGCGGGTCGGCGGTCCGATCGCCCCTGCTCCGGTGGCGGCCGCCGCCCACCGGTGCGACGACGACGTGGATGCCCTTGGAGCGCAGGCGCCTGACGTGCTCGGCATGCGTGCCGGCGTCGACGACCACCGTGTCGAACGCCGAGAGCGGAACGATCGCGTGGAGGGCACGCCTCTCGAACTTCGTGTGGTCGGCCAGCAGGATCCGGGTTCTGGCCGAGTCGAACATGGCTCTCTTGGTGTCGACGGTCGCGACGGTCTGGTGGAAGGCGACGTCGTCGGTGATGGCCGACGTGGACATGATCGCGGTGTCCGCACGCAGGTTGGCGATGGCCTCGGTGGTCATCCGGCCCATGAACGCGCTGCACCAGTTGTAGTACTCGCCACCGAGCGCGAGGAGCGTGATGCCGCGCACGTTGCTCAGCTCGTTGATGAGCGTCAGGACGTTGGTGATCACGGTCAGCGGCGTCTTGGCGGGCAGGTGCTTGGCCATGTGGAGCACCGTGGTCGAGTCGTCGAGGAAGATCGCCTGGTTCGGCTCGACGAAGTCCATCGCCGCCAGGGCCAGCGCCTCCTTCTCCGCGAGCTGCCGGCTCGAGCGGTAGACGTCGCTGGACTCGATGAGGCTGGTGGAGGTGGCGGTCGCGACCCCGCGGCCCTTGCGCAGGATGCCACGGTTCTCGAGCTCGTCGAGATCCCTGTGCACCGTCATCAGGCTGGTCCCGAACCGCTCGACGAGCTGCTCGATGCGCACGGTGCCCTCCGCGATGACCACGTCGGCGATCGCGCGCTGCCTCGCCAGCTGCCGGGTCTGGCGCGAGTCGGTGCGCGGGGGCTCCGCGGCGACGGCCATCTCACGCGTCCCGCACGGCCGGGCGGTCGTCGAGCACGCCGCCGACAGCGGTGACGGCCAAGGCGAACGACACGGCACCGGGGTCCGGGGTGCCGAGGCTCCTCTCCGCGTGCGGACGGGCCCGTCCCGCGCGCGGGAGCAGGTCCGCGGTCGCCTCGGCGGCCGCGGTCGCCGTCCCTGCCGCGGCACGCCAGGCGTCTGCGAGCGGCGCGCCCTCCGCGACGCGTCGACGCAGCTGCTCGGCGAACGGCATGATCGCGTCCAGCATCGTCTTGTCGCCCGCCGTCACCTTGCCCAGACGTGCCACCGTCTCTGCCGCACTGCGGACGCCGGAGGCGACACCCGCCGCATCGGGCCTCGTGTCGTCGCCGGTCTCGTCCGCGAGCGCACGCAGCGCCGCGCCCCACAGGGCGCCGGAGGTGCCGCCGGCGCGGTCGGCCCACGCGTCGCCCGCCGTCCGCAGGGTGGTTCCCGCTCCGGCACCGGCCTCGGCTGCTCGCTGTGCGGCCCGCAGCGCGGCGGTGGCACCGCGCTGCATGCCGATCCCGTGGTCGCCGTCACCGGCGACGGCGTCCAGCCGTCCCAGCTCGTCGGCGTTCTCGTCGACGGTGCCGGCGACCGCGCGCAGCGCGACCACCACCACCTGCGCAGCCTCCTGTGACTCCGCGCTCGCCCTTGGGGCGGGGACGTGGGTGGCCGCGTCCTCGCTGGCCGCCTCCTCGCGGTCGAGCGGCTCGAGGGCTCCCCGACGGTAGGCCGGCGCTTCGGCGGGCGACGTCCAGGCCTCCTCCAGCTCGTCGTCGAGCCAGCACAGGGTGAGCGAGACGCCGGCCATCTCGAAGCTGGTCACCAGCTCGCCGACCTCCGGGGCGACCACGCTGAGCCCTGCACCGTCGAGCAACGAGGCGACCCGGCGGTAGGTGACGAACAGCTCCTCGGACTTCACCGAGCCGAGGCCGTTGAGGATCACGGCGACGCGGGCCCCGTGCTGGTCATCCGCGGGCTCGGGGCGTTCGGCGAGCACTCGTGCGACCAGCAGCTCGGCGAGCTCGTCGGCCGTGGGCATCGACGTCTCCTCGAGGCCGGGCTCTCCGTGGATGCCCATGCCGACGGCCATCCGGCCCGCGGGGACGGTGAACAGCGGCTCGCGGGCGCCCGGGAGCGTGCAGCCGGAGAAGGCGACCCCGAGGGTGCGGGTCCGGTCGTTCGCGCGGCTCGCGAGCGCCGCGACGTCCTCGAGGGAACGTCCCTGCTCCGCAGCCCAGGCCGCCGCGCGGAAGACCACGAGGTCACCGGCGACACCGCGTCGCTTGTGGCGCTCGCCCTCGCCGGCGCTGGAGACGTCGTCGGTGACGGTCACGGTCCGGCACGCGATGCCGTCGGCGCGGAGCCGTTCCTGGGCCTGGTCGAAGTTCAGCACGTCACCGGCGTAGTTGCCGTAGCAGAACAGCACACCCGCGTCGGACGCCACCGCCCGGGCGACCGTGCGGATCTGCTGGGCGGACGGTGAGGCAAACACGTTGCCCATCGCCGCCCCGTGCGCGAGTCCCCTGCCCACGAGCCCGGCGAAAGCCGGGTAGTGGCCCGACCCGCCGCCCACGACGACCGCGACCTGACCCGCCGGGGTGCGGGTCCGCCGCGCGACCCCGCCCTCGACCCTGCGCACCAGAGCGGCGTTCGCGGCGACGAACCCGTCGGTCATCTCGTCCGCGAACTCGGCAGGGTCGTTCAGGAGGTAGCTCATGACTTCCCTTCCTCGGTCGGACCTGGCAGATGGAGGGATGGTGGTGGCCGCCCCGGGGTGGGCCCGGGGCGACCACGTGGTTCTACTGCTTGAGCGTGAACGGACCGCTGAAGTCGTTCACCTTCGCCTTGGTGATGAGGATGCAGTCGAAGGCCTGCTTCTCCGCGGACGCGCCGGTCTTGCCGGTCTTGAGGTAGTGGTCGGCCTCGTCGACCGCCTTCTTGGCGAAGGTCGCGACCGGCTGGAGGACGGTGTACTGCAGCTCGCCCTTCTTGATCGCGTCGACCGCGTCGGGCGACCCGTCGAAACCGCCGACCTTGACCTGCTTGAGCTTGCCGGCCTCCTTCAGCGCGGCGATCGCACCGAGAGCCATCTCGTCGTTGCCGGCGATCACACCCGAGATCTTGGGGTGCGCCTGCAGCAGGGACTGCATCTTGTCGTGGCCCTGCGTCC